>CAVAPC010000003.1:0-153050 GCA_963590505.1 uncultured Alistipes sp. | reverse complement strand
GCCTCTTGCAATACAATTTGCAAAAGTACGAAATCAAATCCCGGAAAAATCAAATTCACATAACTCATTGTAAACAATCAATTTAAATCATGTCTATGAAATTTTCTTTGGACAGTAGTGAAGACACATATATAATAAAGGTATTGAAATATCAACACAATTATGAGTTAATCAGATTTTATGCTTATCTTTGCCCTGTAACTAAATTTCTTTGCCAATGTTTCAGCAGCAGCGAGACAAATAAACACCACAGACATGATGACAGAACCTTACATGCCCGCAGAATGGGAACGCCAAACGGCAATACAGCTTACATGGCCGCACGACGCGACTGACTGGAAAGAATATCTTGACGAAATAAACAAGACTTACACTGAAATGGCCGATGCAATAACAAGACATGAGAAACTGCTTGTGGTATCGCCCGACTGCGGCAGAGTGAGAAGCCTGCTTGAAAAGTGTCTCAGTGCATCACAAATGGAACGTGTTGCTTTCCACGAATGCCAGACTAACGACACATGGGCGCGCGACCACGGCTTCATAACGATAAAAGACAAGGCTGACGCAAAGGCGAAGCGCCTTTTGGACTTCCGTTTCAACGGTTGGGGCGACAAGTTCGAGGCTTCGCTCGACAACAGGATAAACCGTAGTCTGCATGCCGCAGACGTTGTGGCAGGAGAATATTCTGACAACAACGATTTCGTTCTGGAGGGCGGCTCAATAGAAAGCGACGGCAAAGGCACCGTGTTTACCACCACATGCTGTCTGACTGCCCCTCACCGCAACCAGCCTCTGGAAAGGGAAGAAATTGAAAGGGAACTGAAGAAGCGGCTGTATGCACAAAGAATCGTATGGATTGACTATGGGAAACTGACCGGTGACGATACCGACGGACACATAGACACCCTCGTACGCACGGCACCGGACGATACTTTGGTATATGTTGGATGCGACGACAAGGAAGATGAACAGTACGGCGAACTCATGATGATGGAGCAACAACTGAAGACCCTGCGCACAACCGAAGGAAAGCCATACCGCCTGTTACGCCTTCCAATGCCAAAGGCAATGTTTTACGACGGGGAGCGCCTTCCTGCCACATATGCCAATTTCATCATTCTGAACAATGCCGTGATATATCCCACTTACAGCCAGCCCGGAAACGACGCCATGGCAGCAGAAGTTCTAAAGGAGGCCTTCCCTGAAAGAGAATTGATAGACATAGACAGCAGCGTGGTGGTCAGACAGCACGGATCCTTGCATTGCTGCTCAATGCAACTGTATTGAAAGAAACCGGGAACTTGTCTTGACACCAAATACAACATAAACGATAAATCAAAACAAGAACAATGTCAGAACTGAGAATAGGAATACTGCAACAACAGAAGACGGCAGACATAAGGGCCAACATACAGGCGATAGAAGAGGAAGTTACGGATTTGGCAAGACGCGGGGCAAAACTGGTCGTTCTGTCGGAACTTCACAATTCTCTGTACTTCTGCCAAGTGGAAGACGTGAACAACTTTGAATATGCCGAACCGATACCCGGTCCGTCAACAGACTACTACTGCGCCTTGGCAAAGCATCTTGGCATAGTGATGGTGATTTCAATATTCGAGAAACGCGCTCCCGGTCTATACCACAACACGGCCGTCGTTATTGAAAACGACGGTACGATAGCCGGCAAATACCGCAAGATGCACATTCCGGACGACCCTGCATATTACGAGAAGTTCTATTTCACACCTGGCGATCTGGGGTTCCATCCGATAAAGACATCGGTTGGAAAACTCGGTGTGCTGGTGTGCTGGGACCAATGGTATCCTGAAGCTGCAAGACTTATGGCTCTCGAAGGGGCCGACATCCTTATATATCCAACCGCAATAGGCTATGAGTCAAGCGACACGGAAGAAGAACAGCAACGCCAACGCACTGCGTGGACAACTGTTCAACGCGGACACGCTGTCGCCAACGGTATTCCTGTGGTTACAGTAAACCGCGTGGGCTTTGAGCCTGACCCTTCGGGACAGACAAAAGGAATACAGTTTTGGGGAAGTTCATTCGTGGCCGGACCTCAAGGCGAACTGTTCTACCAGGCGTCAGACATTGAAGAAGAGAGCATTGTGCTTGACTTGGACCTTGGACACAGCGAACAGGTGAGACGTTGGTGGCCGTTCTTGCGCGACCGCCGCATAGAAGAGTATGGCGGAATAACCAAAAGGTTCATCGACTGACATACATCATGGTGGGAAAGAAAAAGAGTATTTTTTATCTTTCCCGCCTATGCAGTCTTGGTTAAAGGTATACGGTGCAAGTCCATGCTGGGCATTGCGCCGTTTTTCTTGCGCAACTTGAAATAGCTGACGGTGAAACGCAACAAACGGAAAACCATGTACCCAATCAGGCAGCCAACAATGGCGCCGCACAGAACATCGCCAAGATAATGCACACCCAGATAAATGCGAGAGTAGCTTACCAATGTGGCAAGTATAAAGAGAAATACTGTAAAATACAACTTTCTTATTATTCTCGCTCCGAACACTGCCGCACCGAACGAGTTTGCCGCATGACTGGACATAAAACCGTATTTTCCGCCGTGATAGTCGTTGACGTAATGGAGCAACGCAGACAAGTGTATGTCGTGAGACGGACGGAAACGAGCAACCAAAGGTTTAACAAGCGAAGAAGAGAACTGATCGCAAAGCGTAATGGTAAGCACCAATGCCAAAACTATAAGAATCTTTGCCATAGGCAAATTGTCTTTTTTCTTTATTACAAAGAAAAGAAACAACAATGCAACCGGTATCCATATAAGTTTTGAAGACAATCCCCAAAACATACTGTCGGCAAAACTTCCCATGTTAGCGTTTAGGGAAAGAGTGGCCGTTTTGTCCAAACTATCAAGCTGCTGCAATATGTCCATAACAACGTTGATTATGTTCTATGTTTCCAAATTATATTTACGGCGGCAAAGATAAATAAAAATTTTGAGGAAATATTGAAAATAACAAGGGTATTTTATGACAATTTTGTTACTTGCGCACATTTTCGTTTTTTTGAAGGAAAAGAGGCCGTAATTTCTCCAAGATTTCTTTGTGACAGTGCGCAAAAAAAAGGCCCGCCACTTTAATCGAGACGGGTCTTGCTATGATTGCGTTAACGGATAAACTTATTTCTGACGTTACTTTCCTAATCCTATCTTGCTTCCGAAGTTGCAGAACCAGAAAACATAAATGTAATATATGAACATCATGGCTATGGCGTAACCGACACCAAGCGAAGGATTGTCAACAACAGCGCCCATGAGAGGCGTAAGCAGCGCTCCGCCAACAACACCAAGGTTGATGATACCGGAGGCAGCCTTTGTATGAGGTCCAAGTTCCTGAAGTCCCAGGTTGAAAACGAGCGGCCACATAACGGAATGGAACAGTCCGGCAAGAAGCATCACACAAACTGCGGCTATACCGCTGAGGGCAAACGATGTTGCAACGCAAAGCACGCCGCACACAAGACACGTCGACAGGATTACGCGCGGCTTGAACTTGTTCAAGATTACGGCACCGATAAAACGTCCGATCATCATTCCGCCCCAATAGTAAGGCAGAAAGTCGGTAGCTTTACCGTATACTGCAAGTGAAGCATCGTTTTGGAAATAAGCTGGGAGCATTGAAGGGATGCCGAGTTCTATTCCCATGTAGAAGAATATACCGAGCATACCAAACCATACGTGCGGATATTTGAACACGCTGCTCTTGTATTGTTTTTGCTTGCCGGTGCCTGATTCTTCCTGCTCCTGTTCGTTGATGTTAGGTAACTTGAGAAACATAAGCACAACGCAGAGCACTAGCGTAAATATGCCCAAGCCGAGATACGGGCCTGGCACTGCCTCTGGCTTTGGCTCCTGTCCCTTTATTATTACATATGTAATGAATATTGGTGCGACTGTCGTTGCTGCCGAGTTCAGGGCATTTGCCAATGTCATGCGGAACGCTCCGCCTTCCGGCGAACCAAGCACCATGACATACGGGTTTGCCACGAGTTGCAGCATTGTTATACCAAGAGCCGCAATGAACATACTGCCGAGGAAGACAGAATATATTACGCCCACTTCACTGCCAAGCAGCGACACTATACCCGCATAGTTCAGAATGAAACCCAAGCCCACAAGACCCAGACCAAGAAGAAGGGTCTTTTTGTAGCCAATCTTGCTCATCATGAGGCCGAAAGGTATGGAAAAGACGTAAGCTCCATAGAAAGCAGTGTTTACAAGCTGTCCTTGCGTATCTTTCAGATTAAACGCATGCTTGCAGAATTCAATCATTGAATTGTTCATTGTCGTGATGAAACCAATGAGGAACAACACGGCAAACATGATAATAAGCGCGAAACCATAGCTTTGCGCTTTCGGATTTTTCTCTTGTAATGTTGCCATAAGTTAGTATTTTTATGAGGTTGTAGTTATAATTTAGCGTTACTTGTAGTTTACAAGACAAAAAGGTAAAAAGGCAAATGCCGAAGCCTACATAACTTTTTGATTGTTCTGTATACTCTTCGGCATTCTGTAGATTTATCTTTTTATTGAGGTTATGCTTTACGACAGTTTGTCTTCCGGAACACCTATCATACCTTCAATCCTTGTCGTTCCGGCAGTCTTTGTCGTCTTGCGTATGGTGCGCTTGCGCTTTGGTTTATCTTCTTCGGCAGCAACGGTTTCAACGCCGGCCAAATCAGGGTCAATCATAATGCGTCCGCAGTATTCGCAAACGATGATTTTCTTGTGCATCTTTATGTCGAGCTGTCGCTGTGGCGGAATCTTGTTGAAGCATCCGCCGCATGCGTCGCGCTGCACGTAAACGATACCAAGTCCGTTGCGTGCGTTTTTGCGTATGCGCTTGAAACTTGCAAGCAGGCGTGGTTCTATTTTAAGTTCAAGTTCCTTTGCCTTTTCCTTCAGCGTTTCCTCCTCGGCGCGTGTCTCGTCGATGATTTCCTCAAGCTCGCTCTTTTTCTCGTCGAGAGCCTGTTTGCGGTCGGCAACAAGTTCCTGTGCACGCTTGAGGTCGGCTTTGCGTTCATCAATCTTTGTTGCTGCCTCTCGTATTTTCTTGTTGCAGAGTTCTATCTCCAGCGACTGGAACTCTATTTCCTTGTTCAGCGTATCATACTCACGGTTGTTCTTCACATCGTCTAGCTGTGCCTTATATCGGTCTACGCTCTCCTGCGCCTGCACAATCTCGTTCTTCTTTTGTGCAACGGCATACTGGAAGTCCTGTATTTCGCCGTTTATCTTCTCAATGCGTGTGTTCAGACCGGCAAGTTCGTCTTCCAGGTCGTCAACTTCGAGCGGCAGTTCACCGCGCAAGGCCTTTTTCTCGTCAATGGACGAGAGTGTGGTCTGCAACTGGAAGAGGGTGTAGAGTTTCTCTTCTACCGTCAAGTCTGTTGGATCTTTTTTCGCCATATTGTTTTATAAATAGATTATGGGGTTCGTGTTCTGTTCCGTGAGAACGGTTCTCACTCCAGGACACTCTGCCTCGATTACTGATTTGAATATTTCTTTCGTATATTGTTCGCTTTGGTAGTGGCCTATAACAGCTATCTGTATTTCCTGCTCCCTGCCGAAATACTCGTGATAGTGCATCTCTCCCGTAACAAAGGCATCGGCTCCAAGTGCCACGGCTTCGGGCAAAAGGAAAGATCCTGCCCCGCCGCACACTGCCACTCGACTTATTGGCCGTCGCAGCAGCTGGTTGCACTGCACGCACTCCACATCGAAGCGTTTCTTCAGCATAAGGATAAAGTCGTCTGCCGCCAATGGTTGCGGCAACTCTCCCACTACTCCGCTTCCGCATTCTATGTCGCCCACAGTTTTTTGTGCGAAGAATCGTGAATTCTGCAATTCCATCTTCTCGGCAATTTTGAAATTCACTCCTCCACGGGCATTGTCGATGTTTGTATGCATGGATACTATGGCGACATCGTTCTTTATCGCTGCCATAACCGCGCGTTCAACGTCTCCCTGTCCGGCAATGCGTTTGAGCGGATGAAAGATCAGAGGATGATGCGAAACCACGAGATTGCAGCCTTTTGCAACCGCTTCTTCAACGATTTTCTCCGTAACGTCAAGACACAACAATGCCCCTGATACTTCCGCCTCTGTCAATCCTACCTGCAAGCCAGCATTGTCGAAGCTTTCCTGCAGAGGCAGAGGCGCGAAACGTTCAAGGGCACTTACCACTTCTTTTATTTTCACGCTTTTCAGCCTTTCTTTATTTAGGTGAAGTACTTCGCAGCGAGCGTTGCACTTCTGTCCGTTTAATTTGCAAAATTAACAATTATCCCTTTATTAAAAAAGAAATGGCTTCCTTATTTAATATGTTTTAACTACCTTTTTTTATTATGTCATTGACGTGCGCTCTATGTTGAACCGTGCCAGACAAGAACGGTGTTAACAAATAAGCGAAAACGAAGTGCTGCTCTTTTCGGAAGATAATCATTACCTTTGCACATTCTTCTCCCGATACATTAAGGAGACGCGACATAAACATCCGTTTTTTTCGCACAACAAAACAGGCACGCACTATGACAGGAAAAAGATACAACGGCAAGCAGCATCAAAAGAGCGGCAAGCATAATTGCAAAAGCAGCAAGCCTTACCATTGCGCCGGTTTAACGGTGCAAACGCAGTATGCGGAAGCTGATTTCGGTAAGCTCGGCAAAGTTTATCCTGCGCTGCTGATAAAGGACATGAGGCTACCATTCTTCGACATCGGCGTTAAGGCTGGCTTTCCCATCCCCCTGGACAACGACGAGAAGGGGCAGGACATTGAGCTTCTTAAGATTCTTTGCCCCAACCCTGAAGCGAGTTATCTGATTCGGGTTGAGGGCGACTCAATGGTTGATGCCGGCATAAATAGCGGCGACATTATCATCGTGGACAAAAGCAACCGCAACCCAACTCCACAGGAAGTGGCAGTGTGTGAGTTGAACGGCGAATATACATTGAAGCGGGTGGAAATGGACGAAGACGGAGGATGGCTCGTGCCGGCAAATCCCGACTTTCCGAAAATCCACGTAGGAAAGGATGATGCATTCTCCGTATGGGGAGTGGTGACGTATGTCATCCACAGGCCAAATTAACCACAGACGGAACATAAAAGAACCATAACTTCAGTATCTTTCCTCGACAAGAGGCCGAAGGTTAAGCCCAAACAATCAACAATGTATGCTCTCGTAGACTGCAACAGTTTCTTCTGCTCGGTAGAAAAGGTTTTTCATCCGGGACTGGAAGGCAAGCCGGTCGTTGTTCTCTCCAACAACGACGGTTGTATTGTTGCGCTTACCGCCGAGGCTAAGGCTGCGGGACTTCACCGTGGCGACCCTATATTCAAGGTCAAGGACATTGTGGAACGACATGGCGTCCACGTGTTTTCAACCAACATGATGTTGTATGCCGCCATGAGCAAGCGCATAGTCAGCATTATGCGCAAGAGCGTGAGCAATGTCGAGCAATACAGTATAGACGAGAGTTTCTGTGACTTACGGGGATACTGTAAGATGTATAACCTGGCAGACTTTATGCGTCAGTTGAAAGACCGCATAAGACTATGGACAGACATCCCCGTAAGCGTTGGCATAGCACCAACCAAGACACTTGCAAAGATGGGAAGCAAATTTGCAAAGCAGTACAGGGGCTACAACGGTGTTTGCATGATAGATACCGACGAGAAGCGACGCAAGGCTCTTTCCCTGTTCGATCTTGCCGACGTTTGGGGCATTGGGCGCCAGACACTCGCCAAACTGAACTATTTCGGCATTACCACGCCACTGGAATTTGCCGACAAAAGCGAATCTTGGGTGCGCTCGCATCTAGCAAAGCCTGGGATACAGACATGGTTTGAACTTAACGGCACACCATGCATCGACACATCCGAAGTGGTTCGCCGCAAGACTGTATGCACAAGCCGCAGCTTCGGCGAAACAGTGGCAGACCTTGGCTCGCTCAAGGCAAGTGTGGCCACATTTGCCGCCAGTTGTGCGGGCAAGCTCAGGGGACAGAAATCGGGTACCAAGTCTGTTACGGTGTTCATCGCCAGCAACCGCTTCCGTGAGGACCTTCCGCAATATGCAAACTCGGACACGGTTCAATTGTCTGTGGCAACAAGCGACACGATGGAAATCACATGCGCTGCATTCACTGCACTGAAACGCATCTTCCGCAAGGGAATACAATACAAACGTTCAGGCGTGATAGTCAGCGACATCGTTCCGGAGGGCAACATCGAGGGAAACCTTTTCGACAGGATAAGGAATCGCCGTCAACGCACTAGGCTAATGGCAGCCATAGACAGACTTAACCAGCGTTATGGCTTGAAAACGCTGCAACTTGCAGTGCAGGGCGAAGAAGACCAACCGTGGAAAGTGAAGTGTGAACACCGCAGTGGCAACTATCTCACTGACTTCAACGAGTTGTTGACAATCAGAATATAACAGTGTTGCTATATTCCCCATGCCGAGGCGTCGGCCGTAGCCTCTATCCTCTTCTCCACATCGTCGGGCAGTGAGGGGAAAAAGTCATAACCTGTTATGCGTTCCACCTCGTCAACACTGTTTACATAGTCGCCCTTCGGTCTGTTACCGTCGTCATTCTTGTAAATGAATCCAATGGCTTTTGGTTCTCCTTTCAGCGAAAGGACTACCTTGAAGAAGGCTTCCGGCACAACGACTTTGTTCTTTCCTATTTTCTTGTGCTTTCCTTTATACAATATAGGACCGCATACAACATATACATCACCATACTGTTTTGCCCACGTTCGGCATTGGTTTTCCATCTCGTTCCAGTCGCCACGATTCAGACTTGGCGCCTGCGGACAGATGTTTGTGAAGAGAAACGACTGCGTCATTGCCACGTCGCTCCATTTGTTGTCGCCCGCCGGACACATGTGCCCGCGGTCATACTCTGAGCAGTAATAATCATTGTCTGTTGCTCTTGGCGTGCTCACTTCCTCATCTTCCGTAAAATCCTTGTCTTTCCGGTTTGCCTTTCCTTTCAGCCTGGCTGCCGTCAAGTGCCACGCCACCCAGTTTGGAAGTTTTGTATTGCTGTTGTACGACACGGTATAACCCTCGCGCCGCAGTATCTGCTCGGGCTGCGACGTTATCGGAGCGGGAATCTCCAAGCCGTCTACAGCCTCAATCTGCTTTTGCTCCTGCCTTCCGCCGGCGGCAGTGTTTGAAACCGAAGCTTCCACCCTTTCCCTTATCCCTCCCACGAGGGGTTTTGCCTTATTGTCAACTCCGCATGAGCAGAGCAACGCTGCCAAGGCGACAGTGCAAATGTATCTTGCTTTCATCATTATATTTGTCACGTTCGTTTAACTGTTAGTTTTTATGCATTGCCGATGGTTGCCAGGATGCGACCGCCGCAAACGGCCATCAGCCCAAAGGCGATGCTCAGTGCAGCGTAGGCCGCAGTCTGCATCATGTTTCCTCCGCGCATCAATGTAAGGTTCTCGTTCATAAACGTACTGAACGTAGTGAATCCTCCACAAAAGCCCACCGTGAGAAATGTTTTCATTGAACTGCCCATACCGAAGCGTTCCGCCAAGCCGCAGAACAAGCCGATAAGCAAACATCCGGCAACGTTGACGACCATCGTTTCCACGGGGAATGCCGTGTGTGTGTGGATTCCTTAAGCCATTGTGACACGAGGTATCTCGCTACGGAACCTGCTGCCCCGCCAAGCGCCACATATAGTATGTTGTATGCCATTGACTGCCCGTTTATTTTTCAAAGTGCTGATAATCCTTACGGTCTTCCCATTCGCCTCCCCAACTGAAGCCCGCTTCGGTAAAAAGTCTGTAGCAAAGGTCACCCTTCGTTATCTTATAGTCGAAAGCCTTGCTGCGGTCCAGGTATGGCGCGCCGGTAGCCGGTTCGATAATCTCCGTACCGTCTGCAAGGAACTTGTGGTAAGGATTGTAGAGCGTGTTAATGTCTATCGCCTTTCCCAGTCCGTGTTTCGAAACAGTCTGCGTGTGTGATATGAAACGGAAGTTGAACGACGAAGAATTGTTGTCGCGCATTGCCGATTCGTCATCGGCCTCCCAATAGTCAATCAAGCGCATCCGCTCTATGGGATAGTTCGCATCATAGAGCTTGCGGAAAATGCCGAGCACAGTTTCAGCTATGGAGTGATTGAGAACCATCTCGCCAACGATGGCATTTCCGTTTTTGTCAACGTGCAAACAACGGATATAGCGCAGCGAATCGCGTGGAACGGTACAGTCGGCCTTGAAAGATCGCCCTTGCATGAAGGCGAAGATTGTATCGGGAATGGGCGAAGACACGAAGAACGAGTCTATACCAATCTGTCTAAGCGCCAATGTTGGCACGGTGTCACCCGGTTGAAACTCAGCCAGAGTGACACGGCCGTAATCGTCACCGTCAGAATCATCACTGCACGCTGCATTAAACATGCAGCACGCCACGAACAACAGCATGGTCAAAACAGAATTCAGACTACCATTTATTTTCATCTTTTATTGTTTCCTTTTGAATAGTATTTGAATGTTCATCTTGGGACATGCAAAATTAGGCAAAAGAGTGCAAAAGTCATCCGTTTCGCAACTTTTTCTCGTTGTTCTTTCAACATTGCTAAACTTTACGGATAATTATTTGTCAACCGCTCGCCTTTAAATGCCCACGACGGCAGATTCCACACAAAAGGCGGAACATAGACGTTTATCTTGCTTTTTATGTTAACGAAACATTAAAAAAGACAAGCATTACTACATATTATTAAATAAAGTAATATCTTTGCAACGGTTACATCACTATGTATAAATCATTCGATTCAAATAGTTATTCGGTCGGACACTGTCTTTTCGGCATGCCACTCCGTCCGTTTTACACGAAATGACATAAAAGAGCGAGACGGAAGCCGTCCGCGAGGCAGCTTCCTCACACAATACGGACACATTTAACAAAACATTCACATCGGAAATGAAGGAAATTCTACTCTCCACCCTACCGCTTTTGGTAGCAGGTTCGCTGGTGTGCCATGCAGACGGCGTTAAAACGCCTTCTGTCCACGCACAGGGCAAGAGCCTTATTGCAAAAATGGCACAACAGTTCAAGGAAAAGAAACGCACGACACCCCTTGTAAAACTCCACGGCTTCGACCAGACACCACGTCAGGCAGCCTCATGGAATCCGTCGGCAACAATGCAGGCTCAAGCCTGGGGCTATCTTTACGACGAGGACGACAACATGTGGTATTACACACAGGATATAGTCAACGACGGAACGTCATGGGGATCGTATATCAACAGTACCACAATCAACATCTACGACAACTCACACAAATTGGCGGGAACGATAACCATCGACGTGCCTGACACGATGAAGGTGAACCAGATAACCCCCTACGGAACAATTACGAAAAAGTTCTTTGACCTCAACAACAAGACCCAAGAGGTGTTGGTGGAACTGCACGAGGTGGGCAACGCCGAAAACAACTACCAGGGGAAATACCACACCCGCGCCTATCACCTGGACGGAACGCTGGCAACAGAGTTCGAAGGTTCGGGAGTCTTCGTGAACATTGTCAAGAATTCATGGACGAAATACCAGCGTCTTGTAGTTTCCAACTCGGCGCTGGAAGCTGTGGACGGCAAGACATACAGCGACGGCAGCCAATATTACCAGACAAACGACCGCATCGACATATACAAGCCCGTTGGCTGGGGACAGGACACACCGGCTATTGAACACACGTTCACCGTAAACGAGGACCTTACCTATTACGGCTCCGACGGGACACCGCTGAACATCTATAAAGTTGACGGACAGGCTTATTACGTTTTGTCGCACTACGCAAAAATCTGGGAATCCGGTGAGTATACGGAGAACGGTGACCCTATACCGACTGCCGACAACAGTCTGCTTATCCGCACTTATAACGACAAGATGACGCTGGTGGACAGCCTCAGTGTACCCGTGGAAAAGAGTGCAGACACAGAGTTCCCTATGGCTTCCATGGGTGACTTCAGCACTACAAAGACGGTTTCGAAGAACTATTTCACCAACGACGGCAATCTTGCCTACGTGGTAACGTTCTTCGATTACATAACGGCACACGACGACTTCCGCTACAAGTTCGTGGCTTACGACAACGCAGGCAACAAACTCGGCACGGTGTGCGACAACGTTTACTCCACTTGGTTCGACATGGCGACGGTAAAAGGCGCAGAAGACCAAATGGTATTCCTTCAGTATACAACCGACGACACCGAGCAACAGATGAAGGTTGTCAATCTGCCGTCGATGCAACAAACAGCCATCATACCGGCAGAACTTGACGGCATAGCTACGTCTACTGTGCTCAACCGCTACGGCAATGCCGACAACTACAAGTATCTGATGAAGGTGCGCACTGGAGCTGCCGACGCTGACAACAATGTACTGGCGCGCATAGCCTGGTTCAACAAAGACTGGACGTTTGACCACTATACGGAATTCAACCTCGGACAAAACGCCGAGAACTTCGCCCTTACACTGTCTGACACTTATATGACTCCTTATCTGTTCAATACCGACGACAAACTGGAGTTCTTCTATCAGGCAAAAATGAAGGACAGCAAGACAGACAAGATTGACAACGTATATGTCATAGCCGACGAAGACGGCAACACACTGCAGTCGTTCACCAATTCCGACGAGCTGGGCACAATAACAACAGCAGGATGTTTCAACTCAAGCGCCGACGAAAAGGAGCTTTACCTGCAATACACCGACTCGATAACCGGCAAATACAATCTCGAGTTCTTCAAACTTCCCGTAAGCAAGTTCCAGGCAGGTGGCGACGGCACCAAAGCCAATCCATACCTTATCGCTACAGCCGGCGACCTTGCAGCAGTGGCAAAAGAACCTACTGCAAGCTACAAGATTGCCAACGACATAAACATGGACTTGTTCAACAACGCGAACTCAACATGGAAGCCTATCGCAAACTTCACCGGTTCGCTCGACGGCGACAACCACTATATCGCAAACCTTAACCTCAGCACAACCCAAAGCAGCGTAGGACTCTTTGGCGACCTTGGCGAAAATGCACGCATAGAAAACCTGGTGATTACAAGTCCGAACATTGAGCTTGCCTCACAAAACTCATCTGTGGGCGTGCTGGCAGCAAGCGCTGTTTCCGACTCTATCATCAACGTTCACGTTTACGACGCAACCATCTCTGGCGGCAACGACGCTGGGGCACAAATAGGAGGTCTCGTCGGACAGGCTGCTCTCTACACTGGCTTAACGTCTGTTTCATTCAACAACGGTACAATCGACGCTCCCGCAGCATCGGCTGTGGGCGGCATTGCGGGAGACATCCGCACGACAACAACCGTCAGCGCTGCGGCAGTAAACGGACTTAGCGCAAACGCACAGTCAAGCGTGGGCGGCATTGTAGGTACGGCCATGAATTCGGCAGTAAACAACAGTCACGCCAACGGAGAGCTTGCGGCAGAGAACACTGTGGGCGGCATAATGGGCAGCAACACCAACACCACCGTAAGCAACTGCATCTTCAACGGAAACGTTACAGCCAACAAGGGCAGTTGGAACGGGCTGGCGGCTGCCGGCATCGTAGGTTCACTCGAATCCGACTGGACTGGCAGTACCAAGCCTATCATAATGAACAACATCGCCGATGGAGAGATTATGCTTGCCGACGGCGCTGAAAACGACAACACGCTCCACCGCATCATCGGCCGTTCGGCTGCAAACGAAGGCGACACAACGGTTGTTGAACAGCGTCTTGCCAACAATTTGGCCATTGCAACGATGAAGGTTGCCGGACGCACGCTGACTTCTTCCGACAGCGGCAGCGTGGAAGGCCGCGACGCTAGTGAAAGCGACATAACGAAAGACGCTCTCACGACAATGGGCTATACTTTCGGTGAAAGCGCAACCGCACCTTGGAAGGAAAGCGGCAGCACAATGCCTGCACTCTACTTCGAAAACGAGTCAATGGCTCTCGTGCTCTCTGAAAGCTCAGCCACGATGAAGGTTGACGAAGAGCGCCAACTCTCTGCCACGGCATTCGGTACATCGGCAGCGGCAATGGACTTCACATCGTCTGACGAAGGAATAGTGGAAATAACAGGCTCCGACGTTGACACGAAGAGTGCCAACATAACTATAAAGGCCAAGGCTTCAGGCAAGGCAGACATCACGTTCACGCTGGGCAACATAACGGCTGTATGCACAGTTACCGTTGCACAGACAAGCGGCATTGCCGAAACGACAAAATCTGCAAGCGGAAACCTGTTCATCATTCCCGGCAACGGATGCCTCACCGCAGAGGGCGCAAATGAAATCAGCGCATTCTCACTCGACGGACAACAGGTAGCTAAGGTTTCCGGTTCTGTAATGGCAACCGCAAAGATGGGCAAAGGCACATTCATCGTGGTGGCCCGCGACGCTAACGGAAGCAAGACCGCAGTAAAGGTAACATTGAAATAAAGGTGGAACAAACAAGCTTTCATCAAAGATAAAGACATTTATGAAGAGGGGCGTCAGCAATTCTGAAAAGAGTTGCGATGCCCTCTTTTGCTAATAAAGTAACGAAACAAGCATAATATGAAAACAAAGAAACTGTTAGCTTCGGCACTTGTGGCACTGTCTGTGGCACAAGGTGCAAAGGCCGTACCTGCTTATCCCGGAGTGATAAAGGCAAAGCAGGCCGATGGCACGGAGATCTCCATAAGGCTCCACGGCGACGAGTTCTTCAACTACGAGACTACAACCGACGGGTATCCGCTCTTCTACAACAGCGACACCCGCAACTATGAATACGCAACGGTTGCAGGCGGTAAAATTGCGGGCTGCGGCATTGTGGCAGCCGACGAGGGGAAACGCTCCGCACAAGCAACGGCTTATCTCTCGGCTACTGACAAGGAGGCAATACTCAAGACGATGACAGACCTGAGTCGTAACACGACGACAACGATGTCTGGAATAAGGCGAAGCGCAGCGCAACCGATGCGCGGTTTGATAAACAACTTCCCGCATTTCGGCGAACAACATTCCATTGTGATACTTATGGAATATAACGACAAGAAGTTCACTACAATGGAAGACGCCAAGCAATACTATGAAGACGCCATGAACAAAGAAGGCTTCACGGCTGAAAACGGAGCAAACGGCAGTGCGAGAGACTTTTTCATCGACTGTTCACACGGACAGTTCAAGCCTACATTCGACGTTTACGGCCCTGTCACCATCGACTATGGCTGCCACGATGCCGGGCAAGGCACATATGCAACGGAAATAAACATGGGCACTTTCGTAAAGGCTGCCGTTGAGGGACTGGACGACGAAATAGACTTCTCGCAGTATGACCACGACGGCGACGGAGTGGTTGACAACATTTACATATTCTATGCAGGCAACGGTTCAAACGATTCAAGCGACAAAAGCGTAGTGTGGCCGCATGCCTACGACCTGCGTTCATGGGGAATAGACCTTACGACCAACGACGGTGTGAAAATCGGCAGCTATACTTGCAGCAACGAAGTTGACGGACAGCGCCCTGGACTGACAACCGGAATCGGAACTTTCGTTCACGAATTCGGCCACTGCCTTGGCTTTGCCGACCATTACAACACTGCCTCAAGCAGCGGGCAGAGCTATACGCCCGGTCAGTGGGACACTATGGCATCGGGGTCATACAACAACAACAGCAACACGCCGCCAAGATATTCGGCATACGAATGCTACGAACTGGGATGGCTCACGCCAGAAGAAATAACTTCACGCACAGACAGCGTCAACCAACTGCCTAACCTGGGCGATTCGAACAAGGCATACAAAATCAACGTACCGGGGAAGCCCGACGAGTATTACCTGCTTGAAAACAGACAGCAGAAAGGTTGGGACGAATACCTGCCTGCTGCGGGAATGCTTGTGTGGCACATTGACTACAACGAAGAAGCATGGCAGAAGGACGTAGTGAACAACGTTAACAACCACCAGCGTGTGGACATTGTTGAAGCCAACGGTAAACTGTCGGGCTCCTCATACTATGCCGCAGGCGTGCCGTTCCCGGGCAACACCAACGTTACAAGCTATGATTTCGCATCGTGGGCTGGCGACAAACTCCTTACCATCGACCAAATAGCAATTGCCGACAGCGTGGCATCGTTCATCGTCAAGGGTGCTGACAGCGGTATAACAAAACCGGAACTGAAAATAAGCGACGTGAAACACGACAGCTTCTGCGGCTCTTGGAGCAAGATTGAAAATGCCGACAGCTACTTGCTGAACGTAAGCAAGGTGAACGCAGACAAAACGCTCACGCCTTTGAAAGAATACACCGACGTCAAGATTGAAACGGACTCCGTTCTCGTTACGGGACTGGACGAATGCACCGACTACAAAGTCACTCTGGCAAGCTGCGCCCAATCGTTCATCTCAGAAAGCGACACAATGCTCGTCACCACGCCGGAGACTCCTTTCAGCGAGAACCAGGTAAAGAACGTTTCTGCCACAAACATCAAATCTACGTCGTTTGACGGCTCATGGGATTCGCTCGACAAAGCGCAGCAATACATCGTCACCGTGGCACGACACGCCTACGACGGCGACACCGTTTCAACGGCCTACGACTTTACCGACCGTGCCAACGGACTGCCTGACGGATGGAAGACAAACAGTTCAAACTACCTTAGCAGCGAAGGCTCGTATGGAGTTGCGGCTCCGTCGCTGCGTCTTGGCAAAAACGGCAACTACCTCATCATGGCAAACACTGATGCCATGATCAGCAAAGTAAGCTTCTGGTACAGTACTGTTACGGCTGCACAAGGCGCAAACCTTGCAATTGAAACACTGACTGACGGAACGTGGACAACCGACAAGACGCTGCCACTGGAGGAAGTAAAGACCGAAAACATTTCATTTGACATTACGCCGGCAAAGAGCGTGCGTCTATATTTCAACAGGAAGGGCAGTGCAAACGTGCTCATCGACGATGTGAGCGTAAGCGGAAACAGTTTGAAAGACACACCGCTTGAGAAGTATGACAACCTGAACGTGGGCGACAAACTTAAATATTCGTTTGAAGGACTTGAACCTTCTACCGACTACAGCTTTGTGGTAACTGCCACGTTGAACGGTGTGACCACACTTCCGTCGAAGCAGCTCATCGTGACCACATCCAAAGAGACGACTTCCGTTGACGCAATAACCGAAACAGAAGGCACGACAGAGGCAGTCTACGATTTGCAGGGCCGCCGTCTCGACAGGGCGAATGCTGCAAACGGCATATACATAATAAAGAAAGGTGGCAAGACTGCCAAAGTTGCAAACGGCAAAACAGTATACTAATACATATAACACACATCAACAAAAAGCATGAAAATAAAGAAACTACTCGCAGCAACGCTGCTGTCAGTCTGTCTGACGCAGAGCGTTGACGCCGTGCCCGCCTATCCGCGGCCGTTCAAGGTTCAACAAGCCGACGGTTCTGAGATAACCATCAGGACAAAAGGCGACGAATGGATGCACTACTCGGTGACTGAAGACGGATTCCCGCTCATATACAACAAAGCCACGGGCAATTACGAATATGCCACGGTGGAAAACGGAAAAGTAGTGTCGAGCAACCGCATTGCCTCAGATACGGCAAAACGCTCTGCTGCCGACAAACAGTTTCTCAGCACCGTAAACGCACAGGAAGTGGAGCGGCTTACGGTTGACACACAGTTGAAAAAAAGCATAAAGAACACCGGCAGCAATTCCAACCAAGCGGGCGTTGCAAAGGCTTCTGCGCCGATGCGTGCGCTGATGAACAACTTTCCGCACTTCGGCGAACAGCACTCGATAGTCATTCTCGTGGAGTTCAGCGACTGTTCATTCACAAAAATGACCGATGCCAAGCAGTATTATACCGACGCACTGAACAAGGAAAACTTCACGTCGACGAACGGTGCCAACGGAAGTGCACGCGATTTCTTCATCGCAAGCTCCAAGGGGCAGTTCAGTCCTACGTTCGACGTTTACGGTCCGGTGAAGATTAACTACTCACAGTATGCCTTCGGCGACGGAATCAGCGAGACGACTCCAAACTTCAGCGCCGTGGTGGTGGATGCAGTAAAGGCTCTCGACGATGAGATTGACTTCTCGCAGTATGACCACGACAACGACGGATATGTGGACAACATATACTTCTTCTACGCCGGCTACGGCGATGCGGATACAGGTGCACAGGGAAGATATATCTGGCCGCACAAATTCGACATGCGCAACTGGGGCGTTTCGCTGTCAACAAACGACGGTGTGAAAATCGGCGGCTACAACTGTAGCAACGAGATTGACGGACAGCGCCGCAACTACGCTGCCGGAATTGGAACTTTCGTGCATGAGTTCGGCCATTGCCTCGGATTCATGGACCATTACAACACTGACAACAGTTACGACGTAGCTACGCCAGGTTCATGGGACACCATGGCAAACGGCTCTTACAACAACAACAGCAACACTCCCCCGCTCTATTCGGCTTACGAGTGTGCTGAACTGGAATGGACAACGCTAGAGGAACTGACGCTTCGGGCCGACACCGTTAACGTGCTGACGCCTTATGCCGACACAGACAAGGCATACAAGGTTAGCGTGGAAGGCAATCCCGACGAATTTTTCGTGTTTGAAAACCGCGTGCTAAAGGGTTGGGACGCATCTCTTCCTGCCGAAGGAATGCTGGTATGGCACATAGACTACGACTACGACGCTTGGGCAGAAAACGATGTGAACATCAATTCAAGCCACCAGCGCATTGACATTGTCGAGGCCAACGGCTTGTATTCAAACTATTACTACTATCTCGACGGTGTGCCTTTCCCCGGTTCGGGCAACAAGAGTTCATACGACTTCAAGAGCTGGAACAACAAAAGCGCCATTTACCTTGACAAGATAAAGAAAAACGGCTCAAACATCGAGTTCATTGTAAAAGGATCCGACCAGGGACTGATGGCTCCGGAACCGACAGTGAGCGATGTAACGCACAACGGTTTCACCTGTTCATGGCCCGCCGTAGACAAGGCTACCGCCTACGTTACAAGCGTAAAGAAAGTGAATGCCGACAGCACAATGACCGTGGTGGAAGGCTATGAAGAAACCTCCGGCACGGCAAGAAACCTCAGCGTGACCGGACTCGAACCGGAAACGACCTACGAAGTGGCAGTGGCAAGCAGCAACGGAACTTTCATCACCCACGACAACACTGTGAGAGTGACCACTGAACAGATTCCGTTCAGCGAGCGCCAGGTTATGAACGTCAAGGCTACGGAAATAGACGAAACGTCGTTCACTGCAGAATGGGATGCCGTTGAAGATGCCCAGGAGTATCAGGCAACACTGAACAAGCTCGTCTACGAGGGAGAGAAGAAGTCAACTGTTTGCGACTTCACTGGCTCTACCCTGCCAAGCGGATGGTCTACGTCATCAAAGCTCTTCGCTACGAACAGTGGCTTCTACGGCAGCGCTGCACCTGCGCTTGATCTCAGGACAAACGGGGGCAACATCGTTGCTACAAACGGTTCGACAGCAATCTCGCACATTGAGTTCTGGATGCGTGCTTACCAGACTTCAAAAAATGCAACGCTGAAAATCCAGAGAATGGCTGACGGCGCATGGACAGACACCGAAGAAGTGGCGCTGAGCGACAACGACGGCCAAACGTATTACTTCGATTTTGAACCGACGACGAGCGTGAGACTTTACTTCAACAGGCAAAGCACCAGCAAGGGCGACGTACTGATTGACGACGTAACGGTGAGCGGCAACGAAATAGTAAGAAAACCGGTGACAGGCTACAGTCCGGCAACTACCGACAAGTGCAGCTACACCTTCACTTCGCTTGAAAGCAGCACAGAATACGGCGTAACCGTAACGGCCGTGAACAACGGACAAACGTCGAAGGCTTCGGAAGAGACAACACTCACAACAAAGACTGCAACAGGAATCAACGCCGTGAGCAACAATACTGCCGATGCAGAGCAGAGCACTTACGACCTGACCGGACGACGCGTAAGCGGAAACAACATTCCTGCAGGCGTGTATATAATAAAAGGTAACGACACTACCGTAAAAGTTGCCAAATAAGCAAATGGCAACATAACGGAAACGCACAAGACAACAAAGGCGCATTCTATCATCAACGGTCATAGGATGCGCCTTCTTTCATTGAACGGCAAACGGCAATCACCGTAAAAACAAAAACAAAGCAACAAAGCCATGAGACACGACAAACTTGAAAAAGAACTGCAACTGCTGCTTTTGCTTACCGAAAACAGAGGACTAACACTGCAACAGATTGGCAAGAAACTTGACATCTCGCTTCGTAACATCTACTACTACCTTGATTTCTTCCGCGACGCAGGCTTCCATCTCGACAAGTACGGCGGCTATTACTCCATCGACCGCTCGTCGCCGTTCTTCGGCAAGCTGACAGAACGCATTTCATTCACCGAAGAGGAGGCAATCCTTATAAGCCGCATGCTGAACGAAGCGGGAACGAAAGACGCCATAGCGGAAACGCTGAAAAGAAAGATTCAGAGATTCTACGATTTCGGAATACTGGCAAACGACGGAATAATGAACGAGAAGATTTCCCACAACATCGGCGCACTGCACGACGCCATAAAATATGAGCGGCAAGTTGTGCTGCGGGGATATTCGTCGCCACACAGCAAGACAAAACGCGACAGACTTGTAGAACCGTTCATGCTGATGGACGGAAACCGCGAGGTGAGATGCTACGAACCGGACTCCGGCATGAACAAAACCTTCAAGATTATGCGCATGGACGACGTTGTTCCGCTCAGCGACAGCTGGCAGTTCAAGGACCGCCACAAGCGCATGCACACCGACGCATTCTTCTTCAGTTCCGAAACGTGGCTCAACGTGGAACTGATAATGGGTCAACTGTCGCACGACATGCTTGTGGAGGAATATCCACGAACGGCAAACCAGATCGCAAGGGAGGACGCTTCGCACTGGCGCCTCAAGCTTGACGTTTGCAGCTACAAGGGTATCGGGCGATTCGTGCTTGGACTGTTCGACGACATAACGGTGATCGGCGACGAGGGATTCTGCAAATACATAAAGGAGAAGATTGCGTCCTTCGCCTCGTTGGCAAACTTGGACGGAAACGGCTAAGCCCTAGTCTCGGGATACGGCATGGAAAATGTTTCAACCACCCTGTTTCTTGTCCACAAGCAAACTGCCTGCCGGAGAAGAAACATCACGGCATAAGCCACAACCACCTGCCACACGCTGAAGTGCAAGCCCTCTATGCTGGCTCCGGGCAGGCTGGATATGAAAGAAAGCGTGGCGTTGAGAATTTGCACAACGGTTTCCAACACGGAAGCAACGGCCTGCTGCAAACAAGGCAAGAAGAAAAGCCCCACCATCAGAACCGAACCGTAGAGAAGAACAACCGTGAGCGGAACGGCAACGAAATTGGTAATGAGAAAGAAACAGGAGAAACGGCCGAAATAACAGGCCACGAGCGGTGCCACTCCCATCTGTGCCGCAAACGAAACGACGGCCATTCCTGCCGCCCACTTCAGCAAGGCGTGGCGATTGCCAAGCCGGATGTTTATCCAGCGCATTGCGGGAACGGCATAAAGAACAATGAAAGCTACTGCCATGAACGACATTTGGAACCCGACGTCGAAGAGACTCATCGGGTTGACCGCCAAGACAAGTATTGCTGCAAGTGCAAGCGAATTGATTGCCTTTGTCTGACGACCGGACATGAGCACAAGCGAACACACAGACAACATGATTGCGGAACGAACCGCAGAGGTTGGCATTCCAACCATAACGACATAAGCCCACACCGTGGCCATTACCAGCAAGCAAGACAAGGTTCGCCACCAGCGTAAACTGCCGAAAGCGGAGAAAAACATGGTGAGCAACGAGAAGATTATCCCCATGTGAAGACCAGAAAGGGCAAGCACATGCGAAGCGCCCGAAACGGAATAGGCCTCGCGCACCGAGGGCTGAAGCAACGATTTGTCGCCAAGAGTCAAGGCTGACAGAACGGCAAGATTGTCGCCGTCTATGCCCAAGGCGGAAAAGTTGCAGCGCAGCCTTTCGCGAAACCTTGCCACTTTCACTTGCAATCCAACTTTAGTCGGAATCCCAACGACGTTATTACCTTTTTGCATCATAACGTCGTCTGCAAAGAGAAACGCCTGCGACTTGAAACCCTGTGTGAAGAGATAGCGCGGATAATTGAAGTTGGACTGTGCAAACTGAACGGGCTTGCTGAAACGCGCCACTGCGTGTATTGTCTCGCCTATCTGAAAAGTCACGACGTCATTGGGGGAATACATAACCGCCTTTGCCTTGAACGGTTTAACGTCAAAGCCTTTCACCGACACGACATAAGTGTCGAAACGAAAAGTCTTCCCTTTCTTCAAATGCTGCGTCAGCACAACGGCGTCGCATTCAACGGGGTGTTGTGGCGGAGATAGAGCCGTTTCGTCTTTCTTCACAAGCATGAGCACAGCTCCAAGCAATGCCGAAAACAGGGTGAGGAACAAGGACGAAACGGCTCTCTTCCTTATTGTTGCCAAAGCCATAGCCAGCGCTCCCGCCGCAACAGCCGTTGTCTGCATCCATTGATGCCCCGACAAAGGCAGCCAGTAGGCCAGAACCATTCCGGCCAGCAGCGGCAGAAAGAAGCGCAGCGACGGCATGCAAAATCAGTTTAAGAATCCTTGGCGGCGCAAAGTCTGCAACAGCGTTTCAGACATCGCCTCGTTGTCATTCTTTGTATAGCGCAAATCCGTGAAAACCTGGGCGAGAGTCTGCTTGTTGTTTATTCTTACGAATTCCTTGTTCTCTGGCAACTGTTCCTTTTCAGCGTAATACTTGTCAATGAGTTGCGGCGAATAATCCGTGTATGTCTCGTTGTGCACCACGCTTTCAAGCGGAAGGCGGTCTGATTGAACTGGATTTTCGTCGGGCCAGCCCAACGTTATCGTGGCAACAGGCATCGTCAGGCGCGGCAAGCCAAGCGTTTCTATAATAAGCTGCGGATTATATACCGTGGTTCCAAGGAAACAGTAGCCCAATCCCTCTTCGTCGGCAAGGTTGCAGAACGTCTGTGTGAAGAGAAGAGCGTCTGTCGCGGCATTGATGAACGAGAGGAAATTGTCGTATCCAGACGTTGCCTGCCTGCATTCCGCCCATTTCGTGGTGCGGTTGAAGTCGGCGCAGAACGTAAGCACCACCGGTGCCTGCGTAACCATTGGCTGATTGAAGTGTGCCGGCGCGAGTTTTGCTTTTTGCTCGCTTGAACGCGTTACGACGACACTGTAAAGCTGCAGGTTTCCCATTGTCTGCGTGCGCATAGCCTGCGAAAGCAAACGGCCAAGAAGTTCGTCTGTGACTGGTTTGTCGGAATATTTCCTTATTGTACGTCGGGTGTTTATATTGTCCATTGTTTCTTGTTTTTCAATTCAAGGCAAATATACGAATAAATCCGCTATTCGTGCTGCCATGGCAAGGCAAACTTTAAGAAGACTTAAGGGAAACGGAAATCAAAAAGGGCCTCGACACCACGTCGAAGCCCTTTTTCATCATTTTTTGGATGTCTTAGCTGTTAGTATTAATGTAGCATGTAATTCTGAAAATCAGTATTTGTGATTGCAAAGTTATTACGAAAGCCATGTCACGACAAATAATTTGTTTTATAATTGACGAAAATCAACGTAAACGTTTACAGGCATTGCTCTGAAAAGCACGTTTCTTCCGCTCCGTTTTTTCAGCGCGAACGGAAAATGTCGCCGCCGTTTTATGCAGGCAAATAGATTTGTGCTGTACGTCAAAAAGGTATATCTTTGCAACATCTAACCAACCTGTCAATCAAATCAAGCAAAGATGAAAATTTATTTCTCGCATAAGGAAGAGCTTTGGAACGCATGGTCTCATTTCGGCGGAATTGTTATGGGTGTCGGCGTAGGCATAGCCTTTCTGATTTTCTGCATCGGACATAAAAATGCGTGGGCAACGGCAGGCGTTTCGCTCTATCTCTTCGGAATGCTTTGCTCATACATAGCCTCAACGGTGTATCACGCGCTGAGCGCTCGCAGTGTTTGGAAAGAGCGTCTGCGCAAATGGGATCATGCCGCAATCTACTGGCACATTGCCGGAAGCTATTCGCCGCTCACACTCATTGCCCTCAGACAGGAAGGGGGCTGGGGATGGAGCCTGTTTGTATTTATATGGACTTGCGCCATTGTTGGAACGGTGATGAGTTTCCGCAAGCTCAAGTCGCACAGCAACCTTGAAACGACTTGTTTCGTGGCAATGGGCCTGAGCATTCTCGTTGCCTTCAAGCCGCTTCTCCACTGTGTCAGCGAAGCTGCCGTGATATGGATTATAGCTGAAGGCGTGTGCTACATAACGGGGGCGCTGTTCTACAGTCTGCACAAACGGAAATACATGCACAGTGTGTTTCATTTTTTTGTGCTTGCAGGCAGCATCTGTCACATCGTGGCAGTATGGGACGTGTTGATGGAGTATCTTTAACGGCAAGCGAGAGGTGGAGGGCCGTGAATTTCTGCACGTGAAAATCTTATATCCACAAAACGCAAAAACGGCAAGATTCGCCAACTTGTTCGGTTTTGACACCGATTGTGGCCAATCTTGCCGTTTTCGTTTATAGAAGGTACTTTCTACTTATGCCTTGTATACTATTTGTTAAGGCGCCACGTAACGCCGTCTTTCGTATCGTTCACTTCAAAGCCAGCATCCTTCAGGGCATCGCGTATCTTGTCGCTTGTTGCCCAGTCTTTTTCAGCCTTGGCTTTGGCACGAAGTTCAAGCACCATGTCCATCACCTTGCCGAAGGCTTCCTCGCGTGCGTCGCTTGAGTTGCTGCGCTCGTCGCGCAATCCGAGAATGTCGAAAGCGAAAAGTTTCATTGTCTCGGAGAGTTCTTTCAGACATTCGGCGCAAATCGTTGCTTTATGGCTCACAAGCTTGTTAACGGTGGAGCATGCTTCAAACAGATAGCTTATTACCTGTGGCGTGGAGAAATCGTCGTTCATAGAGTCATAGCACTTCTGGCGCAGTTCCTTCACCACTTTTTCTGTTTCGGCATCGCATGTTTCGCTCACGTTCACGCGGTAGAGGTCGCTTATGCCCTTCAGAAGTTTCTCAAGTCCCTTTTCGCTTGCTATCAATGCCTCGTTCGAGAAATCGACCGTTCCGCGGTAGTGGGCGGAGAGCACGAAGAAACGTATCGTCATCGGCGAATAAGCCTGTTGCAGCATCGGGTGGTCACCCGTGAAGAACTGCTCCAGCGTTATGAAGTTGCCGTAGCTCTTTCCCATTTTCTGCCCGTTGATGGTCAGCATGTTGTTGTGCATCCAGTATTTAACCATTTGGTCGCCCTGGCTTGCCACCGCCTGTGCAATCTCGCATTCGTGGTGAGGGAAAACCAAGTCCATTCCTCCGCCGTGTATGTCGAAATGGTCACCAAGATATTTGCGGCCCATCGCAGTGCATTCGCAGTGCCATCCGGGGAAGCCGTCGCTCCACGGACTTGGCCAGCGCATGATGTGTTCGGGCGAAGCCTTTTTCCAGAGTGCGAAATCCACCTGGTTGTGTTTCTCTCCCACTCCGTCAAGCTGGCGGCTCTCGTTTATCACGTCGTCAAGGTTGCGGTGGGACAGTATGCCGTAGCGGTGAACCTTGTTGTATTTCTCTATGTCGAAATATACGCTGCCGTTGCTCTCGTATGCAAACCCGTTGTCGATGATCTGCTTCACCAGTTCTTCCTGCTCGATTATATGGCCGGACGCATGCGGTTCGATGCTTGGCGGCAGAACGTTGAGCGCCTTCATGGCATCATGATAGCGGTTGGTGTAGTATTGTGCAATCTCCATTGGCTCAAGCTGTTCAAGGCGAGCCTTCTTCTCTATCTTGTCGTCTCCTTCGTCGGCATCGTGCTCAAGATGTCCCACATCGGTTATGTTCCTTACGTAACGCACCTTGTATCCGAGATGTTTCAGATAGCGGAAAACGAGGTCGAAGGTTATTGCCGGACGGGCGTGCCCCAGGTGCGGGTCGCCGTAAACGGTGGGACCGCATACATACATGCCTACGTTGGGGGCATGCAACGGCACAAACGGTTCTTTCCTGCGCGAAAGTGTATTGTAGATTATGAGTCTTTGTTCCATAATGTATTTGCTCTGTTTTTTGTTTTTACTTCATCGTGTCGAATCCCTCGCCGAAAACTCCCTGACAGTTGGACTGGGATACGAGCGCCATAGGGTCGATCTTCTTTATATAGTTGTAAATGTCTTGCGTTTCATAGCGGCGTGCCATGACGATGAGGATGTCGACTTCCTGCTTGGAATACCATCCCTTGCCTTCAACGACGGTCACTCCGCGCTGCACTTTCTTGTTGATGACGTCGGCAATCTCCTTGTATTTCCTTGATATGATAATGAACTGCACCGTTTGGCGCGTTCCGTTGACCACATAGTCGCACACATAGCTTGCGATGAGGGTGAACGCCACACCGTAGACAATTGTCTCAGTGCTGTGGAAAAGCAGATACGAGGATGCAATGATTGTGCAGTCGATAAACTGCATGGCGCGGCCGAAACTCATGCGGAAGTATTTGTTCAGCATCGCAACAAGGATGTCCGTGCCTCCCGTTGAGCCGTTGTGCGAATAAACCAGCCCCAGGCCTGCTCCGCAGAGCGCTCCGCCTATAAGCAAGTGCATGAATTTGTCGTCGCCGGCAGTTATCATCGGATGTTCGACGAAAAAAGGCTGCATCACGGCTACAAGGAACGACAGCAGCGACACTCCTATCATGGTTCGCCAGATGAACTGCTTGGAAAGGGCCTTCAGCGCAATGCCGAGCATCAGGAAATTCAAAAGCCAGATGGAATAACCGGGCTTGAACGACGTTGCATAAAAGATAAGAGCCGACAGACCGGAAACACCTCCCATCACAAACTTTTCCGGAAGGATGAATGCAGTATAACCGAAGGAATAAAGAATGATTCCGAAAAATATCAAGGAAAAATCCTTTATCTGCGCACTTCGAAATCCGAATTTCGCCATTGCTGAGTTAGTTCCCATAAATCGTTAAGGTTTTTACGTTCATACGTTATGCAAAGGTAATGAAATTCGATTGCAGTGCAAAAATAAACGGTTAAATTCATACAACTGTAAATCTCCTTTGCAGTGACAGGGCGCAAAACACGGGGCAGAGGTGATATTATGACAGATATTTTTTAATTTTGTAGAACGAAACAACAACTGCGAAATGCCTACGATAAACATAACATCGCTCGATCATCCCGGTACGGAGATGTTCTGCCGGCTTACGGAAAGCCAGCTACGCTCGGGAAACTTCACTGAAAAGAAAACATTCATAGCCGAAAGCCCGAAAGTGATAAACGTTGCCCTCAACGCCGGCAACAAGCCTTTGGCCCTGCTTACGGAGCGGAAGCACATAGAAGGCGACGCGAAGGAAATAATAGGAATGTTTCCCGACGACGTGCCTGTGTATACAGGAGAGCGCGACATACTGGCTTCGCTGACCGGATACACGCTGACACGCGGCGTTTTGTGTGCATTCGAGCGTCCTGAGCTGCCTGATCTTGAAGAGATATGCGGCAATGCAAGCCGCATCGCCGTGATACACGGAGTTGTCGACACGACAAACATTGGAGCAATCTTCCGTTCGGCGGCGGCTTTGGGCATAGACGGAATAGTGTTGACGCGAGACTCGTGCGACCCGCTGAACAGACGTTCCGTAAGGGTGTCTATGGGTTCAACGTTCCTTATTCCATGGACGTGGATCGACGGTCCGGCTGAACAGCTCCACGCCTTTGGCTTCAAGACGGCAGCTATGGCTCTGACCGACAAATCGGTGAGCATAGAAGATGCGGCAGTGCAGTCAGAACCAAAGCTGGCAATAGTGCTTGGCACTGAGGGAGACGGCTTGCCGCAACACGCCATAGACGGTGCCGACTATGTGGTAAGAATCCCGATGTCGCACAACGTTGACTCCCTGAACGTGGCGGCAGCTTCTGCCGTCGCCTTTTGGGCACTAAGAAAAAAGCGCTTCGACTGAAGCATGTTCAAGCCAAAGCGCCTTTCAGAGCAGCAGGCAGACTATGCGTTTGCCTTCGCTGCATATTGTTTTTTCATTTTCCTTCCCACCACGTTCCAGTAAGGCATGCGTCGCAACGTGGAGCGTACCGGCTGTATGTCCCAGAGAAGGAACACGAAAAGCACTGCCACACAAAGAATGCATGTTGCCCCGAAAAGCCATTTCACGCTTGTCATCACCCACTGCACCGGTTCGTAGGGAATGCCTCTTGCCATGTTGTCCATAATGCCGTAGCGCAGACAATGGCTGTATATGCCTGAGCAGACCGTATCCACCACTCCGTTGCGGATAAGTCCTGCCATTGTCAGCCCCATGAAGAAATGCTGGAACGGCATTACCTCTACAAGATATATCGTCAGGGCAGCGAAGAATATCGCCACGCCAAACGTGCGCAGGAACGTTGGCAAGTAAAGTTTCTCGATGTTCACACACGGGCTTACCATGAAATACATGAGTATCTCGTAAGCCAAAAGTGCCATGAGTCCCAGAGTGAGCAACTTAGTGAATTTGTGTACAAGAAGCTTGCACCACACCAAGACAAACATGCAGCCGCATATCGTGCCGCCCCATTCCACCAGATAGAGAATTGAAGTCTGTTGCGTGCCGAAGTGCCACACATTGCCTGTGAGCATGCCTTGAAGCACCTTTGGAGTGGAACTTATAAGCTCTACGAGAATGAAGAGAAAGAACAGATACACCAGTTTCTTGTACTGCCACGCTTCCTTGGCGATGTAGGGATGGCGTATGTGCAACATCCGCTGCACCGCGAAGTATGCCGTAACGGGAAGCATGCACACCGTCGTCACCCACACGCGGCTGTCCCACCAGTTGTAATACTCGCCGTAATTGAAAAGGAAGATAACTTCTATCATTATGGCTGACCACAACACGCAGCCGAGCCAGTCGAGACTTATGAGCGGAAACGGCTTCATAAAGCGGAAGTCATGGGTGAGAACGAATGTAAGCAGCGCCACGGAAAGCATAAGTCCAATCATAAGCCAATGCATTGCATGCCAACTCTGAAGCCAGTAGGTAAGTTTTATGGCAATCCAAGGCGAAAGGCTCATGTTTCCCACCACGATGCAATAGAGCAGCGGGAAGAAAATGGTAAAGTCGCGCTTGCTTGTTATCCATAGCTGTATGTTTGACATGCACTCGAACGTGCCGCACAGCTTGAAGAAACCGCATATGTATGAGAGCAGACACAGAAACGGTATGTTCTCTGTCTGCATGCACAGGAAGTCGCACGCCGCTATGACCAGCGCCGACGTGAGAAGCAGCTGGCGGTTGGTGAAACGGAACTTGAAACGGAAGAGAAACGGGAACGGCATGTTGACGCCGACAACGCCGCACAGTATTATCATCAAGACATCTTCGCGCATCATGCATGTGTCGCCCATTACGTTTGCTAGCGCACCGCCGTACATTCCTCCTGAAAGCTGGAAGAAGAAGGCGAACATGACGTATATCCAGGGTTGGATCTTGCGCGGAACGAAGCCGTTGAACATAGGCATCGTGAACGGACCGTTAAGTATTGGAGGACCGGGCATAGTTTGTCACTGATTTAAATGCGTTATTTCTTTACCGTACACTCCACATTCAGACCCGCCTTCAGCTTTTCAACGTCAGCCTTGTTGCGCGAAAGGTCTATGGCAATGCGCACGGGAACTCTCTGTTCCACCTTAACGAAGTTTCCTGTAGCGTTGTCGGCTGCCACCATCGAATAGGCAGAACCTGTGGCAGGACTGAACGACTCGACTTTACCGGCGAACACTACGCCTGGTATTGCATCGGCAGTGAACTCAACGTTGCTTCCCACTGAAATGTTCTTGAGCTGTGTCTCGCGATAGTTTGCAATGACCCACACTTGGTTGTCGGTCACGATGCGCGCCAGCATCTGTCCCGGTTGTACGAGCTGCCCCACATGTATGTCCTTTCTGCCCATGACACCGTCGGCCTGAGCCACGATAACGGTGTACGACAGGTTCAGACGCGCAAGGTTCACCGCTGCCTCAGCCACGCTCACGCCTGCCGTGTTCTGCGAAAGGCGCTGCTGTTGCTCGTTCTTCACAAGGGCAGTGCTCTGCCTGCTTGCCGCTGCCTGCTCATAACGGGCGCGCGCTGCCTCGTAGCGCGTGCGTGCATTGTCGTACTGCTGCTTTGTGACGGCTTCTTTCTGAAGCAGTGCCGCATAGCGGTCGAAGTCGTCCTTTGCGTTCTGCATGTTCACTCTTGCCTCGTCAATGCCTGCCGACGCAACGCGCACGTTGCTTGCCGTGGTGTTCATTCCGGCCGTTATTGCCGACGAACCTGACTTTGAGCCGCGCCAGTTGGCCTCAGCCTGTGCCAGTTGAAGGCGGTATTCGCTGTCTTCCAGCACTACAAGCGTGTCGCCTTTCCTTACGTGCTGGTATTCTTCAAAGCGTATCTCCTTTATGAATCCCTGAACCCTTGTGTTGACGGGGGTTATGTATCGCTGCACCTGCGCATCGTCGGTATACTCTCCGCCCGTGTGTATAAAATGGCTGAAGGCGTAAGCCACGGCTGCCAGCAGCAAAAGGATTACCACTATATTGTAAACTCGCTTGATTTGTTTCTTGTTGTTCATTGCTTCTGTTTATTGTTGGGCGCAACAAAGGGTTGTGCGCTCCGTTTTCACGTTTTTACGAATTTGCGGTTGCCCCTGTTTCAGATTTCTCCCGCCGCATACTTGATATTATAATAGGTATAGGCAACATTTATCTTGGCGTTAACCTCCTGCAACTCTGCGTTGAGCTTCATGTTCGAGGCGTCAATCATGTCCGTCACCAGTGCCAGCTGACTGAGATAGCGGTTGTTCACCACCTCATAGTTCTCGTTTGCCAGCTCGACGCTCTTTTGCTGCGTGCGCAGTTCAACGAACGACTGCCGGTGCATGACGTATGCCTGCTGCACGTTGTTGTTCACACTCTCGCCCGACAGAGCCAAAAGTTCGCGCGATTGCCTTACCTGTTCCTTTGCCTTGCGAATGGACTTGTTGCTCTTGAAGAGTGAGCTGAGCGAATACCTCACTCCTATGCCCACATACCAAACGTTGAAGTTGTTGTCTATGGGCGGCAGATCGTAGGTAAACGGACCAGCAAAGTTGTCGGCTGCCACCACCGCCACCTTCGGATAGAGGTTGCTGCGTTCCAGTTTCAGCTGCTGCTCCGCCATGCGCAAGCCTATTGCCTGCAGTCTTATCCTTGGCGAGTTCAGTGCCGCCACGCGCTGCAGCTCTGATTCGCGGGCGTTCTCGTCGCCAATCCTGTCCAGATCCAAGTCTGCCTTAATGGATATGTCGTCAATGCCAAGGGCAGTGCACAGTTTCCGGCTCAATATGTCGTGCTGGTCTTCAAGCTTCCGCTTGCCAAGCTTCAGCGTTTCCATCTGCAACTCATAGCGCGTGATGTCGTTTTTCAGTGCAACGCCCTGCTGGTGCTTTGCCTTGATGTCGTCAATCAACTTACCGGTGAGTGCGATGTTGCTTTCATAAACCTCAATGCCGTTTTCCAGCTTGTAGAGGTCAAGATACATTCCGAGAGCCATGAAACGCTGGTCGTGGCGCGTCATGGCCAAGCTGTTCTCGCTTTGCTCCTTTTGCAGTTCCGCCAGACGTATGCCGGCATTCAGGGCACCTCCCGCATAAACGACCTGTTGCGCCTCAAGCGCGAAAGAATTGCCGAAATGCGGCTGCGATATGCCCTTGGCATTCGAGAAATCGCGGTCGGTCATCAGCACATTACCGTTATAGCTCAACTGCAAGGCGGCGCTAACATCGGGCAGGCGCTTGCTCTTTGCTTCCTCTATGCCGCGCATCGCCACGTCAACGCCGCTCCGCTGCACCTTCAGTGCAGTGTTTCCGCTCTCCAAAAGTTCAAAGAGCTGGTCAACTGTCATCGTGCGCTGCGTTTGAGCCATGGCCGGGCCATGCATCAAGGCAACTGCAACAAGGCAGCCGATTGTCTTTCTGTTCATATTAAATACATTTGATTTTTCCGTGTGCAAAGTTAGCGGTTTTACGTTTGGCGCATGTTTCAAAAAACGCCACGCGTATGGAGGATTTCGGAATACTCGTTCCGTTTTCTTACATAAAATAGCGACATTTGCATCCGAAACAAGAACAACAATATTTGATATGGATTTGGAAATGCAACGCAGCTGCAACGCCGAGTTGCGCATGCGCAAACTAAGCGAGTGGTACGACGATGCCACGATGATAAACTATGGGATGATTTTGATTTGCCGCACCGGAAGTGCCACGATAAGGGTGAATTTCTCTGAGTGGGAGCTTACGGCGGATGCCGTGCTCACAGTGTTTCCCAACGACATGGTTGCCATCCTGCAACATTCGGCCGACTTCTGCGCCGAAACACTGAAGTACGACGCCTCGATGCTGCGCGAAGCAAGTCTGCAACTGGAGCATACGGTTTACTCTCAACTGAGAGCCTACCGTTTCCGCACGCAGTCGCCCGTACTTACAAACATAATAAACAGCATGTTCCAGCTGCTGAAGATATATTTCGAACAGGAAGGCTGCACGTGTCTCGACCAGCTCGTGCTGCTTCAGCTGAAGGCCTTCTTCCTTGGCTTCTACGACTATCTGTTGCGCAACCCCAAAGAGAAAAAGGCCGAAGACGGAACGCCACGTACCAGAGAGATATTCGTCGCCTTCATGCGCCTGCTCGAAACCCGCTACAAGGAGTCGCGCGATGTGGCGTTCTATGCTTCGGAGCTCAACATATCTCCGAAATATCTCAACACGATTGTGCAACGTATTACAAGGCACAACGTGAAGACCATAATCGACCACTTCATCGTTCTGCAGATAAAGCTGGAGCTGACAGTGACGGGAAAGTCGGCAAAGGAACTGGCATGGGAATACGGCTTCTGCGACCTTTCGTTCTTCTGCCGTTACTTCAAGCAGCACACCGGAACAACGCCGCAACAGTTCAAGAAAAAGCTTGCTGCCGAAACGCTGGCACAGGAAACGTGACGGAAACACTGCCCTCGCCTGCGACAGACAAAAAAGGCCCGTAAGGGAATCGAGCATCAAGCTCATTCCCCTACGGGCCATTGCAAATTCAAAGCGTTCAGTATCAGTTGCGGAACAACAGTCCCTGTGCGTTGGCGTCAACCACGATGGGTTTCTCGCGGCTTACCTGTTCGGCAAGAATCTTCTTCGACAGGTCGTTAAGCACGAACCTCTGGATGGCGCGCTTCACAGGACGTGCGCCGAACTCGGGGTCGTAGCCCTCTTCGGCAAGGTAGTCTATTGCTGCCGGCGTTACCTCCAGTTCGAAACCTTGCGGCTTGAGCATCTTCTTCACGGCATTCATCTGCAGCGTAACCACCTGCGAAATCTCCGTCTTCGTTAGCGGCAGGAACATTATCGTCTCGTCTATACGGTTGAGGAACTCCGGACGTATCGTTTTCTTCAGCATCTCGAGCACCTTCTCCCTTGTAGCGTCAATAACATGGCTGCGGTTAGAAGAGTCGATGTTCTGGAACTGCTGCTGGATATACTGGCTTCCCAGGTTTGAGGTCATTATGATGATGGTGTTCTTGAAGTTCACCGTGCGCCCCTTGTTGTCGGTAAGCCGTCCGTCGTCGAGCACTTGCAGCAGGATGTTGAACACATCGGGATGCGCCTTCTCTATTTCGTCGAACAGCACAACGGAGTATGGCTTGCGGCGCACTGCCTCTGTAAGCTGTCCGCCTTCGTCGTAGCCGACATATCCTGGAGGCGCTCCGATAAGTCTCGACACGCTGAACTTTTCCTGGTATTCGCTCATGTCGATACGCGTCATCATGGTCTCGTCGTTGAACAGATATTCCGCCAAGGCCTTTGCAAGCTCCGTCTTTCCCACTCCGGTTGTACCGAGAAAGATGAACGATGCAATCGGGCGCTTGGGGTCTTGCAGTCCGGCACGGCTTCGTCGCACTGCGTCGCTCACTGCCTCTATGGCCTCGTCCTGTCCGATAACACGGCGGTGAAGTTCCTCTTCAAGATGGAGCAGCTTCTCGCGTTCGCTTTGCAGCATGCGCGTTACGGGGATGCCCGTCCAGCGGCTCACCACCTCGGCTATGTCGTCGGCAGTAACCTCTTCGCGCACCATCGCTTCGGCGCCCTGTGCGTTTTTCAGACGGTCCTGAATGCTCTTTATGTCGTCGTCGAGAGCTTTCAGCTTGCTGTATCTTATCTCTGCCACGCGCTCGTAGTTGCCTTCGCGCTCAGCCCGTTCCGCCTCCAGTTTAAGGTTCTCTATCTGCTGTTTGTCTTCCTGTATCTTGTTCACAAGTGCCTTCTCGCCTTCCCACTTGGCGCGCAGCTGCTTCTCCTGGTCGCGCAGCTCGGCAATCTCCTTGTCAAGCTGTTCTATCTTGGGCACGTCGTTTTCGCGCTTTATTGCCTCGCGTTCTATCTCCAGCTGTTTCAGCTTTCGCGTGGTTTCGTCGAGTTCGTCGGGCACTGAATCGCGCTGCATCCTCAGCTTTGCAGCCGCCTCGTCCATAAGGTCGATGGCCTTGTCGGGAAGGAAGCGCTCGCTGATGTACCGCTCCGAAAGCTTCACTGCTGCAATGCAGGCGTCGTCCTGGATACGCACCTTGTGGTGGTTCTCGTAGCGCTCCTTCAGTCCTCTCAGAATGGAGATGGCGCTCATTTCGTCAGGCTCGTCAACCATGACGGTCTGGAAACGCCTCTCAAGGGCCTTGTCTTTCTCGAAATACTTCTGGTATTCGTTCAGCGTCGTTGCGCCGATGGCTCTCAGTTCGCCGCGGGCAAGTGCTGGTTTCAGTATGTTTGCGGCATCCATCGCGCCCTCGCCGCCTCCGGCTCCCACAAGGGTGTGAATCTCGTCGATGAAGAGGATTATGCGGCCTTCGCTTTTGGTCACTTCCGATATCACGCTCTTCAGCCTTTCCTCAAACTCTCCCTTGTATTTCGCTCCGGCCACAAGCGCGCCCATATCGAGAGAATAGAGTTGCTTGTCTTTCAGGTTCTCCGGCACGTCGCCCCTCACGATGCGCTCTGCCAGACCTTCAACGATGGCCGTCTTTCCCGTGCCCGGTTCGCCGATGAGGATTGGGTTGTTCTTTGTACGCCTCGACAGAATCTGAAGCACGCGCCTTATCTCGTCGTCGCGCCCTATCACGGGGTCGAGCTTTCCCGAACGTGCCTGCTCCACAAGGTTCTTGGCATATTTGTCCAGGCTCTGGTAGTTTTCGTCGCCGCTCTGTGTGCGCACGTTCTGCCCCTGGCGCAGTTCGAGTATAGCCTGGCGCATGTCTTTCTCAGTGCAGCCGGCATCCTTCAGTATGCGGCTGGCAGTGGATTTCTCGGTGAGCAGTGCCAGGAGCAGCGGCTCGACACTCACGAACTCGTCGCCGAACTTTGCCGAGAGGCTTACAGCGGCATTCAGCACGGCATTGGCCTCGCCCGAGAGATAGGGCTCTCCGCCCTGCACGCGCGGCAGATGCTGTATCTCGCTGTCGGCGAGCGTTTCTATCTGCTGCGCATTGACACCGAGTTTCTGGAAGATGAAGTTGGAAACGTCCTTCGCCTTCGCCAAGACGCCCTTGAGCAGATGCACGGCCTCTATCGACTGCTGGCCGTTCTGCTGCGCGGTTGACACTGCGTGCTGGACTGCTTCCTGTGCTTTGATTGTGAATTTGTCTAATGTCATATTGTGGTCTCCTTTCTTGTTGTTCTATCAAGTTTTCACAATCTTGCTTTACAAAGTGCATACCACAGTGGGAAACAATGACTTTTTGTCGCACACGCATGACGAAACGGCACAATCAGACAGGAACGTAGCCTTCGGCGTGCGACAAGATATCAGCGTCGCCCTACTCTACCTCTGCCGTTTGCGGAATGTCTGAACTTACGCATGAAAATGTTTGGACATCGTTTGCGAAAAGTTTAAACGCCGTTTGAAAAACATTCAAGCGGCGTTCATAATATGTTCAATCGGTAATTTCAAGCTGAGAGGCATGTCTGCCGTGCAAAGGCAGGGCAATGCCGGCCCGAACTCAGTGCATGCGGCGGTAAAGTATCTTCTCGGCGTTTTTCAGCCTTGTATGGTCCATCACCAAAAACAGGTCAACGAGCCACCATATGCCCAGTCCACCACAAGTCAAAAGCTTCAGAATGCCAAGGCCCACATCGCCAAGCAAGATGCGGTCTACGCCGTATCCTCCGAGGAATATAGAGAAAACCAACATTACCGTGGGGTCCTTAAGCTGGGATAAAAGCATGTTTGCCTCAACATCGTCCATTTGGGCAAACTCCTGCCGTAGCTGTTCGTACATGAGGGGCGGGAACTTGTCGCCGTATGCCATCAAGATACTGTCTATTCTGCTGTTGTCCATAATCGTTCCTTTCTGTTATGTGTTTGTTTCAATGTTTACTTTTTCTATATTCCAGCCACGTTCCTTACAATCATCCACACCGCCATAACCGCGATATAGGTGTAAACCATGGCGGGATGCTCTATGACAGAGACAAGCCGCCTCTTCGCCCTCGCTTCGGGCATGAGCCACGCAACGAGAAATGCCGCGGCATAGGGAAGCATGAGCGCCAGCCAGAAATTGAAGCGCACGGCATCGAGCGGTCTGCCGCAAAGCAGGGCGTGCACAAAGCGCTGCACTCCGCATGCCGGACAGCTCAGTCCGGTAAGCAGCTTGACGGGACACTTCGGAGCGAACCACGCAGTCGATGGGTCGACGAAATAGAGGCACGCCCCTATGCCAGCTGCCAGCGCCGCAACCAGGGCTAGACGCTTTAAAAGCGGACTTCCGGATATTGGTTTTCCAGCCACGGTTTTTCCTACAAGGCGGCTGCAACCGTTGCAAAGCCGTAGAACACGAACCACATCACGTTTACTACCAACCCCGTAACAACGCCGATGAGAGTCCATTTCTTGGCCTCTTTCGATGCCATCAGGGCGGCTCCGTAATTGCCGGAGAGGTAAAGGCTGTTCACCTGGCTCGCCTTTATGATTGCAACGATGCCGAAAGGCAAACAGCAGCATATTGTGGTGAGAATGGCCCAAACCATGTAATTGTCGGGTTTGGGCATTTGCGGTTGATTGACTCCGTAATCTTTAAATGTTTCCATCTCTTTTAGTTATTAAGATTAATATTGAAAATGTTGTCTGTTTCCTTTCTTCCGGATTTGTTTTACGCCACAGTTCCCGCTAAGCTTCCAGTTGGGGATATTCTTCCTTCAGCGCCTGCAGCCTTTCACGCGTGCGCTGCATGAAGTTGCGGTATTCCTCTGCGTCGGGATTGAACGGCCTGTGGTTCAGAGCATCCTTTATGGGCCGCCACTTGCTGAGGAACTGTTCCGTCTCGGGCGTGAAATACGCCTCGGAGAAGCGCTGCCAGATGAACGTGACGGCTTGTTCGGAGGGGTGAAGCATGTCTTCGCGATAGAAACGGTAGTCGCGAAGCTCGTCGTTCACTATTTCGTATGCGGGGAAATACTCCACGCAAGCGTAGCGTCTGGCAAGCCTGTCGGCAGCGAGCAGCAGCACTGCCTTTGAAAGCTGGCTGCCGTGGAATCCGTATTTGGCGTAACGTATCGGGCTGACCGTTACTATCACCTTCACTTCGGGGTTGACATGTTTCAGCTTATCAACTGACTGCGACAGGGCGTCGCAGCATTCCTCCACCGAAAGCTCTTCCTCGCTGAAGAGAGCCTGCGGCCGCTTACGGCAGTTGTCCACAATCTCGCCCGTTTCCTTCAGCCGGTATACGTGGTTTGTACCGAGCGTCAGCACGCAAGTCTGCGGTGCAAGAGCTGCCGGCACTGTGCCGCTGTCTGATGCCAGTTCCCTCGTGTAGCGTTCCACCGTGTGCAGGATGCTTACGGGGTTGTACATCACTCCGTATGGGTTTACTACGGCGCGGAACTTGTCGTCGACGAAACGTTTGCCCATGCTGTCGGCAAAGCACGACCCCACGAACAGCATGCGCTGAAGGGGCGTTATGCCGAAGCGGGGCTTGTCTATGGATACTTCCGTTCTGAATTTCATCGTTCTCTCAGCTTCTGCTCACCTGCAACCCTGTCTCGCTCAGCGTCATGTCGACGAAACGCGCGTTTGCGTTGGGCCGGTTCGAGTCTATTACCTGTCTTATGCGTGCGGCAGCCTCGGGATCTTTGGCTATCATATACAGGTAGCCGCCTCCGCCTGCGCCCGGAAGTTTGTAGCCGAGACACAGATCGTCGATGAGATCGGTTATGCGGCGCACGCTTTCGGGGTTCGTCCCGCTGTCCATCATCTGGTTCTGTGCCCAAGTCTTCCTGACAAGATGTCCCATCCTTGTGAAATCGGCACGCTGGATAGCGTCGTACATATCATCCACATGGCGTTTCATTTCGCGAAGCATGGAAAGTTCTCCGCTGTGGTTGAGGAACATGCGCCGTACTATCTCTGACAGAATCGTCTTTGCAGTGCGTGTTATTCCCGTATAATAAAGGAGGTGGCAGGAGCGGTATTCGTTTCGCGTGAAGAGGTCGCCCGGCAACCATCTTACAGTGGGGTTCTGGTCGAAGCCTCGCTCTGTTTGCAGCATTTTTATGCCTTCGAGCACTCCGCCGAACTGGTCTTGCCATCCTCCGCCCGTTGTGAGCATCTGCTCAAGGGCTGAAGTGCGGCAGCCTATCTCGCTCTTGTCCCATCCCAATCCGCAGAAATCGTTGAGCGCTCCAAGCACGGTCGAAGCAAGGACGCTGCTCGTTCCCAGTCCGCTGCCTGCGGGTATGGCTGAAAGGAGCGTCAGTTCCAAGCCGCCGCCAAAGGTTTTCAGCTGGTCTTCAAGCGACGGATACTGTTCGAGCGAATGCTGCGGAAGGAATCCGGCAAGCGCCAAGGCTGCCTTTGGTATTGAGAACGGACTGCCCACATGCCGGAAGTCAGCCAGCTGTCCGTATGTTTCTATCTTTTCGGAAGCTCCGAGGTCGATGCTCCGAAGAATGATGTGCGGCTGCCTGCACGGACGGACGTAAGCCTGCAGTGGCGGTTGTCCGTTCAGCTCAATGGCAAGGTTTATCACCTTTCCGCCTTCCATCAGACAATAGGGCGGCGTGTCGGTCCATCCGCCTGCGATGTCGATGCGCACCGGACTGCGTGCCCACACTATCTGGTCGGAATACACAGACAGACGTGGATGCTGCTTTGCCGCAGCCTGCGACGTTATCAGTCCTTGCCTTAGCAGGGCGAAGGCTTTCCCCTCGCTGCTTGCGGCATTTTCGGCGTCGCCGCGCAGCCTGCACAGTTCAGAGCGGAACATGTTGTCGTGAATGCGGGTCAGGAGCGGGGCATCGCCTGATATTTCTTCCGGCATCGGTATGTCGTGGTCGTTGAATTCGCGTGCGGCGTCGCACAGGTCTGTCTGGTAGAACACGCTGTGGCGGTAGTTCTTTGCAATGGCCTGCCAGTTGGCTGCCCTGAACGAAGAGCGTTGGCGCGTGAGCCTTACCAGGTCGGCCTCTGCCGATATGTCGTCGGCACTGAGACGTCGGCTTTCGTTCCACAGCTCCAAGGCGCGCTCTGCTTCGGCGGGGTTCATCTGCTGCGTGTCCGTGAGCATCCAGCGCAGCAACAGTCCGGCGTCGTCGGCATTCTCCACTGCGGGGAATATGCGTGCTGACTGAAGGTCTTGCTGTCCGTCGATGGCGCTGACGTCAATGCCGTGGCATTGCGCCCACTCTGCAAACGGTTTGCCGAGGAACATCACCGAGGGATCGGTCAGCGGACCGCGGAACTTGTCGTTGTATCCGTAAGGACGAACCACGGTTTCGGCTTCTCCCACCGGAACCATGTCTGCGCACTGTCCCGGAAGGAGAGTTACGTCCCAGTCGTTTTCGGGCACTCCCGTTACGATGTTCTCCGTTGTCAGCGTCCAGCGTTTGCCTATCCAGCTGTTCTCGATCCACACATTCTTGTTTGCTGCCGACAGCGGCTTTTCTATCCGTGCGTTCTGAACGAAAAGCGAGGGATGCGGCTTTTGCGAGTGGTGCATAATCTCGCGCTGGTCGTTCACTAGGTTCTGTATGTCGAGTGTGGAAGAGAGGATTTCGTGGCTTGTTCCGTAATGATAGAACTCTCCACCGGGCAGAGGAAGAACAGCCACGCTGAGCTGGCGCAGTTCGGGGTCGTCAACCGTGGGCTTCTCGCCCAAGGCGCATCCGAATTCCGAATACATGTCGTAATTCACCGTTTCGCCGTTTCGCTGCGACTTCTTCATCAGCATTTTCACTGCCCTGTCGCTCAGCAGCCATATGCCTATGTCTGTCAGATAGAAATGTGTGTTGAGAAGTTCTCCGAGCGTTTTCACCGACGGTTTCTGCAACATACATTCCATGACTGTCGGCGTGTCGCGCCGCGAAACGAACACCCCGTGGTCTTTTGCTATCTCTGGTCCAAGCCAAAGACCGTAGCAAACCACGTCGGCTTCGGGTATGGCGCCGAGCGCTTCGTCGGCACGTATATATACGTCTCCGCTCACTATCATCGTGTGCAGGCTGGCGGGTGCTTCGTCCATAATGCGCCGGTAAAGCGGTATCTGGAGCGACAGCAGATCCTGCGATAGGCGCTGTCCGCGCTCCCAACGGAATACGGGTATCGGCGTGAGTATCTTGCCCGACGGAGCATATGCAGGCAGACGGCGGCTTTGGCCTCCGGCATGCAGAATGAGGCGTTTGTCGGAACTCAGCCACTCGTCGAAAGAACCTGACGCAGCCGAAGCTTCGTAGGCTTTCTGCAACAGCCATGTTGTGCCGCCGCCAGAACCGAGTTTCTTGCCCACGGGATCGTTGGAGCAGAACCACTCGCTACGGTCGTAGCCCGTTATATCGTGAAAGCAGTCCACCAGATTAGGTGGCAGAGACAGTAGTTTCTTCATCGTATATATATATATTAAATATGTGGAGAGCAGGTCCGTTTCCGTCAAGACTGAGCCGATTCGGTTTCTTTCCTGCGCTTCTTGCTGTTGAAGTAGACGAGCAATGCCAACACGGCAATGAGCAGGACGTATCCTGTATAGGCTATCGTCTCGGTTGTCATTACGGATGACGGGTGGAACGACAGCACGACCTTGTGAGAACCGGGCGACACGTTGATGGCGCGCAGCACGTAGTTCACGCGGCCCACCTCTACGTCCTTGCCGTCAACCGTTGCCGTCCATCCCGGATAATACACCTCCGAGAATACTATCACGCCGCCTTTGTCTGACGTCACGTCGTATTTCAGCTCGTTCGGTTCATAGGATGTTATGGCCACAACCGACTTGCCGTCCTGTTTTACGACCTTTCCGACCTGTGCTGCAAACTTCTTGTCGGCAACTGCCTCGTGCCGAAGGTCCATCGCTCCCAGAGCGTCGATTTCCTGGTTTGCATTGTCAACGAACTTTACGTTGTCAACAAACCATGCCGTTCCCTTTGCATACGGATTGAGCACAGGCACTGTCTGTCCGCCCTGCAGCGGCAGTATGAAATAGCGGGCGTTGAGCATGTTTATCACTGGGAATACGCTGTCGCCGTTCACTTGCGTCATGTCGCCTCTCGCATCGGCAACGGCAGCCATTGCCTTCTGCATCTCGGGCTGTATGTACTGCTCCACAAGCTCCTGGTAACGGCGCATCTTTGCGGGATGGTATCCGCCGAGGCTCTTGTGGTAATAGGATGTCTCGTTCTCGTTGAAAGTGCTTGTGGAGAAGTTCAGCACGCGGTAGTCGCCGCATTCCGACTTGTCTTTCAGTATCTGCCTGTCGGTTTCCGTCATTCTCACGGGGTTTTCCCTTACGCTCTTTTCAACGAACATGTCGTTGTTGAGATAACGTTTGTCAACCTGCCACATGTCAACGAGACAGAGCACGCACGTGAGCCCCACCATTGCCTTGGCGTTGAGCTTCCTCATCAGGAAGAGCACGAGGAACAGCGTTCCGAGGACTATGACGAGGAAGGAGCGCCAGCAGTCTGTCGTAAATACCTCCTGGCGCATCTGGCGCAGGTTGGCAAGCAGTGGCTGCAGGTATTCCTGCGGTATCTGGCTGAGGGCCTGCATCTCGCTGTTGGAGACGAAGTCGCTGAAGAACGCCGAGGGCATAATGGCAAACAGGGCTGCTATGCCTCCGGTTATGATAAAGCTTATGATGAGGTAGTCTCTCTTTTTGCGTGCGAATATGCTGAGCACGCTGACGAACAGCGTGTTGGGCAGCTTTTGCCTGAGCGTAAGCTTCTCGTCGAGCACTTTAGGGTTATCTATGATCTCCTTCAATCCGAGCATTGCGAGCAACGGTATGGTGAACTCTGCAACGACAAGTATTGAGGCTACCGTGCGGAACTTTGAATACATCGGCACATAGTCGATGAAGAAATCCGTAAGCCCCATGAAATTGTGTCCCCACGAGAGCATCACCGACAGGTATGTGGCGGCGAGCAACGCCCATTTCACCGGCCCCTTCACTATAAGTGCGCCGAGGAAGAAAAGCATCAGCACGAAGGCTCCCACGTAAACGGGACCGCTCGTCATGGGTTGGTTGCCCCAGTATTGGCCCAGCTGCTGGTAAATGTCATAGAACTGCCCGTCGGCCTTCTTCATCGCCGTCTCGCTCTGCGTCAACGGGACGGAAGCTCCGCCCTTTGCATTCGGCACAAGCAGCGTCCACGTCTCGTCTATGCCGTAGCTCCACTGCGTTATGTAGTCGCGCTCCAGTCCGCTGCCGGTCTGGTTGGCGGTGTTTTTCTTCACCAGTTCGCTCTTGCCGCGCATCGACTCCTTGCTGTATTCCCATGTGTGGTAAAGGTTGCTGGCATTGAGCGCCAAACCGATCAGCCCACCGGCAATGCACGTGAGCGTTGCTTTCAGGAAATGTGCCGTCTGCCCTTTGCGGATGGCGTCAACAAGGAAGGCTATGACCATAAAGAACACGATGAACAGATAATAATATGTCATCTGCACATGGTTGGCGTAGATTTCGAATGCAGAGAAAAGGCCTGTCAGGAAGAGGCCCTGCAGATATTTCCCCCTGTAGGCAAGCATTATGCCGCCTATCATCGGCGGAAGATATGCCAGCGCCATCACTTTCCACAAGTGGCCGGCGGCAATGATTATCAGGAAATAGCTGGAGAATGCCCACACAACCGCTCCCAATGCGGCAAGATACTGCTTGAAGTTGAAAGCACGCAGCATGATGTAGAATCCGAGCAGGTAAACGAACAGATACCAAACGTTTTCGGGCAGGCCAAGATGGTACACCTTGGTGATGACGTCCATCGCGTCGAGACTGTTGTAACTTGGGGATATCTGGTATGTAGGCATGCCGCAGAATGCGGAACCTGTCCAGCGGGTAACTTCACCCGTCTTCTCATAATACTCCGACGTCTCTTCCCCCAAACCGCGCCCTGCGGAAGAGTCGTGACGGAAAAGTATCTTCCCGTCTATGTCGGCTGGAAAGAAATAAGCAAACGAAATTACCGCAAAAAGCAGCACTGCCACAACATCAGGCAGAAAGTGTTTCCAATTTTTCATTATAAAAATTACAGCTATAGTTGTTTAATCTGCAAAGATATACAAAACATACGGTTTTCGGCACAACACGCTGCCTAAAAAATACAAAGTCACAATCGGCACTTTCTTCCATATGACCAGTGAAATGGCCGGAATCTCTTGTAGTTTTGCCAATTTGCCAAATTGCCACGCTTTTGCAAAAAATGACAAAAAATATAACTCATTGATAATCAATGATGATAAAAAAATGAACTCTATTTTGCAAGAATGGCAAATTGGCAAATTGGCAAAACATTCTACCAATGGAACACTTGGAGAAAAAACGGAACACTCTGCCGTTGGCGAACCCTTTGACGGGGCTTTGCGCGGAAAGCAGCCGACGTTTTCCGGCAAGCTCTCTGCCGGTGCTGCGGAAATGAAATGCACGGCAACGGTCAATTTATTCTTTTTTATTCATACCTTTGCATAAACGATTTTTATTCAAACAGAAAATTATGAAGATAGGAATTATTGTCGCTATGGACAAGGAATTTGTGCAGCTGAGATCCCTGCTGACGGAAAGTACAGTGGAAAGGTTTCACCACAAGGATTTCGTGTGCGGCAAAATCGGAAACAAGGAGATTGTCATACAGAAATGCGGCATAGGCAAAGTGAACTCCACCATTGGTGCCGTTGAAATGATCGGACGCTACGAACCTGACCTCATCATCTCTACCGGCGTTGCGGGCGGAGCCGACGTAAACATGGAGGTTGGCGACGTGGTTGTCGGAACGCAGTACGTTTATCACGACGCCTACTGCGGCGACGAGTGCGAATTTGGACAGATAATCGGAATGCCTGCCAAATTCGCAGCGCAGAATGAGCTGATAATGAAGGCAAAGGCTCTTGAAACGGGGCCCCCCGTGCACGCAGGACTGATTGTGAGCGGAGAGTGGTTCGTGGACAGCCGCGAGAAGATGCAGTCGATACTCGACAAGTTTCCTGCGGCAGCGGCGGTCGACATGGAGAGCTGCTCCATTGCACAGACATGCCATATCTACGGCACACCTTTCGTAAGCTTCCGCATCATAAGCGACATACCGCTGAAAGACACCAAGGCTTCGCAATATTTCGACTTTTGGGCACGCCTGGCAGAAGGCTCGTTCAACATTACACGCAGCTTCCTGGAAGCTATCTGACAAAACCGACAAACAGAAACATTATGGAAAAGATACCAAGCTTTACGATAAACCACGAGAAACTCCTTCCGGGAATATACGTTTCGCGGAAAGACAGTGTGGGCGGAGAAACCGTCACTACATTCGACATAAGGATGAAGGCGCCGAACCGCGAACCGGCCCTGCATCCCGGGGCGCTACATACCATCGAACATCTTGCCGCGACATACCTTCGCAACGACGATGAATGGAAAGAGCGCATCGTCTACTGGGGACCTATGGGATGCCTCACGGGCAACTATCTTCTTGTCAGAGGCGACTTCGAGTCGAAAGACATGGTGGAACTGATGAAGAGGACCTTTCGTTTTGTAGCCGACTTCAGCGGCGACGTACCCGGAGCAGCACCTAAAGACTGCGGCAACTACCTGCTCCACGACCTGCCGATGGCGCGCTTCGAGGCAAGGAAATACCTTGAGGAAACACTTGAGCATATCAAGGAGGAAAACCTTGTCTACCCCAACTGATTTTCCATACCACCGTCTGGGCAATGCCGCGCACTGCCATATAGACGATGAAGGCAAGCCACAGGGCGTGGTTGCCCCACTGCCCGCGCAAGGCATAGTAGACAACGAAAAAGGCAGCAGCTGCAACAACCATCGACAGAAGCATGCCGCGTGTCTTTGTGCAGCCGATGAATATGCCGTCCCACACAAACGCCGCCACGCCCGAAACGGGCAGCAACAGCGACCAGCAGCGGTAGTCGGAGGCAGCGGCAACAACAGACTGCTCGTCGGTAAGGATGCCCAGGAACGGCGTTCCGCCTATGCCGTAGAGCAGCGTGAAGACAACGGCAAGCGCCGCGCCCCACAGGAATATGCGCCGAACGACGGCCGAAAGCCACTCCTTGTTGCCAGCCCCGTATGCCTTGCCGCCCAGAGCTTCGCCGGCATAGGCAAAACCGTCCATAAAGTAGGAAAATATCATGTAGAACTGCATCAGCAGGGTGTTTACGGCAAGTACCGTTTCTCCCTGCCACGAACCGGCAGAGGTGAAGAACATCATGACGGAAACGAGGCACAGGGTGCGCAGGAAGATGTCGCGGTTTACGCCAAGAAAGCGCATCATCTCCGACTTTAGCCACAGGCCTTTCAGTGTGAAATACCGCTTCAGGCGGCCGTAGCTGGCAAGCCACAGCGCTATGGAGAACAGTGCTCCGGCATACTGTGCCACAAGCGTTCCGAGGGCCACGCCTTCCACCTTCATGCCGAGAAGCAGCACGAAACACAGGCTTGCCGCGATGTTTGCCACATTCTGCGCAACGGCCACGAACATGGGCAGCCGTGAATTCTGCATGCCGATGAACCATCCGGTGAGACTGAACGACACCAGCATGGCGGGAGCTCCCCACACAAGAATGCGGAAATAGGCGGCGGCATACGCCGCAACGCTTCCGGTGGGCTGCATCAGGCTGAAAGAGAGTTTCAGCACAGGCTCTCCGAGGGCTATCAGGCATACCGCCACAGCCATTGCTATGGCAACGGAACGTGCCAGCAGCTGCATTACGCCGGCAAGGTTGCGCGCGCCCAATGCCTGCGACACCATTCCGCTTGTGCCCATGCGAAGGAAGCCGAACAGCCAATACATCACGTTGAATATCATCCCTCCCACTGCTATGGCACCGATGTATGCCGCCGAACCGAGGTGGCCCACTATCGCCACGTCTACAAGCCCCAGCAACGGCACGGTGACGTTGCTTACTATTGCTGGCAATGCAATGTGCAATATGCGTTTGTCCTGTATGTTCATCCTGGTTATACTGTTTCATGTTTAGCCAACAGACGGGCGAGAGAAAACCTCTCCGAGCCGGTTGCCGGCGTGACTGAAGGCAAAAAAAAATCCCGAGGAATATTTTCCTGCGGGATTGTTTTTTCTGTGCATTTGCGTCTTTGCGCTTATCGGCGCAGACCAAGAGCTTTGATTATTGCACGGTAGCGCTCGATGTCGCGGTCGTACAGATAATCAAGCAATGCACGGCGCTTACCTACAAGCATGGTAAGAGCCCTAGCTGTGCTATGATCTTTACGGTTCTTCTTCAGGTGCTCCGTCAGGTGGGAAATACGGTAGGAGAACAATGCTATCTGGCTCTCAGCTGAACCAGTATCAGAGTTAGACTTTCCGTACTGTCCAAAGATCTCTTGTTTTTTAGCTTGATCTAAATACATTGTTTTGATTTTGTTAAATTTGTAATTATGCTTAAAGCGGCTGCAAAGGTAACACTTTTTATTTGTTTTTACCGCAACGGCAGCGCATTAAGTTTAAAAATTTAACAATTCTTATCTGGCCGGCATTCAAACAGAGGGGCTTACAGCGTGAAGCGGTAGCCCACGTTGAATGTGAACACGGAGTTGCGGTTCTTGACACCGTCGTATTTGTTCACGTTTGTCACGCCTATGTTGTAGCGCGCGTCGAGAATGACGTTCATGTATTCATAGGAAACGCCCACGGGAATCGAGAAGTCGAACTTTTTCAGAGGCACGTCGAATTCGGTCTTTGTCAGTTCCCCCTTCACTATTTCCCCGCTCTGCGAACGCGTGAAGGGCACGATGGTGTATTCCATCTTCCCGCTGGTGTTTATCCCCAGCTGCGCGCCTACTTTCAGCGCAAGGTTCTTGTACACGTATCCGCTCAGCATAACAGGGATGTTGACAAAGTCGTAGTGTTCTTTCCATTTGCGTATTTCCTGCCATTTCTTTGTCGAAACGTCGTGGTATTCGTCGATATCGTCATACTTTGTTCCCTGCTGCGAATAATAAGCGCCCACGGAAGCCGCGAGTATGTCGGTAATCTGGTATTCGAAGTCCACTCCGGCTATCAGTCCCGGCTTGTAGTTGTGGCTGCCTACAGGCGCCGATGCATCGCCGGTTTCTATAACAGAGCCTTCGCCCGTAAGTTTAGCCAAGGACACTCCAAGGCGCGGGACAATCGAGAACTTGCCTGCCTTTGGCTGCGCCACGGCGCCGAGAGCCGACACAACGAGCAGGACGAGCAACAATGGTAACTTCTTTTTCATAAACAATTGCTTTTATTTATATTCCGTTTAAAACATATAACCCGAAATCCTGCGTTTTATTGCAGGCGAGCGTCAAGAAAGTGTTGCAATGCGAAAAGATAATGCGGCACGTTTGACATTATAAAATAAAAGTCGTAACTTTGCAGCCATAATTTTTTAAGGTAAATATGCAAGACATTAGAAACATTGCGATTATTGCCCACGTAGACCACGGAAAGACTACATTGGTGGACAAGATGATGTTGGCCGGAAACCTCTTCCGCGACGGAAAGGATTTAAGCGGCCAGGTATTGGATAACAACGATTTGGAACGCGAACGCGGAATCACCATCCTTTCAAAAAACGTTTCAATCAACTGGAAAGGCACCAAAATCAACATAATAGACACTCCGGGACACTCCGACTTCGGCGGAGAGGTGGAGCGTGTGCTCAACATGGCAGACGGCTGCCTGCTGCTCGTGGACGCTTTCGAAGGCCCCATGCCCCAGACTAGATTCGTTCTGCAGAAAGCTCTTCAGATTGGCCTCAAGCCCATCGTCGTAGTCAACAAGGTGGACAAGCCGAACTGCCGTCCGGAAGAGGTTTACGAAATGGTTTTCGACCTCATGTTCTCGCTGAACGCGACGGAAGACCAGCTCGACTTCCCCGTTGTTTACGGAAGCGCGAAAAACGGATGGATGAGCGAAGACTACAACACGCCGACGGACAACATCGACTACCTGCTCGACAAGATAGTGGAAGTGATTCCTGCACCGAAAGTGCTTGAAGGCACACCGCAGATGCTCATCACCAGCCTCGACTATTCAAGCTACACCGGACGCATCGCAGTGGGACGCGTTCACCGCGGCACACTGAAAGACGGGATGAACGTAACGATAGCACACCGCGACGGCACGCTGGAGAAGACAAAGATAAAGGAGCTTGACACCTTCGAAGGCATGGGCCACAACAAGACAAGCGAAGTGACGAGCGGAGACATATGCGCCGTAATCGGACTGGAGAACTTTGAAATCGGAGACACGATATGCGACTTCGACAATCCGGAACCGTTGCCACCGATAGCAATCGACGAGCCGACCATGAGCATGCTGTTCACCATCAACGACTCGCCGTTCTTCGGACGCGAAGGCAAGTTCGTGACGAGCCGCCACGTGAGCGACCGTCTGAAGAAGGAGCTTGAAAAGAACCTTGCGCTAAGGGTGCAGCCGTTTGAAGACTCCACCGACAAATGGATCGTGAGCGGCCGCGGCGTGCTCCACCTCTCGGTTCTCATCGAAACGATGCGCCGCGAAGGATACGAGCTGCAGGTTGGCCAGCCACAGGTTATCTACAAGGAAATAGACGGCGTGAAATGCGAGCCTATCGAAGAGATGACCATCAACGTGCCCGAAGAGTTTGCCAGCAAGATGATCGACATGGTTACACGCCGCAAAGGAGAAATGACCTCAATGCAGAACCTGGGCGAGCGCGTAGACATCGAGTTCGACATACCGTCGAGAGGAATAATCGGCCTCAGGACCAACGTCCTCACCGCAAGCCAGGGCGAAGCAATAATGGCACACCGCTTCAAGGAATACCAGCCGTTCAAGGGCGAGATAACACGCCGCATGAACGGAAGCATGATTGCAATGGAAACGGGAACGGCATACGCCTATTCCATCGACAAGCTGCAAGACCGCGGAAAGTTCTTCATCGATCCGGGCGAAGAAGTGTACGGCGGCGAAGTGGTCGGAGAACATGTCCACGACAACGACCTGGTGGTGAACGTGACGAAAGCCAAGCAGCTTACCAACACGCGTGCCAGCGGTTCTGACGACAAGGCACGCATCGTTCCGCGCACGGTGCTCTCGCTCGAGGAAGCTCTCGAATACATCAAGGAAGACGAGCTCGTGGAGGTTACGCCAAAAAGCATGCGCATGAGAAAGATAATCCTCGACCACCTGGGACGCAAACGCTCCAACAAGGATTAAAGACACCCGCGCACCCATGTATAGAATATTGTGTTATACATTATTATATAAAGAGGGTGCAAGACGACAACAGATACTTCCCGGCCGACATTATGTGAATATACAAAGCAAAGCCGGCCGGGAAGCATTAAAACAATACGTAAAACTTTTTTGCAGGTACGCATTACACAAAAAAATGTTCCGAGCAAAGCAAAATTGAGACAACTGAAAGGAAATATTACAACAATTCAACTTTTTTTTACAGAAAAAGGGTCTGATTGCAGAAATATTGCTACCTTTGCAGTAAGCGACAACCTTGTAAGGACGATAAATTAGATTTATTTTTTAATATAGGTTATGAAAAAGTTATTAACGGTGCTGGCTATTGCCAGCGTTTCCTTGACCTCAATGGCACAGGAAACAGAAGCTACCGAAAAGTACAGCGTAGCAACCAACTCATTCTGGAGCAATTGGTTCGTTCAGGGCGGCGTTCAGTGGACAGCCTTCTACTCTTCACTGGAGCATGGCTTCGACAGACCAAGCAGCCCGTTCAAGAGTTTCCGTTCCAACCCACAGGCAGCGGTTGCCATCGGTAAATGGTTCACACCAGGCCTCGGTCTCCGCACAAAGGTATCAGGTATCTGGGGCAAGTGCAACTACGACAGCTTCAAATACTGGAACGCACAGGAGCAGGTTCTGTTCAACCTCAGCAACATGCTTTGCGGCTACAATCCAAAACGCGTCTACAACTGTATTCCTTTCGCTGGTGCAGGCTTCGCACGCAACATGACCACCGACATGTATGCAATGGGCATGAGCGTTGGTTTGCTCAACGAGTTCAACGTAAGCAAGCGCATCGCAATCAACCTGGAACTCGGTTGGAACCGTATGGAGAACGACTTCTATTCTGAGGGCTACGCAAACAACGGTCCTCGCGGATGGGATTCACACGACAACTACCTTTATGCAGAACTTGGCCTTACCGTAAACATCGGCAAGACAGGCTGGAACAAGGTTCCTGATGTTGACGCAATCAAGGCTCTCTCACAGTCGCAGATCGACGCACTCAACGCTCAGCTCGCTGACTCAAAGGCAGAGAACGACCGTCTGAAGGAGATGTTGGCTAACCAGCCGAAAGACACTCACGAGTCTATCAAGGAATTCATTACAACTCCTATCTCTGTATTCTTCAACATCAACAAGACAGAAGTTGCAAACCGCAAGGATATCGTAAACGTAGAGGCACTTGCTAAATACGCAAAGGAGAACAACTCAAAGATCAAGGTTACAGGTTTCGCCGACAGCGCTACCGGTACTCCGGCAATCAACCAGAAGCTCTCAGAGAAGCGTGCAGAAACAGTTAAGCAGGAACTCATCAAGCTCGGTGTTGACGCTGACAACATCACGACTGCTGCCGACGGTGGCGTAGACACACTCTCGCCAATATCATTCAACCGCCGCGCTACTGTCCAGATCACAGAGCAGTAATATCTTAAAAACAATCACTATAAATTGGGGTGCACCGTCGTTTCGGTGCGCCCCTTTTTGTTTGGCGGTTAGCGCAGGGCAACATTCTTCACCGGAACAGTGAATGGCTGTTGCCGTATGTGCATGGAAACATAATTAGTCTTAACCAAAAGTTTTCAGAAAGAAAAGACATGGCCATGCGAGATTGCCGCCGTTTTTTTTTATATTTGCAAAGGCATGCTAGAGTTTCGCTTGTTCCTTAACGCAACACCCAAACAGGCGGAACCAACAGAATGCCGACATTCAGGGCGGGACATTACCTGCCCAAGGGACTATAACAAACTTTCAACCAAGTGGTGTTGCGGAAAATTTCAACATGAAGAAATTCTTGTCTACAATCTTTCTCTCCATTGTTTCGGTATGCGCCTTTGCGCAGGAAGGCACATGGAAAGGCGATCTGAAAGTGCAGGGCATGACACTCCCGCTGGTGTTTCATCTCTCCGCACAAGGATGCACGCTTGACTCTCCTGCACAAGGGGTTAACGGTCTGCCTGTGGAGCGACAGCAGCAAGACGGCGGTTCGATAGTGCTCGCCATCCCGTCGATCGGTGCAAAATACGAGGGGAAATACGACGGCAAGGAGATAACGGGCCAGTTCACCCAAAACGGTTTTGCTCTGCCTCTCACGCTCACGCCAGGCGAAGTTACGGTAAACCGTCCGCAAACGCCGGTAGCTCCATTCCCTTACAAAGAAGAGCAGGTAAGCTTTGCAAACGGCGGCTTTACCTTCAACGGCACGCTCGTCTTGCCAGAGCAATGCACGAAGAAAACGCCTGTAGTGCTGATGGTGACAGGAAGCGGACAGCAGAACCGCGACGAGGAACTGTTCGGCCACAAGCCTTTTGCCGTGATTGCAGACGCATTGGCGCGCAAAGGCATAGCATCCTTGCGCTATGACGACCGCGGATGGGGCGACAACACGGTGGATTTCCAGAAGTTTACGGTCAACGACTTCAAGCAGGATGCCCAGTCGGGCATTGACTTTCTGAAGAAACGCTTTGCCAAAGTTGGCGTATTGGGCCACAGCGAAGGCGGCACCATAGCGCTGATGCTTGCTGCCGAGGGGAAAGTTGATTTTGCAGTCTCGCTTGCAGGCATGGCAATATCGGGAATGAAAACTCTCGTCATGCAGAACCGCACGGGAATAAGCCAGCTTGGACTGCCTGCGGAAACGGTGGAATCCTATTGCAAAGCAGTGGAGAGCGCACTGAAGCAGATGGGCGAAGGAAAAGCCCTGAAAGACATAGACTTCTCTGACGCACCGCAACAACTGAAACCCGCTATAGTGAAAGCATTGCAGCAGTGCGAAACTCCATATCTGAGAGACTTTTTAAAGATTGACGTAAGCAGCAGTTTGCCTTCTGTAAAATGCCCGGTCATGGCCCTGAACGGTACGAAAGACATTCAGGTTGACGCTACGGAAAATCTGAAGACACTGGAAAAAGGCCTCACCAGCAGCAAGCATACGGTAAAGAGCTACGACAGCCTTAACCATATGTTCCAACACTGCACCACCGGCAGCGTAATAGAATATCAGCAGATAGAGGAAACCATTTCCCCGGAAGTGCTGACAGACATCACAACCTGGATAAACGACATCAGCAAATAAGCCCGTTGCAGAACGTTCACCCGACAATAGGCTCTGCATAACAAAATACCGTAAAAGTGCAAACTCACACGTCGCATTTTTACGGTATTTTTATTCCGGATGTTAAATTCAAAGCAATAACAACGTTTTATTTGTTGACATAAAAGAAAATACATAACTTTGCATAAGAAATCATTACCTTGTGGGATACGCAGTCGTGACGACTTACGTCAAGAAGAAATTGAATTCAACGGAACAATAAAAAATTACATATTGAAATACTTATTTTGAAATGACGAACAACACCTTCAAATTGTTACTCGGCATATTGGTATTCGCATACGGTATGCTGGGTGTGAAAGCGCATGCGGAAACGAAAACCGTTACGCTGGGCTACTGCACCGACGACATTACGGCAGGAGTGGAGAGAATGAACTTGGAATTCGACTGCCCCATACAGGCGGCAATCCGCTTCTCCGCTTCGCAGATGGCAGCCTACAAAGGCGGAAAGATAACCAAGATACGCATCGGGGCCGAAGAGGGAATGACTTCCACATGGTGCTGGATACGCCCGTCGCTCAACCAGGGCGCAACGGCATTGAAACGGTTGGGCAACACCGACGACGGATGGAACGAGGTAACTCTCGACACGCCATACGAAATTGACGGCAGCGAAATATACATCGGCTTCAACGGAACGCTGAAAACAGGCTCAAACATAATTTACCAGACGCCTGAAACGACCGAAGACAGATGTTATCTGTATGCAGAAGGCATAGGCTGGGAAAAATTCTACGACGGTGCACTGTTCATACAAGCTGAAGTGGAAATTGACGGCGACTTAAACACCGATGACATGGGAATAGAAAGCCTGCAGCTTGGCAGCAAGTTCTCGAAGAACGGAAACGAACAGAACGTGGCGATAAAGGTTGCCAACTACAGCGACACGGCAAAGCCCTTCCCCACCCTGCACCTGAAGGCAGCCGACATGGAAGAGCAGACATTCGAAACGGCGGAAGAAATTCCTGCGAAAGGCTCCAAAACGATCTACAGGACGTTCACACCCGACGGACTGCCGGACGGAAAGCAGACTCTGCGCGTATGGTTTGACGAAAACGACGCAGTGGCGGAGAACAACACGGCTGAAACGGACATGTACATCTATTCGGAAGCATTCAGCCGCAACGTGCTCCTTGAACATTTCACCACACTCTCGTGCACAAACTGCCCTACGGGAGACAAAGTATTGAGGAATGCCGTGGGCAACAACGCTAAAGTGGCATGGGTGGCACACCATGTCGGTTTCGGAACAGACGAACTTACGGTGCAGCCGTCGCAGACAATCATGCTCGACCTGCTCTATACCGAAGTTGCGCCAATGGCGGCAATAGACAGGACAGTGAACAGCGTGAGCGAAGGCAGCCACCCGGCATTCGGAATAGCCTATTCCAACATCAACAACGGCGCTACAATAGTAAAAGCCCTGCTTGACAACACGCTTCAGGAACCGGCTTTCGCCACGGTTACACCGGAAACGAAATACGACGAGGCTTCGCGCACACTTAACGTAACCGTAACTGGCGAGCGAAACACCGACATGTATGAAGCCATCTACAGCAACGGATGCAACCTGACGGTTTACCTTACAGAAGACAAGGTTGCGACGAAGGCTTACCAGACGGGCGGCACGGCTGCCGACACCATACACAACCACGTGTTGCGCGCCGCTCTTACGGCAGACTACGGCGACAAGGTGGAATGGAACGGCAGCACATTCAGCAAGAGCTACTCATACACAGTGCCGGACAACTGGAAACCTGCCGACATGAAGGTTGTGGCCTTCCTGAACAGACCTGTTGAGGGCTCGAAAGCCACGGACATAGAAGTACTGAACACCAGCTTCGCTCCGATAGTTACCGCCACTGGCATAAAGGGAATCGACTACGCTGAAAGTGCAGCCACAGAACATTTCACCCTTGAGGGACAACGCGCCGACGTTGCGCTCCTGCCGAAAGGAACAGTATACATCGAGCGCACAAGAACCGCCGGCGGAACCACGTGCAGGAAGATGACAAAGCAATGAAACGCCGCACACGACAGACAAAAATAAGCTTTAACATACATAACCAATAACGGATCAACAAAAAAAAGATGAAAAAGACAACATTCATAGCTCTTGCCTCGGCAGTGCTATGCAGCGCAACGGCAGAAGCGCAACAGATGAAGATGTATACAGGCGTAGCCTTCGACAAGTTCTCGCCCAACGGCAAATGGCTTGCAGAAGGAAACCAGGGAACACTGACCATATACGACGTTGAGAACGACAAAGTGTACGACTTGCCTTCAACCACTACCGATACAGAGATGTACAGCGCCGGACTGGGCAACAGCATAACGAACAGCGGAAAGGTTTTCGGCTTCTCCATGACCAAAGACGCCTTTATATGGGACAACGGAACACTGTCATACACTGCCCTTCCGCAGCCGACAGGAGCCGGAACAAGCTTCAACGGAGCACAGTCGGTAACACCCGACGAAAGCAGAGTGGCAGGTGCACTTGGCGCAAACAACGCGTCTCTCTACAGCGGCAGCATGATGGCATATCCCGTTGTATGGACAAAGACGGGCGACAGCTACACCATTGCCAACCTGCCTTACGACACGAAAGACTTTGCCGGCGCAACACCGCAGTATGTCATACCCGTATCCATCTCTGACGACGGCAAGACTATTGCCGGAACACTGAAGAGCGGCAACGGAAAATACACCATTCCCGTTATCTACAAAGAAGACTCTGAAGGAAACTGGACTTACCAGCTGGTGGGAAAGACCGAAGTCTACGACGAGAGTCTGCTGCCGGAATTGCCCGACCTGCCTGTTGAACCGCAGGAACCGGACGCCACAGCCTACATGAGCGAGTCTGACCTGGAGAAATACAACGCTGCCCTTGCCGAATACGAAGAGCTGCTTAACATGTACAACAGCGGCATTATCGACACGATGCCTACTGCTCCCGTGCCGGGCGACTATATCAGCGACGCCGAGAAGAAGGCTGCCTATACTGCCGCTGCGCAGGAATACGTGAAGAAGCATGCTGAATATCTCGAGGCATACAAGAAATATGAAACGGCTCTCGACAACATCACAACGGGATGCATATTCACACAGAACAACGTATTCCTTTCGCCCAACGGCCGTTACCTGGCAGCCACGATGAAAGACCAGATAAAAGCGATATCAATTCCGGGATATTTCGACCTAGAGGAAGCTGAGCCGAAATTCATGAAATGCACCACCGACGCATACACGATGCAGGCTTGCGGAATACTCGACGACGGAACGCTTTTCGCATATACACCCGTTGTGGAGCTGACACGCAACACTTACGTGATAAAGAAAGGCGCAACAGAGCCGCAAACATTCTACGACTATCTGAAAGGACGCAGCGAAGAGGCTGCACAATGGCTGAAAGACAACAACACCTATACATGGACTGACGAAGACAACGTGCGCCACACCGACGAAACAGTCTCGGGCAGCGTTCACGTGAGCGGCAACGGAAACGTATTCGTTTCATACTACACCGACTATTACACCGACGCCAACCAGACGAAGAAGACTTACATTATAGACCTTTCTGCGCCGTCTGCCATCAACAGCGCCATCAATGAAGGAACAGAGGGCAAGGCAGACTTCAGCGTGGATGGAAACAGCATCTCGCTTAAAGGAAATGCCGTAAAGGCAGAGGTGTTCGACATGAGCGGACGCAAGGTTGCGCAGATTTCTGCGGACAGAACGGCAACGCTCCACGCTGCCGGCGTATACGTCGTAAAGGCTATGTCTGCCAACGGCTCTGAGACGGCAAGAAAAGTCGTCATCAAGTAATTTTGATTTTTCACAAACATAAAAGTTACAATTATGGAACACAATTACAAGAAAGCAATTTCGCTTGCCACACTTGCGGCAGCAATTGCAAGCCCGCTTGCCGTTTCAGCTGCAAGCGCCAGCAAAGCCGAGACATCCGGCGACACACCGGAAACGAAGCATGCAGTGACCGAAATATACGGAAGCTTCATGACCGGCGGCAACGAGTTTCAGGAAAAAACGGTTTCATTCTACGACAGCCACAACAGGCTGGTCCGTCAGGGTACATACGGCAAGGACGGCATGCTGACAAAATACTTCAACTACGACTACGACAAGAACGGCATGCTGGCAAGGAGTTTCTCGCGCCTTTACAACATACAGTCGAACGGCCTTTACGCTTTGGGCAGCGTGACCGACCCAACCTATTACATCTACAACGCCAACGGCCAGCTCGTAACGAAATACGTTTGGGGATCATACTCCTACAGCCAGTATAACTATACCTACACCGAAGACGGAAGTCTGAAGACGCAGGAATACCTCACCGGCACACGCAACATGGAGATGATTGACCCCGAGAAAGGCACGTTTGAATACACCGACACGGTGTGGACACGCCAGGAAATGTATACATACAGCGACTTCGCAGGCAAGGACTGCCCTAGAAAGGTGGTTTACGAAAACCAGTATTCCGACCAGAACTACGAAGGCGAGATGACATACAACGCTGACGGCAAGCTCCTCACCGAGACAGACTACACCGTTTCAGGCACTACAAAGACATTCAAGAAGTCACTGCGCAAGGAATACGACGAAGACGGCAACCTCACGCTCGTTGTACGTCACCAAAACCAAGCCATATACGACGACAGCTACATGAACATCGTGGGCTACGAGACGGTGCCTGTCGACAGTGTCATATATACTAAGGAAAGCGACACCCGCACGAAGGAAGTGACTTTCACCTACGACTCTTACAACAAGCTGTGGGACCAGCAGCCTTCCTACAGCGTTACGGAAAAGCATGAGTTCGACGGTGCGAAATACTCCGTTACGGGATATGTGGAGAAAATGGAAGGGAAAGCAAACACAAACATCTTCCACTTCACAATACCTGCCAAGGAGGAAGATGCCAGCGAATACGAAAAAGCCCCGGTATACGTTTACGACATCTACCGCGACGGCTTGAAGATCTGCCGCTACTATCCTCAGGCCACCGAGTCGAAGGCTGGCTTTATAGACGAAGCTGTGACCAACGGCGACCACGACTATTTCGTGCAGACAGTGCAGGTTGCCGACGGCAAGGAGACCGGCTACAACATCACCGACCTTGCCACGATAGAGAGCTACACACAGTTGCCTGCTCCTACGAACGTGCATGGTGTGTCGAAGAAGATAACCGACAGTTCTTCATACATGACTTACGCTTGGGACGCTCCAGCCTATACTGAAGACATGGGCTTCATCGGCTACAACGTAATGACACCGTCATCGTTCGGCGACGGATGCGAGAACGCAGAAACTCCAAACATCAAAGAGACGGAATACACGTCGGAAATGTTCAACTTCTACACCGAGAAGACTCTCTACATACAGGCTGTCTATGCTCTCGGCTATGCAAACAGCGACACAGTAACGATAAAGATGGACGACCTTGCCGACGTTGCAGCCGTTCAGAGCATCAAGACTGACAACGGCACAGTGTCTTTTCTGAACAACGTGATAACGCTTAGCGATGCCGCAAACATAACCATCTGCGACATGAACGGCATAAAGATGGCAGAGGCAAAGAACTCGAAGTCGCTGTCAATTGCCAACCTTCCACAAGGCGCTTACATGATAACGATTGAGAAAGACGGCAAACTTGCGGCTCTGAAGGTTCGCAAGTAAAACACGCCTGAACATATCTCCCGCACCGTTCACATGGCGGTAGAACAAACGCAAAGTGTGGCACACGTACAGTTTTCTGTTTACGTGTGCCACACTTCGTTTTATTAAAAAGTACGTTACGACAAATTCGTTTCACCGTTATGAAAAATCCGTATGCAACCTATGACGGAAAAAAAAGCTGCATTCGGTTTGCATGCGTTCCGACTGTTGTAGTCCGGCTTTAGAACATTGCGTCAATGTCGGTCTGCTTCAGAATGGCTATTATCTTCTTGCCGTCGGGAGTATAGTTAACGTTGGTCGAGGCGAAAAGTTCGTTCACGAGCGTTTCCATCTCCCTGTTCCCCATCACCTGTCCATAGGGCAGTGCAGCGTTGCGCGCCAGTCCGAAAGCCACGGTATGGCGGAGTTCTTCGTCCACCGCAGCGGGGCATTCCGTTGCCAACGCCACTATGTCGCCCAGCAGACTGACGGGATTAAGACCTTCTATCCCCGCCGGCACTCCGCCAACGGCGTAGCTTCCGCCCCCAAGGTCGCTCATGTCGAATCCCAGCTTGGCGAGTTCCGGCATGATATGCTGCATCACAATACTGTCGGAAGGCGACAATTGCAGCATTTCGGGAAACAGCAGTTTCTGCGTGGCAGAGGTATTGTCGGCCATCTGCCTGCGGTAGCCGTCGTAAAGAATGCGTATGTGTGCACGGTGCTGGTCGATCATCATAAGCCCTGACTTCACGGCAGTCATGATGTAGCAACCCTTGTACTGGTAATGAACCGGCGACTTGTCTTCAACAGCGCTGCTGCCGTTTGCTTCCGACAGAGTTTCATTGCCACCGGCAATGGCAGAGCCTTCGGCAGTAGGCAGTTCCTCACTGCCAAACAGCATGCTCTCGCTCGAACCGAAGCCCCCGTTCTCCGAAGTCACTCCGTCGGCAGGTTGCTTTGCAGCCCCCTCGTAAAGCTGTTCCCAGTTGTCGGGCACAGAAGGCTGGCGCGGGTTGCTCTCAAAAGGGTTGTAGAAAGGATTGAAGTCAACCTTTGGCATTTGTATGTTCTCCCCTTCTTCGCTGTTGCTGAAAAACACGGGGATGTCGGGCCGCCCCTCCGTATCGAAATCAATCGAAGGCACGTCGTTGAACTTTCCAAGCGCATCTTTCACGGCAGCCATCAGAATTTGCCATATCGTCTGCTCGTTTTCAAACTTTATCTCGGTCTTTGTCGGATGGATGTTAACGTCGATGTCTTGCGCCGGCACGTCGAAATACAGGAAATACGCCACCTGCTCCCCCTGCGGTATAAGCCTTTCATACGGCATCATGACCGCCTTGTTGAAGTAAGGGTGCTTCATGTACCGGCCGTTTACGAAGAAATACTGGTGTGCGTTCTTCTTCTTAGCCGATTCGGGCTTGCCCACGAAACCGTGTATGCGGCAAACCGTAGTGTCCACGTTTACTGGCAATATCGTCTGGTTGAGACGCTTTCCGAAGACATCAACGATGCGCTGGCGAAAGCTGTCGCCCGTGGCACGCAGGTTGAGGATTTCGGTGTCGTTGCTGCGGAAAGTGAAATGAATGCCAGGATAGACGAGCACGATTCGCTCGAATGCCTGCATTATATTGTTCAGCTCCGTTGTGTTCGACTTGAGGAATTTCCTTCTTGCCGGAACGTTGTAGAAAAGGTTTTGCACAAGGAAGTTGCTCCCCTGCGGGCATGCCGTTGGCTCTTGCGAGAGCACTTTGCATCCGGCTATGCTTAAAGCCGTGCCCACCTCTTCGGATTGCTGGCGCGATTTCAGTTCCACCTGCGCCACAGCAGCTATCGAGGCAAGTGCCTCGCCGCGGAATCCCATTGTGTGGAGAGAGAAAAGGTCGTCGGCCTTGCGTATCTTTGATGTGGCATGGCGCTCGAACGCAAGGCGGGCGTCGGTGTCGGACATTCCCTTTCCGTCGTCAATCACCTGGATTGACGTTTTGCCCGCATCGGTGACAAGCACGTCAATGCGCTTTGCTCCGGCGTCGACGGCATTCTCCACCAGTTCCTTTATCACCGATGCAGGACGCTGTATCACCTCGCCGGCGGCAATCTGGTTGGCAACCGAATCGGGAAGCAGTTGTATTATATCGCTCATAGTTGTTTAACCTTGTTCTTTTTTCTGTTCGTCGGCAACGGTCTTTGTCACGTCGTTGCCTTCAATACGCTGCAACGGAGCCTTGTGGCGCTGTATGTTCTTGAGCTGGGTGCCCTCTTTCTTAGGCCGCCATTCATAGATGTCGTCTTTGTTCAGCGGTCTTATATAGTCGAACCATGTGAAACCCTCCAGCTTGTATCGCGTGGGCGGTATCTGTGTCATCGGATACCAAGTGCCTTCCGTCTTGGAAGTCCATATCTTGTCAAGCTGTCCTTCCTGCATAAACATGCGCATGGTGTCGGTTTCCATATATACAAGCCCCATCAATGTCGAGTCTTTGTCGTCTATCGGATAATACACGGCCTTGACGTTTCCGATAGCCTCTGTCTCGCTGATGCGTCCTTCGGTGAAATAGGCATACATGTCTTTCGACGAAAGCTGGTTGTAATGCTCGCCGTCGTTCATAAGCTCTGCCGTCAGTGCCTGCCTCTCAATGTGGGCCCTGTTTATTGTGGAGTCTTTCATGTAGACATATATCACCTCGCCAAGCAACTGCCGATTGCCGCTCCAGGCAATAGGGTCGCGGTACATTGTCATGCAGGAGTCAAGCGTGTTGTAGACGAGCGAATCGCAAACGGCCTGCACGTCGCTGCGGTAAGCCCGCACGCGGTTATAGCAGTGGGCAGTGCGGTAAACGGAGTCTGTCTCCATGTTGTATGTTATGACTTTCACCGTGTCGGAGTGCACATAGAGGGTGTCGCCCTTGGAAAACTCCATCAATACGGGATTGTCTGTAGCAAGAGCGAAGCCTGTCTTTTCGTTATACCACACGTAGTCGCCGGTGAGAGCGTTCTTCTGTAGCGTATCCTTATACACTACGTTGTGGAAACCTTGGCTTATTCCGTTCTTCTCGTCGTAGAAGAGACTGTCGCCGGTTATCTCCTTTCCCTTGTTCGTCATGGTGGAGCGCCCGTATAGGCGCGCCTTGCCGGTGTTGGTGTTGTAGTAACCGTCTGAGGAATGGATAACGCTCTCCTTACTGTTGATTACCGACGGGCCTACTATGTTTGCAAGCGACGTGCGCGTGTCGTAATGCAGCGTGTCGGTAGTTAGGGTGAACTTTGGGTTCTTCAGTTTTACGTTGTAGTTGAACACCGCTTTGCGGGTCTCCGTGTCGTATTCTCCCCAGTCGCTCACCAGCGTATTGTTCCTGTCTATCATCTTTCCGCCTTCGAAGAAATAGCCGATGCCGTACAAACGGTCGTAGTTCAGACTGTCGGTGAAGAGTTTTGTGGCGCGGTGCGTCAGCACGACGTTGTGGCGTGCCTCAGCCATTTGGTTGTCTCCGTCGTAGAAGGCATAGTCGCTGGTCAGCGAGAGAGTGTCGCCCTGGCGCATCTTCACGTGGCCGAAAGCCTTGAACGAGTTTGACTGCTGATAGAAATACGCACTGTCGCATGTCAGACGAGCCCCCTTGTGGAGAAATGCCACGTTGCCGTTCACAATCTGCGCGCCCGGCACCTGTCCATACAAATCGTAGCGCAGATTGTCGGCGTGCTGAAGGTATACGCGCTCGTCGGTCTTTTGGCGTTGACGCTTCTTGGGTGCCAGCCTCGACTGTGCTGCACATAGTCCAAACAGGCATAGAACAACTATGAAGAGTGTTCTATGCCCGCCTGTTTCCTTTATGATTCTTTTGAAAGTCATTTTCCTGTCATTACGGTGACGCTATTTCACCCAGCCGTCGTATTCAAAGTTGCAGTTTTTATAGTCGTCGTTAATGCGCACGTAAGTGGTCTTTATCTTCTTCTGCACCCATTCCTTAATGAAGTCGGCGCGGCGCTTGGCCAAAACGATGTCCTTCATTGCCTGGAAGTCCTCGGTTATAGTGGCGCGGTGAGCGTCAACGCGGTTCACGAGCTTGGCTATCACGCATACCGTCTTGCCTTTCTGGTTTACCATCTGGAATGACTTTGAAATCTCTCCCACCTTCAAGGTGTCTACCACGCGTGCTATCTCTGTCGGCAGGTCGCGCATGCGGAACTTGCTTGTATAGCCGTCTTCCGACTGGTTTGCCATAAGACCGTTGTTGCTTTTCGTGTCCTTGTCGTCGGAAAGATATGAAGCTGCTGCCTCGAATGTGAACTTTCCTGCACGGATATCGTCGGCAATGGAGTCGAGACGCTCTTCCGAACGTGTTATTGCATCGGCGTCTACTTTAGGTATGCGCAGGATGTGACGCACTTTTATCTTGTCGCCGCGCTTGTCGATGAGCTGGATGATATGGTAGCCGTATTCTGTTTCAACAATCTTTGATATCTTTTTCGGATCGGTAAGGTTGAACGCCACGGCAGCGAAAGAGGGGTCAAGCATTCCGCGCCCCATATATTCTTCAAACTCGCCTCCCTGTCTTGCAGTTCCGGGGTCTTCGGAATAAAGTCGGGCAAGAGCGGCAAAAGACGTTTCGCCGCGCGTCACGCGGTCGGTGTATTCACGCAGATCGTTCTTTATCTTGTTTATCTCATCCACAGAGATTTTTGGCGCCTGCGTTATTATTTCCACTTCCACCTCAGTCGGAATAAGAGGAAGACTGTCGGCAGGAAGTTTCTCGAAATGTTTTCTTACGTCGGCGGGCGAAACTTTGATGTTTTCTACAAGCTTGCTGCGCATCTTCTCTATAAGCTGGTGGTTCTTGAAATCGTCGTGCAGACTTTCGCGCATCTGCTTCACTGTCATCTTTTTCCATTCTTCCAGCTTCTCGCGGCTGCCTGCGTTGTTTATCCAGTAGTTTATCTGCTGGTCAACGCTCTTTGATATTTCGGATTCAGTCACCTCAATACTGTCTAGTGCGGCCTGGTGGAGGAACAGTTTCTGAACGGCAAGCTGTTCGGGGATAATGCAGTCTGGATCGCCTTTCCATTTCATTCCTTCCATCTCTCCCTGCAAGCGCATGGCCTCGACGTCGGATTTCAGGATTGCCTCGTCGCCAACGACCCAAACAACCTGGTCGATTATGCTTCCTGCCGTTTTGGGTTGGTCGTCAAGATGCTTGCTTTTTGCATTTGCCACTGTGTCCGCTTCGGCTGCCGACTGGTTTGCCGCGCCCACGAAACGTCCTGCCTCTCCGCTTGCCGCAAGAATGAAGCACGACAGCGAGACGGCACACAGTATTGTCTTTAATCTGTATTTCATTTCAAGTTCTGTTTTCTTTTATTTTTCAAGTTTCGCATACGGTTTACGCATCAATTTCATTGCCGCATAACGAGTTCAATATGAGTTGCAAAGATACGGAGTTATCGGTGAACCGCAAAGTTTTTTTTACTAACCTTTGTGAAAAGGCAACAATGCGGACTCGGTACATAGAAAAAAAGCGACAGTTACGTAATGTCCGTATGGCGGAACATTGTGTAACTGTCGCTTCGATATGTTTTCAAATGACTGTATCTACAAAGTCTTTTCGGATTTATTTTTCGTGCTTGTTGACCGTCTCAACAACCTCGTTGTTTACTACAACGGCATACTTCTTGCGCAGGTCGGCAACCCACTGCCTTTCAAGTTCGTTCTGGTAGTCTGCGGTAACAAGTCCTTTCACGTCTTTGTAGTCCTCAGGTCCTTTCTTCAGCAACTTGCCGTAAACGGCGTCTATAGGATAGTCTTTCAACTGCTGCACGGTGGTGTCTTTCTTGAACACCATCTTGTCGATGAACGCATTGTCGCCCTGTTTGAAAATACCCTTCTCCACACGGATGCGTATTACGCTGTCGTTGTTGAAAGTGCTGCGCAGTTTGTCTGCCCACTGGTCGAACGGAAGACCCTTTACACTGTTCTTTACCGCATCAACGTCGGCCTGGTTCTTAACGTGATAAGCCATACCCTTATAGCGCGGCGCGCTCCAGTTATAGTCTTTCTTGTGTTTCTTGAAGTAAGCGGCAAGTCCTTCTTCGTCCTTGGCAGCCTTGTCCCACACATTTCTGTTGCTTATCTCGAAAAGCATAAGTCCGTCGTGATATTCGCGGATAAGGTTTTTCATGTCGCTGTCCTTTGCCGTGAGTTCTTCGGTACGCTGGTCGAGCACGTCTTCGGCTTTCATCTTGCCCTCTGAAGCGGTGACGATGCGCTGAATGCTGTCGTTTGCAACCTTCATACGCACATTTCTCGATTCAAGGAAGCGCATGATGTTCGTCTTCAACGAGTCGAACGGCTCAAGCTGCTTGCGTCCTTTCATATATATGATATGGTAGCCAACGGCAGAGAGCACCGGCTTTGACAGTTCATGAACCTTCAACGCAAACGCCGCATTCTCGAATTCGGGCAATGTCTGGCCTGGAGAAATCCACTGCAGGTCTCCACCGCGACGCGAAGAACCGGGGTCTTGCGAATACTTGGCTGCCATATCGGCAAAAGCCTTGTCGAAAGCGGTGTAGTCGGGCGTTGTCAGGACGTCAGGCTGAACGGTAACCTTCTTGCCCTTCTTTGTCTTTCCAACAATCTGCTTCGGAGCCTCAGCTTTTGGAAGCTGCGCTTGGAGAACGTTGTAAATGGAGTCTGCCCTCTGCTCAGCATCCTTCTTCTGTGCATCCGTAGCGTTCTGCGGAAGGTAAAGCAGAATGTGGGCTGCGTTAATCAGACCCTTGTCGCCGATACGGGTCTTCGTCTCGTCGTAAACTTTCTTTGCTTCGGCCTCGATGTCCTTGTCGGCAACGAAAGACGGACGAACCTGCTGGTCGCGATACTGGCGGAACTCTTTCTTGAAAGAGCTGAGCGTGTCGATTTTGGCATCGTAAGCAGCGGCAACCTTCAGCTTGTAATTGATGAAAAGGTCTACATATTCACTAACCGTCTTCTTGTCGATTACGCCTTCAGAGTTGTTCTTGTTGTAGGAATACTCAAATTCAGAACGCAACACAGGCTGACCGTTGATTGTCATAATAACGGGGTCGTTCTGTTGCGCCTGCACTGCCATGCATCCAAAGAGCATGGCAGCAATCAATGACTTTAGTCTCATTGCTTATTATAGTTCTGTTTTATTCTTTGTCGTTTCCGATGAAGCGGCTTTCGCCGCCGTCATCATTATTCGTGGCGAGAATAGTTCGGAGCCTCGCTCGTGATGGAAATGTCATGAGGATGGCTTTCAAGCACACCAGCGTTTGTTATGCGCACGAACTTGGCAGAATGCAAGTCTTCGATGTTGTGTGCACCGCAATAGCCCATACCGGAGCGCAAGCCTCCGACAAGCTGGTAAACGACTTCCTGAAGTGTTCCCTTGTAAGGCACACGGCCGGCGATTCCTTCCGGAACGAGTTTCTTCACGTCTTTCGTTCCCGACTGGAAATAACGGTCTTTCGACCCGTTCTCCATGGCTTCAAGGCTGCCCATACCGCGGTAGCTCTTGAATTTACGACCGTTGAAAATGATAGTGTCGCCAGGGCTTTCCTCTGTACCTGCAACAAGCGAACCGATCATCACACAGTGTCCGCCTGCGGCCAAAGCCTTGACCACATCGCCGGAATAGCGCAGACCGCCGTCGGCTATCAATGGAACGCCTGTTCCTTCAAGTGCGCTTGCCACGTCATAAACGGCACTCAACTGAGGGACGCCAACGCCGGCAACGACACGTGTGGTGCAGATTGAACCAGGACCGATTCCTACCTTTATTGCATCGGCGCCGTTTTCAACCAACATCTTGGCAGCAGCGCCTGTTGCCACGTTACCTACGACTATGTCAACGTTGGGGAATGCTTTCTTTGCCTCAACGAGTTTTTCAATAACATATTTGGAATGACCGTGAGCAGTGTCGATTACTATCGCATCGGCGCCTGCATTTACCAAAGCCTGCATGCGGTCAAGAGTATCCACCGTTACGCCGACACCGGCAGCAACGCGCAGACGGCCCTTGTCATCCTTGCATGCCATTGGCTTGTCCTTAGCCTTCGTTATGTCCTTGTAGGTAATGAGACCGACAAGGTGGTTGTCGTTGTCGACAACGGGAAGTTTCTCAATCTTGTTTTCCTGAAGAATCTGTGCGGCAGCGGCCAAGTCTGTCTTGATGTGCGTCGTAACGAGATTTTCGGAAGTCATAACCTCATCAATCTTGCGGTCGAGATTGCGTTCAAAGCGGAGGTCGCGGTTTGTTACAATGCCCACGAGATGATTGCTTTCGTCAACCACAGGAATACCGCCGATATGATATTCAGCCATCATGTCGAGAGCTTCGCTCACCGTAGAGCCGCGACGTATTGTCACGGGGTCGTAAATCATTCCGTTTTCCGCACGCTTTACAATAGCGACCTGTCTTGCCTGTTCCTCTATGCTCATGTTCTTGTGGATAACGCCGATTCCGCCCTCGCGTGCAATGGCGATTGCCATAGCCGATTCCGTAACGGTATCCATTGCGGCCGTGACGAAGGGAATGTTCAAGTCGATGTTACGTGAGAACTTGGTTTTCAACTCTACTGTTCGTGGCAGTACTTCTGAATAAGCAGGGATAAGGAGGACGTCGTCAAAGGTCAAACCGTCCATTACAATTCTATCTGCAACAAATGATGACATAATTATTGAAAAAATTTATTGCGTGCAAATTTACTGTTTTTTTTTCACTTGATAAATACTTTCACTCACATTTATTTCCAGTTAACGGCATTTAACCCTAATCAGCCATTACTGGAAAAACGCTTGCCCTTGTATTGGAAATGAAAACAGCCTCTTTCCTGAAAATCCACGGGAAAGAGGCTATCATATATAATAGGTATGCTTTATGTCATGACGTATCAGTTTGCCATGTCGGAGAAGAACTTTATCCTGACAAGGCGCACTTCGTCTTCAGAGTAATCTTCGCCCAATTCATCAAGGGCTGTATCGAGGTCGTCTGTTTCGCTTTCCCTGAAATATTCGTAAATGTCGTCTATATGGTCTTCATCCATCACGTCATCCAGAAAATAGTCGATATTCAATTTCGTCCCGCTGTAGACAATAGCCTCAATCTCGTCCAAAAGGGCTTCAAATTCAATGTTCTGCGCCTCGGCTATATCGTCGAGCGGAATCTTCCTGTCTATGCTTTGGATTATCTTGACCTTCAGAATGGATTTCTTGGGGACGGTTCGTATGCGCAAGTCTTCGGGACGCTCGATCTCGTTTTCTTCACAATGTCTTTTTATCAGTTCCACAAAATCCTTTCCGTAGCGGTGTGCCTTGCCTACGCCAACGCCCTGAATGTTCATCAGTTCGTCGAGCGTAACGGGATATACCGTGGCCATCTGCTCCAGCGAGACATCCTGGAAAATGACATAAGGCGGAAGTGAGAGTTTGTTGCTCTTTTCCTTTCTCAGGTCAACAAGCATCCCGTAAAGAACGGGGTCAAGCGCTCCCGTATGGCGGTCGTAGGAATCATCTTCCTCGTCTTCGGTAAATTCGGTGTCCTTTACTACCATAAACGGCTTCGGATTCTTTATGAATTCTTTTCCGGCAGCCGTTATCTTTATCGCACCGTAATTCTCCACGTCACGTTTCAGATAGCCGGCAATGATAGCCTGGCGTATAACGGGATTCCATATCTTGACATCGCAGCCTTCGCCCTCGCCGAACTCTTCCAGCGTGTCGTGCTTATGGTCGCGAATGTCGTCGGTATCGCGTCCTTTCACGAAATCGATGATATAGTCGGACTTGAAGGCTTCTTTCAAGGCTTTCACCGATTTCAATATGGCGAGAAGTTCTTTTGTCGCCTCAATCTTAACCTTCGGATGAAGACAGTTGTCACAATTTCCGCAGTTGTCCTTCGGATAAATCTCGCCGAAATAATGCATGAGCATCTTTCTGCGGCAAACCGACGATTCGGCGTAAGCGGCGGTTTCCTGCAACAGTTGCCTGCCTATCTCCTGTTCTGCAACGGGTTTGCCCTCCATGAATTTCTCAAGCTTGCGCAAATCCTTGTAGGAATAGTAGGCAATGCACTGGCCTTCCCCGCCGTCGCGTCCGGCCCTGCCCGTTTCCTGATAGTATCCTTCAAGACTTTTTGGTATGTCATAGTGTATGACGAACCTGACATCGGGCTTGTCTATTCCCATGCCGAAGGCTATCGTGGCTACTATAACGTCGATCTTTTCCATCAGAAAGTCGTCCTGCGTCTTTGAGCGCGTGGCAGCATCAAAGCCTGCATGGTATGCACTCGCCTTGATGTTGTTGGCGCGCAATACGGCAGTCAGGTCTTCCACGTTCTTGCGCGAAAGGCAATAGATTATGCCGCTCTTGCCAGCATTCTGGCGTATAAAGCGCACTATGTCGCGGTCAATGTCTTTTGTCTTCTGCCTTACTTCATAATAAAGGTTAGGCCTGTTGAAAGAGCTTTTGAATTCCGTGGCATCCTGTATGCCGAGACTTTTCTTTATGTCTGATCTCACCTTGTCGGTGGCTGTTGCCGTAAGGGCTATTACGGGGGCCTCACCTATATGGTTGATTATAGGGCGTATGCGACGGTATTCGGGACGGAAATCATGCCCCCATTCCGAGATACAGTGGGCTTCGTCGATTGCATAGAATGAAATCTTCACCGTTTTCAGGAAGTCCACATATTCTTCTTTCGTGAGCGATTCCGGTGCCACATAAAGGAGTTTGGTCAATCCGTTCCGGATGTCGTTCTTAACCTGGTCCACGGCAGCTTTGTTGAGCGAGGAGTTAAGATAGTGGGCAACACCCACTTCCTCACTCATGCCGTTTATCACGTCGACCTGGTTTTTCATCAGCGCGATGAGCGGCGACACGACGATGGCCGTGCCTTCCATGATGAGCGACGGCAACTGGTAACACAAAGACTTTCCGCCTCCTGTGGGCATAAGCACAAAAGTGTTTTTGCCGTCAAGTACATTCCGGATAATCTTTTCCTGGTCACCCTTGAAGCTGTTGAAACCAAAGTATTGCTTCAGTTTTGCCGTAAGATTAACATCGTTGGTCATATTGGTGAGATTTACATTGTTTCAAAGTCTCCGTTTCGTCATTCCGTTTCAAGCTTCTGTAGATGCGCTTTGTCCAGCTGAGACTTGGCATAGTCGAGCGTCACGTTGAAGCTCTTTACCTTTTGCGACGGTATATCGAACATGGCATCCATCATTACGCTTTCCACGATGGAGCGTAAGCCGCGTGCCCCGAGTTTGTATTCCATTGCCTTGTCTACGATAAAGTCAAGGACGTCATCGTCGAACGTCAGCTTTACACCGTCAATTTCAAACAGTTTTATGTATTGCTTAATTATAGAATTCTTGGGGTCTACCAAGATAGAGCGCAAAGCGGCCTTGTCGAGAGGGTTGAGATAGGTAAGTACTGGCAAGCGGCCAATGATTTCGGGTATCAATCCGAAGGACTTCAAGTCCTGCGGCTGTATATACTTCATCATGTCCTTCTTGTCTATCTTCCTGACGTTCTGCACAGAGTTGTAGCCCACCACATGCGTGTTCATTCTCTGTGCTATCTTGCGTTCGATACCGTCGAAGGCACCGCCGCATATAAACAGGATATTTTTTGTGTCCACATGCACATAGTCCTGGTCAGGATGCTTGCGTCCGCCCTTAGGCGGAACATTAACGATTGAGCCTTCAAGGAGCTTCAGCAGACTCTGCTGTACGCCCTCACCGCTCACGTCGCGCGTTATTGAAGGGTTGTCGCTCTTGCGCGCAATCTTGTCAACCTCGTCGATAAAGACTATTCCCCGTTGTGCAGCCTCAACATTGTAGTCTGCAACCTGAAGCAAACGGCTAAGAATGCTTTCCACATCTTCGCCTACATAGCCTGCTTCGGTAAACACCGTTGCGTCCACTATTGTAAAGGGCACTTCGAGGAGTTTGGCAATGGTTCGTGCAAGAAGAGTCTTGCCCGTTCCGGTGCTTCCCACCATGATAATGTTGCTCTTTTCAATTTCAACGTCATTGTCGTCTTCCACGTGTTGCTGCAACCTTTTGTAGTGGTTGTAGACCGACACGGAGAGATAGCGCTTCGCCTCGTCCTGCCCTATCACATATTTATCGAGATATTCCTTTATCTCGTGTGGTGTGGGCACTTCCTTGATATTGAAATCCGGTGTTTCCGTCTTTGTCTTCTTGCCGTCAACGACACCGTTGGCCTCCAGTATTTCGTAAGCCTGCATTATGCATTCAGAGCAAATGTGGCCGTGGATACCGGAAATAAGCATCCTGTCAGGTCCGTCCGGCCTACCGCAGAAATCGCAGCAGGCAGTTTTCTTGTTTACCATTTACTGTCTTTATTTTTTTGTAAGTACAGTATCAATCATACCATATTCCTTCGCTTCCTCTGCCGTCATCCAATAATTGCGGTCAGAGTCATTCCACACCTTGTCGAAGGGCGTATGTGAATGTTCCGAAATTATAGTGTACAGTTCTTTCTTGAACTTCATTATCTCCTTGGCTTCTATCTCAATGTCGGAAGCCTGTCCCTGCACTCCGCCAAGCGGCTGATGTATCATCACGCGGCTGTGAGGCAATGCCGAACGCTTGCCTTCCGCACCAGCAACAAGAAGGACTGCCGCCATTGAAGCTGCCATTCCGATGCAAATGGTCGAGACATCGCTTGAGATAAACTGCATCGTGTCGTAAATGCCCAAGCCGGCAGTTACGCTTCCGCCCGGACTGTTAAGGTAAATGGATATGTCCTTTCCAGGATCGACTGAATCCAGATACAGCAACTGCGCCTGAAGCGTATTTGCCGTATAGTCGTTAACTTCCGTTCCAAGGAAAATTATACGGTCCATCATCAAGCGCGAGAACACATCCATCTGAGTTACATTCAGCTGACGTTCCTCAAGGATATACGGGTTCATATACTGGGCCTGTGTTTTCATTACGTCGTCAAGCACCATACCGTTCATTCCCAGATGGCCAGTTGCATATTTTCTAAAGTCGTTATTCATAAAGTTCATAAAATATTCTTTTCTGAGATAAATTCTGTTGCGAAGTTCTTTTTTGTCGTTATAAAAAAAAGAGGTTATCCGCTTTTCCGTTATACAAAGATAATAAAAAATGCGGATAACCTCTATGCTTGATAGGGTTTTTCTTCAAAAAAACAAATTATTCACCCTGCATCATCTTGTTGAATTCGTCGAGAGCAACTTCTTTGTGGTTGAGCTTTACAACCTCTTTCAGTGCTGCCGTAAGCTTGCGGTCAATGCTGCGGTCAACGAGAGAGTCGATATACTCTTTCTTCTTAAGCATGTCGTTGGCGTAGTTCTCGATGTATTCTTCAGGAATATTTGTCATTCCATACTGTGCGAACTGAGCGCGTGCTGCTTCCTTGGCAGTTTCCTTAACGTCATTGTCGTCAACCTTAATTGAGTTTGCTTCAACGAGTTTCTCACGGATAAGATGCCATGTCAGTTCCTTGAGGCTCTGCTCGTAGTTATCCTCCACGAACTTCTCGCCCTTGTCCTTGTTCTGCGAAAGCATGAAGCGTTTGAGCAGAGCGTCCGGATATGCAAGAGTTCCAACTTTGCCTTCCATGTACTTGCGCATGTCAACAAGAAACTTGTAGTCGCCGTCGTTTACGAGCTGTGCCTTCAGTCCTTCTGCAATCTTAGAACGGAAATCAGCCTCGTCTTTTACTTCGCCCTGACCGTAAACGCTGTCGAAGAGCTCCTGGTTAACCTCTGCTTTGGTGAAACGGGATATTTCTGTTATCTGATAGCTGAAGTCTGCTGTTACGTTTGCAGTTTCTTCCTTTGTTATCTTTAGCAGTGAGGAAACCTCAACGTCACTCTCGGGATAAGCCTTCTTTGGGTTGAAAGTTATGATATCGCCAGGTTTTGCACCTTCAAAGAGTTTCTTCTGGTCGTCCACCTTTATATATTCAGGCATCAAGACAGCACCTTCTACTGTGATTCCGCCCTCTTTTGTATTGCCGTTCTCATCAAGTTCGCGAAGATCACCCTTCAGCATGTCGTTTGCCTGGTATTCTTCAGCCTTGTCATAGTGTCCTGCGCGTGAAGCGAACATGTCAATCTGACGGTCTACAAGTTCGTCGTCAACTTTTATTGTATAGTAATCGAGCGTATCGTCACCTGTCAGTGTTGCTTCGAACTCCGGTGCAAGCGCAACGTCGAACTTGAACACATAAGGAGCATCGTTCTTCAGGTCAACAAGTTCCTGCTCCTGGTTTGCCATCGGCTCGCCAAGCATCTTTATCTTGTTGCCGTTGATATACTTGTAAATTTCCTCACCGATGAGTTTGTTTATCTCTTCTGCCTTAACAGCCTCGCCATATTGTTTCTTTATCAAGCCCATTGGCACCATTCCCGGGCGGAAACCTGGCTGAACGGCTTTTTTACGATAGTCTTTCAGGGTCTTTTCCACTCTGCCCTGGAAATCTTCATTCTCCACGGTCAAGGTCAACAGTCCGTTGAGCTTGTCAGGATTCTCAAATGAAATCTTCATTGTCTGTTTCTATATTATTATATTGTTCGTTATTCTCCGAATGTAAAACTCCCCCTTTTGGTGTGCATTTAGCCTTGCAGCATGCATAGCCCGCCCTTCCAAGCAACAGGAAAGTGGAACTTTCTGCCACAACGAAAGGGATTTAGGCTTGCAAAATTAAATAATTAAGGTGTAAAGACCTAAAGTTTTTCTTTTTTTAACTACTCTCTGCGTGCCCGTTTTCTCTCGTCTACATCCTGGAAATTCTTTTTACGCAACTCAAAGTCAGCTCCAAGATATTTTTCCCTGACTATGTCGTTTTCGGCAAGTTCTTCCGGACTTCCCTGAAACAGTATGCGTCCCTCGAAAAGAAGGTAAGCACGGTCTGTAATCGTCAGCGTTTCCTGCACGTTGTGGTCAGTTATCAGTATTCCGATGTTTCTGTATTTCAGCTGCCACACAACATGCTGGATATCCTCAACTGCAATCGGGTCGACTCCGGCAAACGGTTCATCGAGCATGATAAACTTCGGATCGATGGCAAGGCACCGGGCTATCTCAGTGCGACGGCGTTCTCCACCGGAAAGGCGGTCGCCCAAATTTTTACGAACCTTGTGCAAGTCAAACTCGTCTATGAGCGTTTCCAGTTTAGCCAACTGTTCTTTGTGCGAGAGCTTCGTCATTTCAAGAACAGCCATGATATTGTCTTCAACGCTAAGCTTGCGGAACACGCTTGCCTCCTGAGGCAGATAGCCAACACCGGCGCGCGCACGTTTATAAACCGGATAACTGGTTATGTCCTTGTCGTCAAGATATATATGGCCGGCATTAGGTACGATAAGTCCTGTTGTCATGTAAAACGATGTGGTCTTGCCTGCACCGTTTGGACCGAGAAGCCCAACGATTTCCCCCTGACGCACGTTTATCGACACATTGTTGACCACCGTACGCTTTCCGTATTGCTTCACCAAGCCTTCGGTACGCAACATCATGTTGCCCCTCTCTGCGTCGCCTTCATGCGGCTGTATGTTTTCGCTATCGCTCATATATGAATATAAATAGGTGTAAACCCAAGCTATTAAAGTTTCTTGTTGCAAACAAGCTTTCCGGCTGCGAAATTACACAAAAAACGCCACACTGCAAAATAGCTCTGCCCTTAACGTGTTTTACGTTCCGCATCCATTCAAAGAAAAACGATTTTTTGCTAACTTTGCATGCATCGTTCTTTAAATCACTGAAAGTGAAAAACAAAAAGAACAAGAAAAGAAATGATCGGAACAATAGTAAACACTGCATTTGAGAAACATTATTATAAAGACATGACATTATGATTATAGATTTTGAAAAAATCGCCGAAACGCACATTAACGGTTTCAAAGGCGGAAAAGGAGAACTGGCAACAAGAAATTTCGTTGACGAGAAGATGAAAATCATGTATTCGACCCTTCGCCCCGGCGCAACGACAGGCATCCATACACACGAAGGCAATTGCGAAGTGGTGTATATCATAAGCGGCACGGCAACGTTCCACTACGACGGAGTGACGGAAGAGCTAAGGGCAGGACAAGTGCATTACTGCCCCATGGGACATTCGCACTACATGGAAAACCTAACGGACCACGACATGGTTTACTTTGCCGTTGTTGCCTCCCATATCTAACAGAAAAGTTGTGTAAATCAAAAAATCCTAACAACTTTTCAACAAGTCGTTAGGATTTTTCTTGGGTGCGCCTGATAGGACTCGAACCTACACGTCGCAAGACACTAGATCCTAAGTCTAGCGCGTCTACCAATTTCGCCACAAGCGCAATTTGCAATTGCTGTAGATACGACGTATCATGCAATTAAGCGGATGCAAAGGTAACAATTTATTTTCATAATGCAAATTTCGGCACAAGGAAATTTGAACAATAATGCATCGGTGCTTCAAAATTTGCGATACGAAGCTTCAAAAGAACATGATTGAAACTTTCAAAATTTCCAAAACAAGAAAAAAACACTCGCCAAAGTACACAAACCAATATAATATTGAAGAAAACAATTTGAAATATCCGTCTCTTTTGCTAATTTTGTAAGGAGCAAATACATATCATATAACCAATACTTATTTCCATACGGCAAATGACTACAACTGATGAAAGCACCAAACACACGAACCATCATCATCACCACCACCATCATCATGAAAGGCACAGGGATGATGCTGAACAGTTCAAGAAATTTTCGCTAAACTCTATAAAGACCAGAAGGAAACTTGCAAAAATCGCATTCAGGTTTCTTTACATTTTGGCGTTGGCGGTTTTGGCTGCCTGTGTCTACGCCACATATGCTGCATAGGCGCAACAATAAGATTCCTTAGCATCAAAGAGCAAAAGCGCTGAAAGTTGTTCAACAACAAAAATACCCCGCATCCTAGCATAAAGTGGATGCGGGGCTTTTCGTTTTTGTATTATATTTGCGGTTTGCAGCCTGTGCTGCGTACCTAATGCCGTTTATTTGTCGATCACGATAGGCTTGTATTTAGGCACAAGGGCCTTCATTACAACCCAACCGATGAGATATGCAACTGCACATACGCAGAAAATAATCATGTATCCGGCAGGTTTTCCTTCAAAGCCAAGGAACTGGAATGCTGCGCCCTGTTCCTCTGCATAAGTAAACAGGTTGCCCGAGCATTTGTTGATGAGGAAAGAACCTATACCGCCAGCCATTGCTCCGATTCCCGTAATGGTGGCAACGGCGGATTTGGGGAACATGTCGCTCACTGTTGAGTAGATATTTGCCGACCAAGCCTGATGTCCTGCTCCGACGATACCTATGATGATTGCGGGCAGCCATGGTCCGTAAGCGTCGCCAAGCGGCTGAGCGAAGAGAGCAAGCAGCGGGAAGAATGCGAATATAAGCATTGCGAGCATACGGCCCTGATATGGATTCATGCCTTTCTTTTCAACGAAGAGCTTTGGCAGATATCCGCCGAAGATCGACAGTACCGTTACGATAAAGTAAAGGGTGAATATGAGGAGCATACCCATTGAAGAGGATGACTTGTAGCCGTACTGGTCAGAGAAGTAAGCCGGTGTCCAGAAAAGGAGGAACCACCACACTCCGTCGGTCATGAATTTTCCGAAAGCGAACGACCAAGTCTGCGGATGCTTGAAAGCCTCGATGTAGCTCATCTGCGGTTCTTTCTCGTCAGAAGCAGCTTGTTCTGCCTTTGTCTGGGCGTCGTTGTCTTCGTCCTGGTTAACATAAAGAAGTTCAGCTTCGTTGACAAACTTTGATTTTGCAGGTTTGTCGTAAAGGAAAATCCATACGCCTGCCCATATGAAACCGATGACACCGATTATGATGAAAGCCATTTCCCATCCCCAAAGCTGTGCGAGCACGGGAATTGTAACAGGTGCTGCGAGAGCGCCTACGGATGCACCGCTATTGAAGATAGATGTGGCGAATGCGCGGTCTTTCTTCGGGAAATATTCTGCCGTCACCTTTACGGCTGCGGGGAAGTTTCCTGCTTCGCCGATGGCCAATACGCAACGGCAAACGAGGAAAGCATACATACTTGTTGTTGCTACTACAACTGCGACATCGCCCGTCAGTTTTGTCAGAGCTGCTGCTGCAGAGCCGGCAGAGGCATCGGCGCCTACCCACAGTTCCGTGAACACGCCGCATCCCGCATGCATCACTGCACCGAGCGACCATATCACGATAGCCCAAAAATAGCCTTTCTTTGTGCCCATAAAGTCTACAAACTTTCCTGCGAAGAGGTTTGCTATGGCATAGAAGATAGAGAATACGGCAGTGATGTTACCGTAAATCTCATCATTCCAATGGAACTCTGGAGAAATAAAGTCTTTCCATGTCAGCGACAGTACCTGTCGGTCCATGTAGTTGATGGTTGTTGCGAAGAAAAGCATCGCGCACATCACCCAACGGAAGTTGGACATCTTAGTAGTTTGTATTGAAGCCATTTCTTTTGTTTTAGATTTATATTTATTGTTTTATGTTTTTCTGATTTGCAAAGATAACATATTTTTTGATTTTCCCAACGTCAACAGTTGGAAAAATGTAAAACTACGGAAAATGTCAATCTTGGTAGTAAATGCGTTTCACGCGGTCGCTCACGCTTGTCAGCACTTCATAGGGTATCGTTCCAAGCACGTCCGAGAGTACCGTGACGGGCAAATCGTCGCCGAAGATCTCCACGGTGTCCCCTTCCTTGCATGGAATGCCGGCAACATCAACCATCGCTACGTCCATGCAGATATTGCCGACGTAAGGAGCTTTCTGCCCGTTTACCAGACAATAACATTTGCCGCAGCCAAGACGACGGTTCAGTCCGTCGGCATATCCTATCGGTATGGCTGCGATCCGGCTGTCGCGTGTCAGGTGTCCCTTACGGCTGTATCCTACCGTCTCGTCGGCAGGAACGTCGCGCAATTGAAGAATGGTTGTTTTCAGCGTGCACACATTGTTAAGTATGTGGTTGTCGCGGCTGTCTATGCCGTAAAGTCCAAGTCCCAAGCGGCACATGTCGAGCTGTCGCTCGGGGAAATGTTCTATTCCTGCTGAATTGCAGATATGACGCAGTATCTTGTGGGAGAAGGCAGACTGGAGTTTGAGGCTTGCCTTGTCGAAAGTTTCAAACTGTTTCTTCGAGAAGTTGTCGAAATCGTCGCTGTCTGATCCAACGAAATGGCTGAAAACGGAGCGCGGTATAATGGCATCCTGTTTTTTCAGCCGGTCAATAAGCTCGTCGATGTCTTTCTCCGGATTGAAGCCAAGGCGGTGCATTCCCGTATCCAGCTTAATATGCACGGGATAGTTGGTTATGCCTTCGCGCCGGGCAGCTTTCACAAGTGCGTCGAGCAGGCGGAAACTGTACACTTCCGGTTCGAGATCGTAGTCGAACATGGTTTTGAACGCCGTCATTTCGGGGTTCATTATCATTATGTTGCCCGTAATGCCGTTGTTGCGCAGCTGCACTCCTTCGTCGGCCACAGCCACAGCAAGATAGTCCACGCGGTGATCCTGAAGCGTCTTGGCCACTTCCACTGCCCCACTGCCGTATGCGTTTGCCTTCACCATGCAAACCATCTTCGTTTCGGGCTTCATGAAAGAACGGTAATAGTTCAGGTTTGCCACAAGTGCGTTAAGGTTTACCTCAAGTATTGTTTCGTGCACTTTCTGCTCAAGCAGTTCGCTCAGGCGGTCGAAGCCGAAGGTGCGTGCGCCCTTTACCAGTATCACTTCATCGCGCAGCGAATTGAACACGTTGCTTCCAATAAATGTTTGTGTGTCAGGGAAGAAATATTTGTCTCTCACCATGATGTTGCCGGCTTCGGCCATAAGGTCGTGCCCGACGCCGATGAACTTTTCCACTCCACGCTTTACACAGAGGTCGGAAACCTTTGCATAGAGAGCCTCGCGCGACATTCCGCTCTGCAGAATGTCGCTCAGTATGAGCGTGCGGCGACGGCCTTTGTGGTCGGGACGGCGGCTGATGAAATCGAGTGCAATGTCTAGCGAGTTTATGTCAGAGTTATAGGAGTCGTTTATCAGGGTGCATCCGTGTTGTCCCTGCTTCACTTCCAGTCGCATCGCCACGGCTTCTATCTGCGGCATGCGCTCCGCCAACTGGGCATACGTTATGCCAAGCGACAGGCAAACGGCTGCGCACGTGATTGAATTCTCCACCGAAGCATCGTCGATGAAAGGCAGAGAATAGTTTGCCTCTTCACCTTTATTATAAATATAGGTTACTGTGGTTTTGTTGTCCTTTTTCTCTATGTTCTTTACAAACAGTGTCGCTTCTGTATTCTTCAAAGACCAAGACACATGCTTGCCGCTAAATTTGTCCATTCCAACGCAATGTGCAATCACATCATCGTCCTCCGGATAGACAATAACTTCGGCATCGTGGAAAAGCTTCAGCTTTTCCTGCGCTTTCTCTTCAACGGAGCTGAAGTTCTCCTGGTGAGCGGTTCCGATGTTCGTTATCACTCCAACGGTTGGCTGGATTATGTCGCGAAGAGCAAGCATCTCACCGGGTTGGCTTATGCCTGCTTCAAACACGCCTATCTGGCTCTTCTCGTCAAGAAGCCACACAGACAGTGGTACGCCAATCTGCGAATTGTAGCTTCGCGGCGAGCGTGTCACGCTATACGACGGTGAAAGCAGCTGGTATAACCATTCCTTCACAATTGTCTTACCGTTGCTTCCGGTTATTCCGACTATGGGAATGTTGAATTCGTCGCGGTGGCGTTCGGCAAGACGCTGCAAAGCCTCAAGCGGACTTATCACCTTAAGGAAGTTGGCATCGGCGTAAACTGTATCGAAATTGCCTGGCAGAGTGTCAACGACAAAGTTCCTCACACCGCGCCTGTAAAGGTCGGGTATAAAATCATGGCCGTCGTTACGTCCTGATCTCAACGCAAAGAACAGCGTTTCTTCGGCGAAACACAAAGAACGGCTGTCCGTCAACAGGAAACCTATGGCCGCAGGTCGTTCGCCATATCTGCGTGCTCCAATCAACGTTGTTACTTTTTCAATTGAATAAGTCATTGTTGTTCATCCATTAAATTCAAGGCGCGCCCATCCGGTCCACGCTATGAGCAAAAGCGATTACCGCTTGTTGCAGCAGCAAAACATCGTCAACATGCCGCAAGGTTACCGCATTTGCTAACTGCAAATATACGCAATGTTTTCCAAAACAACATTGTTTCGGCAATTTATATGCCCAGCCAAAAGAAAAAAGCCTCAGGCGTTAGTTTTTTGTCACCTTGTGCAGCGGCATTTTTAAAGGATTTAGCTATCTTCGCATAACTTTAACCATGATAAAACCGCCTGCCACTATGGAAATGCTTCTTCACTATATATGGAAACACAGGCTGTTTCCGCTGCACGCCCTTACCACAAACAAGGGAGAAGACGTGGAGATTATAGATCCCGGACTGCACAACAGAAATGCCGGACCGGACTTCTTCAACGCAAAGGTAAAGATTTGCGGAATTTTGTGGGTGGGAAACGTGGAGATTCACGACAAGGCTTCCGACTGGTTTCTTCATGGTCACGACAAAGACTCAGCTTACGACAACACCATTCTGCACGTGGTTGGCAGCGACAACACTCCCGTTACGACAAGCCGCGGGGAGACAGTGAACCAGATGCAAATGGACGTGCCGGAATACGTAAGGCTAAATTACGAAAGTCTGCTTGCCGAAGACAGATTTCCGCCTTGCCACAGCATCATACCAAGGCTGTCGAAACTGACGCTCCACAGCTGGATGAGTTTTCTGCAGGCGGAACGCCTTGAAAAGAAAACGGCCTCGATAACGGAACGCGTAAAGAAAAGCAACGGTTCGTGGGAAGATGCATATTTCATGACACTTGCACGGAACTTCGGTTTCGGTATAAACGGAGAGGCATTCGAGGTGTGGGCCGAAACGCTGTCGCTGAAAAGTGCAGCACATCACCGTGACGACATTTTCCAGATTGAGGCCATTTTCCTTGGACAGGCTGGGCTTCTGCAACCGTCTACCATTCCGCAACGGCACCGCGACAAAGCTTTGAAAGACGAGTATTTCAACCGTCTGCAACACGAATACCGCTATCTTTCGCATAAGTTCTCGCTAGAGACCATGCCTTCCGACATGTGGAAATTTCTGCGACTTCGACCGCAGAATTTCCCGAACATACGCATTTCGCAACTTGCCAACCTTTACTGCGAACGCAAAACTGGGCTGGCTGAAATCATATCATGCGACTCTCTCGACGGTCTGCGCAAGATATTCGACACAAGCGTCACGCCTTATTGGGAAACGCACTATTCTTTCGGCAGCGAAAGCAGGAAATCAGAAAAACGCCTGTCGAGAAAATCTGTCGACATAGTTATCCTGAACACCGTCATACCTATACTGTTTGCCTATGGCAGACAACATGGCGACGAAAGTCTCTGCGACCGCGCGTTCCGTCTCCTTGAAGAGCTGAAAGCTGAAGACAACAACATCACGCGGATGTGGAGACAATGTGGAATGGAAATAGAAACAGCTGCCGACAGCCAGGCTATCGTGCAGCTGAAAAAGGAATATTGCGACCGCCGCGACTGCCTTCGCTGCCGCATCGGTTACGAATTCATAAAAGACAGCGGTTGGTTTGTGAAAGAAGGCCGCTGATTTTTGTGCAGTGTCACTCTTTGTCGATTACCTCAAGCCCTTTCTTCACAATCTGGCTTGTCTGGTTAATAATCTGGAAATACTCGTCCATGTCCCATATGTCGCGTGCCACAAGAGCCTTCAGTTGGTTCGACAGATAAGGCATGGTGTGCGTTTCTTCTTCGTCGTCCTTTGGTTTCACGTTTTTCTTCTCCGCCTGTTTTTTCAATTCATCGAACACACTCTGCGGAACGGTGTAAGAAGATTCAAATTTGTCGAACGACGGATATTTTTTCCTCAGCGCCTTGCGGTTGTTGTCGATGTAACGCAGAACAACCTCAGTTACGATATTCTTTGCCACCAGTTGCCTGTGATAATTTGTATACGTCATCGTGTCGAGCGGAACGAAATAATCGGGCATTATTCCGCCACCGCCGTAAACCACACGATGCTTGCGCAAGGTGTAGAACTTGAGCGAATCGGCAAAATGGATGCTGTCCGGATTCATAAGTTCGCCATGTTTCAGGCGTTTCTCAAAGTCCATGGCATAATCCTTAAGGTCACCTTTCTTATAAGGCTTCTGAATGCAACGTCCCGACGGTGTATAATAATGTGCAACAGTGAGGCGAATCATCGAGCCGTCGGGCATATCGAACGGTCTCTGCACGAGACCTTTTCCGAAAGTCCTTCGACCGACCACCATTCCACGGTCGTTGTCCTGAATTGCACCTGAAACGATTTCGGCAGCCGATGCGGTAAAGTCATTCACAAGCACTACCACCTTTCCGTCGAGCAGAGTTCCGCTTCCGTCTGCCTTATATTCGGCCTTGGGCGAACTTAGTCCGTTGGCATAGACAATAAGATCTTTGGCGGGAAGAAATTCATTGGCAATCTTCACAGCCGCCTGAAGGTATCCGCCGCCGTTCTCCTGCAAGTCTAGGATAAGATGCTTCATTCCCGCAGCCTTTAGTTTTGTCACTGCCGCCATGAACTCGTCGTAGGTCGTAGCTCCGAAGCTGGCAATACGAATGTATCCCACCGACGGACGAATCATATACGAAGCATCGAGGCTCTTCACCGGAATCTTGTCTCGCTTCACATTGAACACGAGCGTGTCCTTAACGTCGCGTCTCACAACGGAGAGTTTAACCATTGTGCCTTTCGGACCACGCAGACGCATCATAATCTTGTCGCGCGGCATCTTCACTCCTGCGATGGATGTATCGTTAACGGCAACGATACGGTCGCCGGCCACAATGCCGGCACGCTCTGAAGGACCTTTGGATATTGTCTGTATTACGAGCAACGTGTCTTCAACCATATTGAACTGCACGCCGATGCCGTCGAAATTGCCTTGCAGCGATTCGTTCATCTGCTTGGTCTCCTCAGGTGTGGTGTAAGAAGAGTGCGGATCGAGCTTGTCGAGCATTCCGCGTATGGCGTCCTCCACGAGTTTGTTCTCGTTTACTGAATCGACATAGAACTTGTTTACGAGCCATTCTGCCTGCAAGAGTTTCCTTACAGGGCTGTCGTTGTCCATTCTCAACTGTGCCGAGGCATATGATGACACGAGTGTAAATGCCAATATAATAGCAAATAGATGTTTTTTCATTGTTTTATAATCTTGCGCGTAGGCTTGTTTCAATACACGTTTTCCTCGTCCTCAGGTCTGTCTTCCTCTATAACGAGATTGTCTATGATGAAGTTCTGACGCTGCGGCGTGTTCTTTCCCATATAGTATTCAAGAAGTTTCTGCACCTGGTCTGTCTTGTGGAGCGTTACCTGTTCAAGTCTCATGTCTTGACCGATAAAGTTTTTGAATTCGTCGGGACTAATCTCTCCAAGACCTTTGAAACGCGTTATTTCCGGGTCTGGACCAAGTTCCGTTATAGCATTCTGGCGTTCCTCTTCGGTATAGCAGTATCGCGTGATGAAATCGCCTTTTGAGTTTGACGAGGCTTTGACCTGCTTCGACTTTATCTTCGTCTTTTTGTTTCTCACGCGGAAAAGCGGTGTCTGCAAGACATAAACGTGACCTTTCTTTATAAGATCAGGAAAGAATTGCAGGAAGAATGTTATTATCAGGAGTCTGATGTGCATTCCGTCGACATCGGCATCGGTTGCGACGATAACTTTGTTGTAGCGCAAAGTGTCAAGTCCTTCCTCAATGTCAAGCGCAGCCTGCAGCAGATTGAACTCCTCGTTTTCATAAACCACCTTCTTTGTCAGTCCGAATGAGTTTAGCGGCTTTCCTCTCAGCGAGAAAACGGCCTGTGTGTTAACGTCGCGGCTTTTTGTTATACTTCCGCTTGCAGAATCTCCCTCGGTTATGAAAATGGCGCTTTCTTCCTTGCGGTCGCTTTTCACGTCGCTGTAGTGAATACGGCAGTCGCGCAGCTTCCTGTTGTGCAGGTTGGCCTTCTTAGCCCTTTCGCGTGCCAGTTTCGTCACGCCTGCCATAGCCTTGCGTTCTTTCTCGCTTGCCTGTATCTTTTGCAGCATAACCTCCGCAACGTCGCTGTTGCGGTGAAGGAAGTTGTCCACTTCCGTTTTTATGAAATCGCCGACGTATTTGTTTACGGTCACTCCCTCGGGGCTCATTGTCTGCGAACCGAGTTTAATCTTTGTCTGGCTCTCGAACATCGGTTCTTCAACGTTTATGGCTATAGCGCCGACAAGTCCGTTACGAATGTCGGTATACTCAAAGTTCTTGTTGAAGAATTCCTTTATTGTCTTTGCAATGTGTTCCTTGAAGGCACTTTGGTGTGTTCCACCCTGCGTTGTATGCTGTCCGTTGACGAAAGAATGGTATTCTTCACCGTACTGGCCTGTATGTGTAAACGCAATCTCTATGTCCTCGCCCTTTAGATGGATGATGGGATAGATGCCTTCGTTTGTCATCGTGTCGTTGAGCAAGTCTTTCAGACCGTTGCGGCTCAGGATTCTGCGTCCGTTGTACATTATGGCAAGCCCCGTGTTCAGATAGGTATAGTTGCGGAGCATTGTCTCTATAATGTCGTCATGGAACGAAAAGTTCTTGAACAGCGTTGCATCGGGCTCAAAGTGAATGAACGTACCGTTTTCGTCTTGCGTTTCTTCCGTTTGGTCGTATGTCAAGTTGCCGCGCTCGAACTTCAGAGTCCTGACGGTTCCGTCGCGGAATGAGCTTACTTCAAAGTTAAGGCTTAGGGCATTTACGGCTTTTATACCCACGCCGTTAAGTCCCACGCTTTTCTTGAAAGCCTTTGAATCGTATTTTCCACCGGTGTTCAGCATGCTTACAGCCTCAACGAGCTTGCCCTGCGGAATGCCGCGCCCGTAGTCTCTCACCGAAACGGTGCGGTGGTCCTCTATGTCCACTTCAATGCGCTTTCCCTGGTTCATGCGGAACTCGTCGATTGAGTTGTCAACGACTTCTTTCAGCAGCACATATATTCCGTCTTCAGGTATGGAACCGTCGCCCAACCGTCCGATATACATTCCAGGACGGGTGCGTATATGTTCCATGTCAGACAGATGGCGTATGCTGTCGTCTGTATATTCAACATGTTCTTCCTGCACATTTCCGGCAGCAAGGCTTTCGGTGATGTCTTCGCTCATTGACTACTGTTTTACTTGATGTATGTTTGTGGCGCCGTGCGCCTGTTGTTTTCTTACTTTATCTCCTTGATGTAGCAGCGTCGACGCTTGTGCTGAGTGCAATCAAGGTACTGCCACTGGCTCTGCACCTTGTCGTTTGTTTCCATTTCAACATGCGTCTCGCCCCATTCAAAGCCGTATTCAACATATCGCGGTATGAGGTCGGCAAACAGCAGCGAGTTTGCACCCTTTGTCCTGTATTCCGGCAACACGCCTATGAGAAGAAGGTCAACAATCTTTGCGCTTTTGAATTTCAAAGCCTTCAGCACGTGCAGCCATCCAAAGGGCAAGAGTCTTCCGCGGCGGCACTTCTGCAGTGCAAGTGTAAGCGAAGGCAATGTTATGCCAACGCCAACCACTTTTTTGTCTGCATTCCAGTCTTCTATCAGCGTTATAAGGTTCAGGTCTGCAAGCGGGAAGTACATGTCTATGTACTGCGCTATCTGCTTTTCCGAAAGTTCGTTGTATCCGTACAGATGGCTGAATGTCTCATTGATGATTTCGAAGATACGCTTTCCGTAGCCTTCCTTGAATATCTCATGCTTGGTCAGCTTCTTCACGTGCAAGTTGTAACGCTTCTCTATCAGCGCGGCAACTTTGGCGTATTTCTCAGGAACTTCCTTCGGGACCATAAGTTTGTACTCCACATAGTCGTTGTCCTTTTCAAATCCGCCAAGCTGTTCCATGTGCTTGGGATAGTAGTCATAGTTGTAGAGTGTGGCCATCGTCCCCAACTGGTCGAAGCCGAATGTCAGCATTCCTTCGGGGTCCATGTCCGTAAAGCCCAGCGGACCTACGATGTGTGTCGCGTTCATTTCTCGTCCGTACTCCTCAAGAGCATTGAAAAGGGCACGCGAAACATTTATATCGTCAATGAAGTCGAGCCATCCGAAACGCAGGTCTTCCCTGCCCCACTTCTTGTTTGCCTTGTGGTTCAGTATTCCTGCCACTCGTCCCACCATTTTCCCTGTTTCCTTGTCAAACGCCATGAAATACTGGGCTTCGCAGAATTCAAACGCTGCGTTCTTCTCTTTGCTCAGCGTGTTCATTTCGTCGCTGAACAGATTGGGTGCGTCATAAGGACAACCCTCGTAAAGTTCGTATCTAAAGTCGATGAATTGCTTCAAGTCGCGTTTTGTAACGACTTTTCTTATTTCTATTTGTGACATTTCTGTTCCTTGGTTTGGTAAAGCTTCAAGGTTGCAGAGCAATAAAAAACATCGCGCTCTGCATTGGCCTTAAGGAAAAGACCACCCTTAAATTTGGGCAAAATTACTATTTTGCGGTCAATTACACAAATTATATTTCGTCTTTCAACCGATAAGGCGTATCTTTGCAGCCCCAATTCAAGAAACAACCAATTTACACATGCTTGACATAAGAAACAGATACCGCACACACTACGGCACTTTGCTGCGGCTTGGACTTCCGCTTGTGGTAGGACAGGTTGGAACCATAGTGCTGGGCTTTGCCGACACCCTTATGGTTGGCCACCACAGCGTAAGAGAACTTGCTGCGGCAAGCTTCGTCAACACAATCGTAGCCATAATACTTGTGCTTGCCCTTGGCTTTAGCTACGGACTGACGCCGTTGATAGGGCATCAGTACGGCCGCGGAGAGAACGGCAACATAGGAACGATTCTGAAGAACGGTCTCTTTGCCGCAACGTCGCTTGCTCTTCTGCTCGTCGCCGTGCTCGTTGCCGTATATCTGAACATCCATCTGATGGGCCAGCCCGAAGAACTTCTTCCGCTGATGCGCCCTTACATGCTGGTCAATATTGTGTCCATTCCGTTTGTGTGCTGGTTCAATGCCTTCAAGCAGTTCTTCGATGCGATAGGCAACACCAAAACGTCGATGTATATAATGGTGACAGGCAACGCAATAAACATCATCGGAAACTATCTGCTCATATACGGTCCTGCTTTCTTTCCCGAAATGGGTTTGTTGGGAGCGGGAATCTCAACCATGGCAAGCCGCATCGCTATGTGTGTCATGGCAGCCGCGATTTTTTTCAGCAGAGAAAAATACTGCGACTTCCGCAAAGCGTTTTCCGCATCGCGCTTTTCCGCTTCCGTCTTCGTTGACATAAACAAGATAAGCTGGCCCGTTTGTCTGCAGATGGGCATGGAGTCGTCTGCGTTTGCCCTTACAGGGATTATGGTTGGCTGGATTGGCACCACAGCTCTTGCCACTCACCAGATCATGATAACTGTTTCACAACTGTTTTTCATGGTCTACTACGGCATTGCGGCGGCGGTATCGGTGCGTGTAAGCTATTTCGCCGGACAAAGAGAGTACACACAGCTGCGTTCCGTAGCGGCGGCAGGTTTCCACATAACGCTCTTTATCGGATTTGTGGTAAGCATCCCGGTTTTTCTGCTCCGCCACCAGATTGGATACTGGTTTGCCGACAGTGCCGAAGTAGCTGAGATGTGTGCGCCCGTACTCGTGCTTATGATTATATATCAGTTCGGCGACGGCATGCAGTGCATATACGCCAACGCTCTTCGCGGTACGGCTTACGTAAAGCCAATGATGTTCATAGCCTTTGTAGCCTACTTTCTGGTTTCTCTGCCCACGAGCTATGTGCTGGGCATACGCTTGCACTTGGGAATAACAGGCATATGGACTGCTTTCCCCGTTTGCCTAACGCTGGCCGCCGTGCTCTATTACATCTTTTTCCTCAAGAAGGTAAACAGGTTGATGCGCGGCGAGTGACCGGTGTCACGCCTGGCGGAACTTAATCTCGCCTGTGGTGTCGTCCATTCCGTCGATGATGGCGATGGATTCAACGCGATAGCCTTTCTCGCGAAGCAAGCGTCCGCCTTTCTGCTGCCCTTTTTCTATGGCTATTCCTATGCCCACAATCTCGCCTCCCGCCTGGTCTACGATATCTATCAGTGCTGAAACTGCCTGTCCGTCGGCAAGGAAATCATCCACAACAAGCACCTTGTCGGTTGACTTCATGTAGGGTTTCGACACGAAGACGTTGTTCATCTTCTTGTGAGTAAAGGAATAGGCGTGCGACATGTACTTGTCGTCTGTGCTGTTTGCCGTTTCCCCTTTCTTGGCAAACACCACGGGCACGTCGAAGAGGTTGCCGAGAAACGCAGCCATCGCTATGCCGCTTGCCTCGATAGTAAGTATCTTGGTTACGGGAGTGCCGCGAAACCGGCGTTTGAGTTCGTTGCCAATCTGACGCAATATATCCACGTCTATCTGATGGTTAAGGAAACTGTCCACCTTAAGTATGTTTCCTTGCTTTACTGTTCCGCAGGCAAGGATTTTCTCTTCAAGGAAATTCATTGTTGCTTTGTTTTTGCCGGCAGATGCACCGGAGAGGTTTTCGACAGGCAAAATTACTAATTTTACTTCATTTCCAGCCCGATGGCAAATCTATTTTAGCGCCAACGTATCCGAAAGCCACAGGATTTCCGCTTCGACACAGCTTCCTTTCAAATTCATCATAACTTGCTTTCAATTTTATCACAGTTCAGATATTTTCAGACACGAACTGTGAAAAAGCTGCGATACGCCAGACAAAACGCTCCATTTTCCTTTTTACCTGCTTTGCCGGCACAAAGGAACGGGCGCAGAACACATAGTTTGCATGTTCCACGCCCGCATATTGCAAGAAAGTCTTGCCTCTGCTGGCGAACTGCAAGAGGCGCGGCTTCCTATCAATTAAGTTTACCCGTATGCGCTTACTTCACTATTTTCTTTCCGTCGACTATATATATTCCTGCCGGCAGACCGGAAACGGCTTCGGATGGAGATACATGCGACGGGAAACGGCGCACCGTCTGTCCGCCAAGTGTCTGCACTGCCGTAGCCCTTGACTGTTGTCCGGCATTTGATTCCAAGCCTTTTATTCCCGTAACGTAGTCGGAAGTGACGTCGTTTACCAAGTGATGCCCCTGGCCGTCCTTCTGAGTTGATACAACGAAATAGGATGTTTTGTTCACGTTCTGCACGTTCTCCGTCTGCACGCTGCCGTTGGAAGTGTTGAACACGAAGTTGACGTAATCGTCGGCAGAGTTCATTGTGTAGTCCATCGTATACCACATCTTCCCGCCTTGGCTCGCCGTTGCCGTAACATTGTCGCCCGGCCATGAAGCTACGGAAGTGCCGTGCGACCCGTCGCCGCCCCACGACCATACGTTCATGCCCTGCCATCCGACTTCGTCAACGTTCACATTCACGGTTATGGCATAGGGCTTGAAAGACCTTACGTTGTACTTCCGCTCTATCATCCCCTTTACTTCTCCACCCGAAAGGAGTGCAACGCGCAGCGTTGTCTCGCCATCCGGAAGACTTATCACCGTTCCGTTGTCCACTACAGGGCTTTGTGCCGTTGGCAGCGAACCGTCGAGAGTGTATACTATCCTTGCAGCATCGTCGGAAGAAACGGCAATAAGCTTAACCGACGAAGCAGTGGAATATTCGCCCGAAGGCAGACTTGCCCATGACGTTTCGGCACTCCGTTCCAAGAAATAGCGGTAATGTGTTCCTTCTGCGGCAAGAGCCCACACATTGGCGTCCGGTTGATAACTGTTTGCCGTTGTTCCCACGGCTGCCATAAGGCGGCCGTTAACGCCGGTAGTGCAGACAACATAGCGTGGCACCGAACTCTCAACACATTGCCATTCGCTTTGGTTGTGTATCCCCGTAAGATTGCGCAAAAGTATCATGTTCTTGATGTCAGCCTTGCAGTCTTTCCAGTGTTTCAGAAAGACACACGGCGTTCCGGGCATTGCAATCAGATAGGCATTGGCTGCAAGCGTATCGGTTTTAACCGGATCCTGATCTGAATCTTCGCGCTTTTCAGTGTCGTGGTTCTCTACAAACGTTACGGCATAACGCGAGTAATTCTTGTCTGTGGCCAGTCCGCCGTTCTTCAGCTTTGTCCAGTTGCTGTAGTTCGCTGCGTCACGGATGGAATAGCGCAAAGGAAAATCGAAAGCGGCGCTTTGCACTGCACCGTCAACCGTTGTCCCGCTTATCCATGCAGCAACACTCTGCTTCGCACCGTCCCAGTATTCGCCCACGGAATACTGCGGTTTTGCGGCAGCGTTGTACAGACCGGTGAATTTTGCAGCATAACCTTTTGTCATGTCATACCTGACTCCGGCATATCCAAGGTCGTTAAGAAGGAAGTCGAGATATGCCTTCACGTTTGCCTGAACGTTAAGGCTGTTGTGGTCAAGGTCTCTCATTCCGTCCCATCCGGTGCCGGTATCGCTGTTTGCGCTCAGTTGGTATCCGTTGCTGTTTGCCCATGCCGCAGTCTTGCCGTTGTCGTCGTCGGCACAAATGTCGGTGCTCTGCAGCTGATAGGTCACGCCATTGTATGTTTCAGCAGGGAAATCAACCCAGTTGCTCACGTTCTTCCTGTGGTTTATCACCACATCGGCCACAGTGCCAAGCCCCTTGCCTTTGAATGTGGCAATCATTGAGCGCAGTTCCTTCTCCGTTCCGAAAGAGCTGTTGTAGTCGCTGAACCAGTAAAGGTCGTCGTATCCCATCGATTCGCCGCCGCAGTTTGCGCTTTGCGGTATCCATACGAGTTTGAAATACTGCGACAACTCGTCTGCCTGGCTTTCCAACTTTTTCCAGTTTGTGGCGTCATAGCTGTTCCAGTAAAAGCCTTGCAACATTACTCCCTGCCACTGTGCAGGCCATCCTTGCGCCGACAGCATTGCCGGACACGCCAATGCGGCTACAGACAACAGTATTTTTTTCTTCATTCTTTCTTTCATTCTTCCGATTGCTTGTTGTTAAGCCTGCCACAGCAGACTATAATGAATTTGTTACCTTTCAAGTTCAAGAACCATTGTGGCCCGCGGCTGAAGCGTAACGTCGCGCGAAATGTTCACAGTGCGGCCTGTCAGTATGTTCTTTGCCTCAACGCTCTGTCCTATTATTTCGGCATAGCGCGAAACGCAAAGTTTCTTCTGTTTGCCGGTTCCGTTGAGCACTGTCATTACGGCCTTGTTGCCCAGCGTGCGCGCCACCACATACACGCCGTCTTGCGGTATGAACTGCGTCTGTTTGCCTTCAGTCACAACCTTGTTCCCCTGCCGCCAGTGCAAAAGGCGACTGAGCCAGTTGAACATGGCGTTTTCTTCTTTTGTGCGTCCCTCTCTTGTGAAAGCGTTGTGAGCGTCGCCGGGAAAACCGCCGGGGAAGTCTTTGCGCACATACCCGTCAGACACGTTCTTTGTACCGTTCATCAGCACTTCAGTTCCATAGTAAAGCTGCGGAATTCGATTTATGGTCAACAGCAGTGCAAGAGCCTGCTTCAGCGCAAGCGTGTCTTGTCCGTTGCCAAGGAAGCGGTCGGTGTCGTGGTTCTCAATGAAAGCCATCACGCTTGAGGGGTTCTCGTAAAGATAATCGTAGCAAAGCGAGTTGTAGACACGGTTCAAACCATTCCACCAGGCATCTGTTTCCTCGTTCTTTGCAAGGTTGATGCGGTCGAAGAAGCTGAAGTCCATGACCGTCTTCAAATTTGAGTTTATCGAGCTGAGTCTTGAATTCTTCTGCCACGCCGCTGTGTAGGCAGGCTCTGTGACCCAAGTCTCGCCCACGGTGTTGAAGTTTGGATATTCGTTGTTGAGCACTTCCATCCATCTCGCCATTGCCTTTCGGTCGGCATACGGGTAAGTGTCCATGCGTATTCCGTCTATTCCTGCCGTTTCAATCCACCATTCACTGTTCTGTATAAGGTATGTCATCACGTGGACGTTGCGCTGATTGAGATCAGGCATAGTTGACACGAACCATCCGTCAACCGTCTCATGCAGGTCAATCTTGCTGGCATACGGATCCAGCACAGGGGTAAGCTTGTAGCTTGTCTGCAAGTATTTGTCGTTAACTTGCGCCGTCCCGTCAATATTCTTCACCTTTACGTTTCTGGCTTGGTTGTCAGGCGACAGCCACTCAGGTGCATTGAACCAGTCGGAAGCGGGCATGTCTTTCACCCAAGGGTGCTCAAAACCGCAATGATTGAATATCATGTCCATAACGACTTTCAATCCTTTGCCGTGTGCCTCTGATATCAGGCGGCAGTAGTCGTCGTTTGTTCCGAAGCGCGGGTCAACGCGATAATAGTTGGTCGTGGCGTAACCGTGGTATGTGCTTGTATTGCCATGGTCGGGCGAGTTGTTTTCAAGCACGGGCGTGAACCACAGCGCCGTTACACCTAACTCGTTGAAATAGTCAAGGTGACGGCGTATTCCCTCGATGTCTCCTCCGTGGCGCAAACTTGGCTCTTTGCGGTTAAAGGAAAACGGATTGAGCCCTTTTGTGCTGCCTTTGTCGGCACGTGCCTGTGCAAAGCGGTCGGGCATGATCATGTAAACGACATCGGCATTGGTGAATCCCATGCGCTTGTCGCCGTCCATCTGGCGTTGCTTAAGCACATAGTCAACAGTTTCCTTGCCTTTTGCGCCCCGGAACGTCAGTTTCATCGTTCCGGGCCTTGCGTCCTTTATGTCAAGATAAACAAGCAGATAGTTTGGACTGTCAAGTCGCACAAGACTGTCTATGCGCACTCCGGGATAATCGGTAGCGACATCTGCACTGCGAATATCCTTGCCGTAAACCATAAGCTGCAAAGTAGGATTCTTCATCCCCACATACCAGTCGGTGGGTTCTATCCGTTCTATTTTCGTTGCTGCGTTAATCATTAGCGTTGTGCCCAGCAGAAGGGCGGTCAGTAGTTTCTTCATAATAAGGTTGGTGTTAATAATGATTTCCCCGCTTGCATTTGTCAGTCGTGCATAACAAGAGCCTGCTGCGGGCCGACGCTTACTTTGGCGCCTTCCACAGTTGAAATGCCGTCGGCATTCACTTTCCCGTCGGCAACGACCACTGTGTACCGGCCTTGAGGAACAGGTATTTCGGAAGCGGTCTTGTTGGCATTCAACACTACGACAATGTTTTTCCATTCATCACCACCGGCGTTGTCGGAAAGACGAAACGCCACAGTTCCGGCAGGACTGTCGATAAAGTGCAGGTGCTGCCTGACCTTGTCTGCATCGGCAAGGCGAAACGCCGGATGTGCCTTGCGCAAAGCGATGAGAGAACTGTAGTACGCAAAAACTTCAGGGTAGCGTTTAAGATTGTTCCAGTCGAGATGGTTCACGCTATCGGGCGAATTGTAACTGTTGTGCACACCCTTCTTGTCGCGCAGCATTTCTTCTCCGCAGAGAATAAAGGGCACGCCCTGCGAAGTGAGCACAGCTGTTTGCGCAAGCAAGTCAAGACGTATCAGTTCGTCTTGCGTGATGTCCGGAACACTCGCCCTGAGACGATCCGTCAGACACATGTCGTCGTGGCAACTCACATAGCTTATCATCTGCGTTGGAGAGTTGGTCCATGGTGTTTTACTGTAATTTACCTTTGCCATGTCTATGTCAGGATGGCTTATGCCGCCTGCTATTCCGAACTTCACGCTTTCCTCGTTGCCCGGAACGCCTGCGAGAAAGCCGCCTTTTGTATCGTCGCTGAAAGGTCCGCGCAGTGCATCGCGCATGTCATCGCAGAAAGCTCCTATTCCGTCCAGCTTTCGGGTGTTTGCCTTCATTGCCAGTTTTTCGGTTGGATAAGCACAGCTTCCGGCACTCCACCCCTCGCCATATATATAAATGGTAGGGTCTATGTCGGCCACTGCACGCCTTATCTGATTCATCGTCTCTATGTCGTGAACGCCCATAAGGTCGAAACGGAAACCGTCTATGTGGTATTCCTTGGCCCAATACTCTACGCTTTCAATCATATACTGCCTCATCAGCGGTTTCTCAGAGGCCGTTTCGTTGCCGCAGCCCGAACCATTGGAATATTCGCCGGCTGCATTCTTGCGGTAATAATAGTCGGGGTTGATGCGCTGGAAGTTGCTGTTGGCGATATCGAAGGTATGATTGTAAACGACATCGAGTATAATTCTTATTCCGGCCCTGTGAAGCGACTGCACCATACGTTTGAATTCCTTTATTCTCACTTCCGGACGATACGGATCAGTGGAATAGCTACCGTCTGGAACGTTATAGTTTTTCGGATCGTAGCCCCAGTTGTATTGCGGGACGTCGAGATGTGTCTCGTCGACAGAAGCATAGTCGAAAGAGGGCAGTATGTGCACTGCGTTTACGCCTAGCTCCCGAAGATATTCCAACGCCTTCGGATCTGAAAGAGCGAGAAACTTTCCTCCGTTATATATTCCTGACGACGGGTCTATAGAGAAATCACGGTGGTGAAGCTCATAGATAACAAGGTCTGCCGGTGTCTTGAGCACCGGACGACGGTCATTCTCCCACCCTTCGGGGTCTGTAGACCGCAAATCCAGTATTGCGGCGCGGTTTCCGTTAACTCCGACTGCCTTGGCAAACAAGCCCGGACATTCGCCGTGGCCTGTATCAAAGGTGTAGAACTTCCCGTCAAGATTTCCTTTCACCGTTGCCTCCCATACCCCTGCCGTTACCTGCTTCATCTTAACAGCCTTGAAAGCCTTGACAGCATCGGACGAAGTGTAAATGCGCAATGTCGGTTTTTCAGGAGCGTTAAGGCGGAACGTGGTGTTTTCCTTGGAGTATGTCATCTCCTGAAAGGTGTTCTGCGCCTCTATTGCCTGCGGCAGAATAGAAACGAGAAGGCTTGAAAGAAATATGCTTTGTATTTTCATGTCAGAACCGTTTTGAAAATCTGGTGTTGCAGTCATTTCGCTATCAGTGATACTGCGAATCCGCCGCCGCGAGCCTCACGAATTTTTATAACGTCGCCCCTCTTTACGGTGCGGTGGGCAATCTTGTATGCTTTGGGGTTGCTTTCAAAATCAGCGTCGCTTGCATCCTGGTATATCACACAGTCATACTTGCGTCCCTTGTCAAGGAAATCCGTTTTCATAACTGCCGTATGGGCTTCTTCGCCCGTCTTACCGCCAACAAACCAGTTGTCTGTGCCTTTAGCCTTGCGTGCCACGGTTATGTATTTGGCTGGTTCTGCTTCGAGATACTTTGAGTCGTCCCAGTCGCACGCTACGTCACGTATGAATTGGAAGGCGTCATCATATTTTTCGTAGTGTTCCGGCAGATCGGCAGCCATTTGCAACGGACTGTACATCACGACATACAGCGACAACTGACCGCACAGAGTGGAATGTACGAAACTCTTGTTGTCGCTCCAATCAGAAAGTTTCGTTTCGAAGATGCCTGGAGTATAGTCCATAGGTCCGCCTTGCAAGCGCGTGAAAGGCAGCATGACAGTATGATAAGGAACCGAACCGCCAAAAGCTTCGTACTCAGTTCCGCGTGCGCTTTCGTTGCCTACGAGATTTGGCCAAGTGCGGCAAATTCCTGTCGGACGTGTCGCTTCGTGGGCATTAACCATGATATGATGCTTTGCAGCTTGCTCCACGACACGTTGGTAGTGATTGTTCATCAACTGACTGTAATGATATTCTCCGCGGGGAATGATATCGCCGACGTAACCGGTTTTGACTGCATCATATCCGTACTTGTTCATCAAATTGAACGCGTCTTCAAGATGACGCTCGTAATTGAGAACCGAAGCTGAGGTTTCGTGGTGCATCATCAGTTTCACTCCCTTTGAATGTGCGTAGTCGTTCAGATATTTTATATCGAAGTCGGGATATGGCGTAACGAAGTCGAAAACGTCAAGTTTCTGATGACCGAACCAGTCTTCCCAACCTATGTTCCATCCCTCAACAAGCACCTGGTCAAGTCCGTTTTTGGCGGCAAAATCGATATAGCGCTTCACTTCCTGCGTTGTCGCCCCGTGTGTTCCGTTGGGTTTGCAGCTGTTATAATCCGTTACGCCCAAGCGCACCGAGGGATAGTCGTTTGTATACGTCCACGACTTAGTGCCAACGATCATGTTCCACCACACTCCGCAATATTTTGTGGGATGAATCCACGATGTGTCTTCTATCTTGCAAGGCTCGTTAAGGTTGAGCGTAAGTTTACAGGAGAGCATATCGCGTGCATCGTCGCTTACAAGCACTGTGCGCCAAGGCGTATTGAACGGTGTCTGAATGAAGCCTTTTCTTCCCACAGCGTCGGGCGTGAGCCATGACTCCAGAGTCAGAGTCTTTTCGTCGAGGTTAAGATGCATTGTCGGATAGTCGATGCATGCGGCCTCATGTATGTTTATGTAGAGACCGTCCGCCGTTTTCATCTGAAGTGACGTCTGTACTCCTGTATCGGAGAACACTGTTGTCGAGGAGTTGCTCTTGTATTTTTCCCTGTCACGGCGAATCACGGCACTGATACCTGTGAGCGGAGTTATCTGGTATTCGTATTCCTGTGTGTCGTAGTCTCCGGGAATCCAGTAGGCAGTGTGGTCGCCAGCCATGGCAAACTGTGTATGTTCCTCCTTTATTACGAAATAGTTCAGCGTTTCCTGTTGCGGAAACTCGTAGCGCAAGCCCATGCCGTAGTCGTATACGCGGAAACGTATTTTAATATTGCGGTTCGTGGCAGTCTGTTTCAAGGCTATTTCCATTTCGTTATAGTTATTGCGTATGGTTGCGGTCTCTCCCCAGACGGGTCTCCACGTTTCGTCGAAAGCAGATGTCTTGCAGTCTGTTTCCTCAAAGCCGTCCATAAGGTCTGTCTCGGCATTGCCTTTCGAGGCGTGTTTGTCTTTTGCCAGTTCCAGACCCAAGTGCGACGGTTTGCAAACGGTTTTCCCCTTGTATGCAAGTTCATAGGTTGGCTGTCCGTTTGGCGTTAGCGAGAACTTCAACGAAACGTTACCGTTTGGCGACGTAACGGTCTGTGCTGACGCCATAAGTGAAACAGCAATGGCAGCAAACGAGATGATTATCTGTTTCATGATGCTTTTTTGTTGATGATGAGTTATGTTAAAGTTACCGTTGTGCATGTATGCGGACAATGGAAGCGGTCTATCGTCCTGTTTGCCTTACGAGTTCCTTTACAGTATCGTTGTATTCCCGGTTTGCCACAAGCTGTTCCAGACTTATGTGCATGCGGTAGCGCCAATAGTGACGGGGATTTGCGGGAATGTTTATGCGCTCGGCGTTAGCGTCCGGCAGGCGCAGGTTCTCGTCGATGGCGAACCAGTCTTGCAACGAAAGTATGCAAAGCATGGAAGGACACGTGAATTGGTTACTTACAATCTCCTTTGCAAGCCATCCAGGCAGAGGATGCGGTGCGTTGCCGCTTCGATAGAGCACTGTTGAATAGTACTGCTGCGTGCGTTCACTGTCTTCGTCCCACCATTGGCGCAGTGTCGGCATGTCGTGAGTGGACAAAGTGCAAACACTGCGGTACGGATTGCGTGAGAGTATGCCGAAAGTTACCGAAGGGTCTTTTGGCATCTGTTGCAGTTCAAGGCTCAATATACGCAGTTGCTGCATAACCCACGCCACACAGTCGGGCACCATTCCCAAATCTTCAGCGCAAACGAGCATTCTTGTGGTCTGAACCAGTACCGGAAGCTTCTTCATCGCCTCGTTATACCAAAAGTTGTTGTTGCGGCGATAATAGTAATCGTTGTACAAACGGTTGAACTTTTCCTTGTCGCAGTCGTACAATGCTTCATACATGAAGTTCATCTGTGCCGTTATTCTGGGGTGGAACAGTTCCGGATTGTTTATGTCGCGCACAAAGAGAACGTTGCTTGCCAACGAATACAACCCGTCACGAATCCATATGTCTTCGTCTGTTTCTTTTCCGCAGAAGGCTTTTTCGATCTTTCGCTCTGTGTCGTATTCGGGTTTAAGGCTGTATATGTCGTCGTGCTCGTGGTTAAGATATTTTTCTGCCACAGTTTCGGCTTTTTCGCGGAACACACGTTCTATAATCCAACGGGCAATGAAGGGCTTTGTGAAGAGTTCCTCCTGGAAATGCAGTCCGTAACCTTCAATTTCCTGTCTCGACATACCGAGTGAAGGCGCAAACTGCCCGAGAAGTCCGTGGACACATGTTGTCGGAATAGCCCATATGCGGAAGAATCCAAGCACGTGGTCAATGCGATAAGCGTCAAAATATTTTGCCATGTTCTGAAAACGCCTTATCCACCATTGGCATCCGTCGTCAATCATCCGTTGCCAGTTATATGTAGGGAAGCCCCAATTCTGCCCGTTCACAGAGAAAGCGTCTGGCGGAGCGCCTGCCTGTGAGTTGAGGTTGAAGTATTGCGGTTCGTGCCATACGTCGCATCCATGTCTGTTCACGCCTATAGGGATATCTCCCTTAAGTATTACGCCGCGTGCCATAGCGTACTCATGGGCGCTACGCATCTGCCTGTCGAGCAGGAACTGCACGTAATAGTAGAACGCCACGTCCGAGAACTCTTTTGAACGCGGGTTTACAAGTTTTCCCCTGTCTGCCTCGTTCCATTTTTCATGCCATTTCCATGCAGAGAAATCAACGTTGCCGTAATGGTCTCTCAAATGGCAATATTCTGCATAGGGCACGAGCCAATGGTCGTTTTCCTTAAGAAACTTTTTGAACTCAAGCGACTTCAGAACGCTTTGCCCCTCCTGTGCGAAGACAATTCTCAGATATTCAGTCTTGGCGTTGTTTACACGTTCATAGTCTATCTGCGGCAAAGCATTAAGTTCCTTGCGCAACGTTTCAAACTCTGCCGCCTTTGTCTTGTCGGCTATTGCCGGAAGCTGGCGCAGATCAGCATACTGGGGATGCAAAGCAAAGATGCTTATGCATGAATACGGGTATGAATCAGTCCATGTATGAGTTGAGGTCGTATCGTTGACAGGCAGCAGTTGCAGCACTTTCTGCCCTGTTTCCGCCACCCAGTCAATCATCTTTTTCAAATCGCCGAAGTCACCGACACCGAACCCGCCTTCAGAACGCAGCGAGAACACGGGCACAAGCGTTCCCGCCAGCTTTTCGTTGCAAATCTCAAAGAACGCCTGGTCGAGTTCAACTACGTTTACACTGTCTGCGTTCTCCTGTGGAATGTCAAGCAAACGGTTGTGTCCCGTTTCCCATAGCATTTCGCCTTTGTCATTGAAAGCTATGAACTTGAATTCCATCTGGCTTCCGCTCAGTTTGCTTGCGTCTATTTCTGCGAGCCACTCATTGTAGTTGTGTTCCCACATAGGCAAAGACTGTTCCGCTTTCCAGTTGCCAAGATAAGCATCACCGCCCACAACGGCAAGGCGCGAGCCTGCTCTCAACTGTGGCGAACGCACTATCAGGCGCATGACGCTCTTTTTGTCCTGCGATGGAAGGGGCGCACGGCCGCGACGGTTCACACAGTCGGTAAAGGCTGAACTGTAAAGATATGAATCCTGCGGCATCTCGTTCCAGCGGTTGCTCACATAATAATTGCTTCCTTGCTTAGCGTTTGTCTCCAGGCGGTGGCATACGGTTGTCCATTCGCGCCGTTCCTCTCCGTCGCCGTTTTCCACAGTGTAGAAATAGTCTATTACGGAAGTCGTTTCGGGCTTCGTTATTTCGCAGTGCCAAGTCTGTCCGTCAACGGTGTTCATGCCGAAGACGTGGGTTTTAGTTTCTTCGCCCGGCTGTGCAACATGCAACTTCAGCTGCTGGCCGAAGGATGTGGCGTATTGTATGGTGAAATGTATTGTCATGGTTAACAGTTTTTCAGATTTTATTGTTTGTCATTGTGTTTTTCTATCTTTATTGCCGCCACGCTCAGTGCGCCAACAACAAGGAACACTGCGGCAACAAGCATCATGTTATACTGGTGGGAGCCTACCATTGCAAGCAGCGAGCCGCCGACAGCAGCCGCCACTATTTGCGGAAGACAAATGGTTCCGTTGAAAAGGCCAAGGTAAGCGCCCTTGTGTCCGTAGCCTTCAAGCGCGTTTGTAACAAAGGCGAAAGGCATTGCAAGCATCGCCGCCCAGGCACATCCGATGAGAAGGAACGGAACGACAAGCATGTTCTTGTCGGAGATGAACGGCATAACGGCAAAACCGACGGCTCCAATCAACAGACTTGAAGCGTAGGCAAGTTTGCCGTTCTTTATTTTCGGCAACACAACAGCCCATGCCACACTTCCAAGAGCCTGCCAGAAGAACAGAACGCCCACCCAGTTTCCTGCTTCCTGATAAGCCGACGAAGACACCTCAGTTGTGTGCCAAACCGTTTCAGCTATCGTTCCGTTGGTGTATGTCCACATATACATGAAGGCCGCCCAACAGAAGAACTGCACCAGACCCACTTTCCAGAACATCGACGGAGCGTTCTTCAGCAGTTCTATCCAGTTTGACTTTGTCTCGGCCTTGTCTGCCGGTTTCTGTTCGTTGTATTCCGCATATTCCTTGGGGTCCCATTCCTTAACCGTAAGCGTGGTATACAGCACGCACAGTATGAGAATGACCGCACCGATATAGAAAGAATAAATTACCGAATCGGGCACTACGCCCTTGGGCGCTTCGTTTGCAATGCCCAGTGCCGTGAACAGGAACGGGAATACGTATCCGATGAGCGAACCGCTGTTGCAAAGGAAACTCTGTATGGAGTAAGCGAGCGACTTCTGCTTTTCGTTTACCATGTCGCCAACGAGCATCTTGAACGGTTGCATCGCCATGTTGATGCTCGTGTCGAGGAACATGAGTGAAATCAGCCCGAACACCATTGCCGTACTTACCGCCATTCCGAACGAACCGGCGTTTGGCAGCAGGCACATCACCGCTACGGCAACTGCCGAACCAACGAACAAGTAAGGTATGCGGCGGCCAAAGCGACACCAAGTGCGGTCGCTAAGCGTTCCCACCACAGGCTGCACAAGTATTCCCATCAGCGGTGGAAGAATCCAGAAATAGCTCAGCGAGTGAGGGTCGGCACCCAGTGTTGCAAAGATTCTCGATATGTTGGCGCTTTGCAGAGCGTAAGCTATCTGCACGCCGAAGAATCCGAAGCTAAGGTTCCATAGCTTCCAAAAGCTTAAATCCTGTTTCTGTTTCATTTGGTATATGATTATGTTATTTTGTTTCTACCTTAGCGCGAACTGCCTCTGACTACAAGACGGGTTCTTATAACCCTCTTCTCGATCTTGTCTTTCGGCGTTATCTTCTCAACCTTGTCCATCAGTATCGTGGCTGCCTGCCGGCCCACTTCAACGCCGCGCTGTTCTACGGTTGTCAGCTGCGGGTCGCAAGCCACGGCACGTTCGCCGTTGGTGAATCCACACACAGATATGTCGTCGGGAACGTTCAATCCCATGCGTTTTGCCGTATACATCACTCCTATCGCAGTGTCGTCGTTCACACAGAAAAAGGCGTCCGGTCTGTCTGTGCGCTTCAACAGTTGCGGCGTTATGCGTTCTGCATCTGTCCGGTTGTCACATGCAACGATAAGGCTTTCATCCGGCTTCAGACCTGCCTTAAGAAGAGCGTCGCGATAACCGTTGTAGCGGTTTTTCCCAATTTCGGCATTAGCATTCATACCGTAGAATGCGATGCGACGACAGCCAGTCTTCACAAGATGTGTCACTGCATTGAACGCCCCCATGTAGTCATCCACCACGACGAGGCTTGCATTCACGCCTGTGCAGATGCGGTCGTAGAACACCAGCGTTATCCCTTTGTTGAGCAACGCCTTGAAATGATCGTATCGGGTTGTGGTTTTCGACTGCGACACTATCACTCCGCACACCTGCTGCGCTTCCATCATCTGGCAAATCTTCACCTCCTTTTCGTAGTCTTCCTTGCTCATGGCAATGATGATGCGGTAGCCGCGGTCGGAGGCTGCTTCCTCTATGCCTGTAAGCACCGAAGAAAAATAATAGTGTGTCAGTTCGGGAACGATTACTCCAATTACCTTAACAGGCTCGCGCTTTGCGTTTCTCAACGATTTGGCCAAGTTGTTGGGATAGAAGTCGTTCTCTCTGGCATAGCTGCAAATAGCCTGACACAAATCTTTCCGCACGCGCCGGCTGCCGCTTAGCGCACGTGAGATTGTAGATATGGATACGCCGAAGTGTTCGGCTATGTCTTTCATCGTAGTTGCCACGGTTACAGTTTCATAGGTTTCCGTTGCAAAAATACTGCAAACTTTCTATTCTCTCAATACCATGGTATTGGATTTTTTCATCTGGTGTTGCAAACGTTTGCATGCAACGAAAAGAATGCCGTTCCTGCCGACGTTTTTCTTCTGTCTGAACACAAGGAAAATTCCTGTGCACCGGTTTTTCTACGCGACGACACTTCGTCTGCGATTCAACGAAGCTTGATTGCCGCAGAAACGACGTTTAAACAAAACGGCAACCAAGCTATTACATTACGTTTTACAAAAGCCCTTCAAACATAAGCGGACCGTTGCCTCTGCCTATGCGTGCGTCCTTTCCCCTGGCTATCGCCTGCGAAAGGATTTGCTTGGCAAGGCTTACCGACTGCGGCAGACTGTTGTCTTTGACAAGAAAGGCTGCGATTGCCGACGAAAGTGTGCAACCCGTGCCGTGAAGGTTGTGGCTGGCAATCCTTTCGGAAGCAAATTCCCGCACTGTGCCATCGGGCATGAAAAGCATGTCAACGGCAACGGCTGCATCGTCACCGTGTCCTCCCTTTACAAGGAAAGGTACGTTATACCGGCCAGCAAGCGCCAATCCGTCGGCCTTGCCCTTGTAAGCATGCCCCAACAGACAGGAGGCTTCGGGAATGTTGGGGGTGACAAGGGTGCAGATGGGCAGCAATTCGCGTTTTATCACGCTTACTGCATCTTCCGCCATAAGCCTGCGCCCGCTGGTAGACACCATGACGGGATCATAGACGATATTGCAACGGCTGCGCTTTCGGTAAGAATTCAAGATGTTTGCCACAGACTTGGCAATCTCTGCATCCGGCAACATCCCAATTTTTACGGCCGTCACGTTCATGTCGGCGAGGACAGCCTCAACCTGTCCCCCCACAACGGAGGCCGATACAGGCATGACGCCGTGCACACCAAGCGTGTTCTGGCAGGTTATCGCAGTTATCGCCGTGGCACAATACACTCCGATGCTCATCATTGTCTTCATGTCCTGTTGTATTCCCGCCCCCGCAGACGAGTCGGAACCGGCTATCGACAACGCTACAGGACGGAGACAGGACGTTGCATCTGCACTGTTGCAGAAGCCTTTTCCAGCGCCGGCAACAGTCTTCCATGCGTCGCCCAGAATCATGGCTCCGCCGAATCCCATTGCCAGCACTTCGTCGATACGGCTGAAAGTAACTCCGCCCAATGCCAAAACCTTGCCGTCTATGATGCCGTCGGCCTTCGCACGGGCAAGTTCCTGCGCAGAAAAAGCGGCACGATACCCTTTCTTGGATATCGAGTCGAACACGGGCGACAGCGAGACATAGTTGCATCCGGTCTTCCATCTTGCCACTTCCTCCAGCGTGTGGCAGCTTCTGCTCACGCTTCCCGCCCAACCTTCGGGTGGTTCGGCGTTACGGCTGTTCAGATGCACGCCGTAAAGCGAATAGCGCTGAGCCAGCTCGTAGTGGTCGTGAAGCACGAGCCTATTGCGGAACTCCGCCGGAATTTCGGAAATCAGGCGTTCCGTATCCTCAGACGAGGCTTCGGGCTTGCGGATATGAACAAGATCCACTCCCGACTGGAGGAGCCGGACGATATGTCCGGCCTCTCCGCCGAAAAAATAAGGAAGTGTTATTACAATAGTCATCACTTTCAAGCTCTTCGTATAAGGTCGAACGATGCATCCCAGTCTTTCCACACGGGTTCGCGTCCAAGTTCCTTCAGCCGCGAGTTTATCTGCACAGCCGTGCGCTCGTCGCTTACCGTAAACTGTTCCAGCGCTTGCGGATAAGTGTGATAGCCGCCGGGATTGACCTTAGACTCCGCCGACATGGTTGTAACGCCGAGCGTACACATATTGTCGCGAATGAAAGCCGGTTCGCGTGTGGAGTATGAAATGTCCACATCGTGGTCGAATATGCGCATGGCGAAGGTTGCCTGTGCCAACTGGCGGTCTGTCATGAAACAGTTTGGCTGGAAGCCTTCGTTCTGCGCTGGCCTCATGCGCGGGAAATTGACGCTGTATTTCGTGCGCCAGTAGTGCTTCTGCAAATAGCGCAAGTGGTAAGCCATCATTGTCACATCGGTGCGCCATTCCTTTTCAAGTCCGATAAGAACGCCCATGCCTATGGAATGTACGCCAGCCATCCCCATTCTGTCGAAACCGTCGCATCGCCATTCGAACTTGCTCTTCATGCCGTGCGGATGATACAGTTTGTAATGGTCGCGGTTGTAGGTTTCCTGAAAGCATATCACACCGTTCATTCCATGGTCAGCAAGCGTCTTGTATTCCTCGACAGAGAGTGGCATCACCTCAATCTTCACGTTTGAGAAATATTTCTTCGCTATGTCTATTGCCGTTGCAAGGTATGGAACACCGGCCTTTGCGGGGTTCTCGCCCGTAACCAGCAGTATGTTTTCGAAAGGGGCAAGTCGTTTTATCGCCTTGTATTCGTCCTCTATCTGCTCCGGCGTAAGGATTGTGCGTGCCATCTTGTTGGCTATGTGGAAACCACAGTAGACACAGGAGTTGGAACAAGAGTTCGTAATATAAAGAGGAATGAACATCGACATCGTTTTGCCGAACCTCTCTTCTGTGTACTTGCGCGAAAGGCGTGCCATCTCCTCAAGATACGGTTCTGCGGCAGGCGAGAGCAGAGCCATAAAGTCTTCAACTCCGCAGTGTTCCTTGTGAAGAGCGCGCAGCACGTCGGTTTCGGTCATGGTAGCTATGCGCTCTGTCGTTTCCTGCCAGCCTATATTCTTCAGTTCATCTGAAAACATTTTATTTTCCTTTCTTGTTTGTTTTAGGCGGGCTGCACCCTGTTGCTTTGTCAGGTCGCAGCCCGTCAGTCCTTCAACATTGTTATAGTTCGACCACAAAGCTCTGCATTGTGGCAAGGTCTACGGTCCACAGCTTGTCAACCAGCGGTGAGCCGAAACCGGCAACAAGCATTATTGCCTGCGTTGCCTCCACGCTCCCGACCACGGCAGGCGTTGTTCCGAGCACGGCCTTGCCCGGATGTGGCATCGCCAGCGTTGCGGCTTCGTCGGGAAAGAGCGTGCGGTATGTGCATTTGCCGTTGCAGAACACCGCAACCTGGCCTTCAAGTCCGCGTATCGCCCCGTAGACATAAGGCTTTCCCTGTCGCTTGCACTCATCGCTCACTATGAAGCGAGTGGCAAAGTTGTCCATTCCGTCAACAACGACGTCGTAACGGCTGATTATCTCAGCGGCATTCCCTTTTGTCAGCCTTTCGGCATAAGCAACAATCTCTACGTCGCCGTTCAGTCCGTGCAGTCTGTTGCGTGCACATTCGGCCTTCGGCTTTCCTACCTCGCCTTCGCTGTACAGCACCTGACGGTGGAGATTAGTGACACTCACCGTATCGTCGTCAACTATCCCCAGCGTTCCGACTCCAGCGCCCGTGAGATAAGTGGCAATCGGCGAGCCCAATCCTCCCGCTCCAACGAGCAGGATTCGCGCCGAGCGTATCTTGCGCTGGCCTTCCTCGCCAATCTCGGGCACAAGCATCTGCCGATGGTATCTTTCTTCGGGTTGGAAATTATTTTGCAGCATCATCCTTGCTGAATTTTCTAAGGTCGTGTGTAAGTTTTGCAGCACAGAAATTCGGTCCGCACATGGTGCAGTATTCTCCGTCGGTGTGTCCGGCTTCCTCAAAATAACGGAGAGCGAGTTCCGGGTCAAGCGACAAATGGAATTGGTCGCGCCAACGGAAATCAAAGCGAGCCTTGGAGAGAGCGTTGTCCCTTATGGCAGCTCCGGGATGACCTTTGGCCAAATCGGCTGCGTGGGCGGCAATTTTATAAGTCACTACGCCAGTGCGCACATCCTCTTTGTTTGGCAACGCAAGATGCTCTTTCGGAGTTACATAGCAAAGCATTGCAGTTCCAAGCCACGCTATCTGAGCTGCACCGATGGCTGATGTGATATGGTCGTAGCCTGGAGCGACATCGGTTACAAGCGGACCGAGAGTGTAGAACGGGGCCTCGTGACAATGGCCAAGCTGCCTTTCCATGTTTTCCCTTATCTTATGCATCGGCACGTGGCCCGGGCCTTCGATGAAAGCCTGCACGTTCTTGTCCCAAGCACGCGTCACCAGTTCTCCCATTGTGTCGAGTTCGGCAAACTGTGCCGCGTCGTTGGCATCGGCAATGCAGCCCGGACGCAGGCCGTCGCCCAGCGAGAGCGCTACATCGTATTGCGCAACGATGTCGCATATATCGTCGAAATGTTCATAAAGAAAGCTCTCCCTGTCGTGAAGCAAGCACCACTTGCTCATTATGCTTCCGCCGCGGCTCACGATACCGCACAGACGGTTGTCTGCCAAATGTACGTTGTGACGGCGTATACCTGCGTGGATGGTGAAATAGTCTACGCCTTGTTCACATTGCTCTATCAACGTGTCGCGGTATATCTCCCAACTGAGTTCTTCCACCTTTCCGTTCACTTTTTCCAGAGCTTGGTAAATGGGCACTGTGCCTACGGGAACCGGACAGTTGCGCACTATCCATTCGCGAGTCTCGTGGATATTGTCGCCCGTCGAAAGGTCCATCAGCGTGTCTCCGCCCCATCGGCACGACCAAACAGCCTTGTCCACCTCTTCCTCTATGCTTGATGTAGTGGCTGAATTGCCTATGTTGGTATTGATTTTAACGAGGAAGTTGCGCCCAATAATCATCGGTTCGCTTTCGGGGTGGTTGATGTTTGCCGGCAGCACGGCGCGTCCGCGGGCTATCTCTTCGCGTACGTATTCGGGTGTGATATGCGACTTGATTCCAAGTTCCTCGCAGTTCATGTTCTCGCGAATGGCAACATATTCCATTTCAGGCGTTATTATTCCCGCTTTGGCGTATGCCATCTGAGTTATGCTCTTGCCTGCTTTCGCCCTGCGCGGCTTTCTGATATGCTCGAAGCGCAGACTGTCCAAAGAGTGGTCTGCAAGCCGCGCTTTTCCATAGGCGCTTGTTACTTCCGGCAGTTCCTCAGTGTCGGCACGCTCTTCAATCCACGGCTCACGCATACGATCCAGTCCTTTTTTCAAGTCTATTTTAACTTCAGGGTCGCTGTAAGGGCCGCTTGTGTCATATATAAAAACCGGAGCATTAGGTTCCGTACGTGGAATACCGCGCTCGTCTTTGGTCACAGTTGGGGTTAGGTTGACTTTCGTCATACCTACCTTTATGTAAGGGAACATCTTTCCCTGCATATAAGCCTTTTCTCTCTTGGCGTAGGCTTTGTTGTCTTGTGGCATAATGTGTGTGTATTTGATTATTGTCAGTTAAGAAACGCTGTCAAAGGAGAGCTTGCTTCGGCGCAGTCGCTGATTGCTCCCAGTCCTGCTTCATAGGCTCTGCGGCCGCAGACCACGGCTTCCTTGAAGGCTTTCGCCATTTCAACAGGATTGCCTGCAACGGCAATGGCCGTGTTGACGAGGCACGCACTTGCTCCCATCTCCATTGCCTCGGCTGCATGACTAGGCGCGCCTATGCCTGCATCGACGACCACCGGCACGGTGGCCTGCTCTATGATAATCTGCAGAAAGTCCTTCATCCTCATGCCTTTGTTTGTTCCTATCGGGGCTGCCAGCGGCATAACGGTTGCGGCCCCAGCTTCTTCAAGATGCTTGCATAGCGTGGGATCGGCCTGGCAGTAAGGCAAAACCACGAAACCAAGCTTTACAAGTTCTTCTGTCGCCTTCAGTGTTTCCACCGAATCAGGCAGGAGATAGCGCGGGTCGGGGTGTATCTCGAGTTTAAGCCAGTTTGTTCCGAACGCTTCGCGCGCCATCTGTGCTGCAAACACGGCTTCCTCGGCATTGCGCACGCCGCTCGTGTTGGGAAGCAACTGTATTTCTGGACGTTTCGTTATATGCGTGAGCAAATCGTCTTGCTTGTCGTCCAGTTCGATGCGCTTCATTGCCACCGTAACCAATTCCGTTTCCGACGCCTCGATTGCCTGCGCCATTAGTGTGTTGTTGTTGAACTTCCCCGTTCCGAGGAAGAGGCGGGAAGAAAATTCCCGCCCTGCTATTGTCAGTTTTTCCATAGTGTATGTTTTTTTATCGTTTCTACGAATTTTCGTGTTTCTTCTGCCGGATCATCGGCTGTGAGTATGCTTCCGCTGACGGCAATGCCGCTGACGCCTGTTTCCAATATGTCGTGGACATCCGCAAGAGTTATCCCGCCGATTGCCACAACGGGTATTGTGATGGCTTGCCGCTTCATCTCGCTCATGATATGCTTGTATCCTTCGATACCCAATATTGGAGAAAGGCGTTTCTTTGTGGTTGTGAAACGGAACGGCCCGCAACCGATGTAGTCGGCGCCTGAGTTATAGTGCGCCACAACGTCGTCGATAGAGTTTGCAGTGCCGCCTATAATGAAATTCCCGCCCAATATGCGGCGAGCTTCGCTTATGGGCATGTCGTTCTTGCCTAAGTGTACACCGTCTGCACCCACGGTCTTTGCCAGATGCACGCGGTCGTCGATTATAAAGGTAGCGCCGGCTTCCTTACACAAAGTTTTAACCTGCATAGCCACAGGCATGACTTCATCGTCCGTGGCTTCCTTCATGCGGAGTTGCACCCAGCGGCATCCGCCTGCCAGTGCCATGCGTATGCCTTCAAGCATGGATAGTTGCGGCGTGGCGTGTGAAATGAACTGCAACATTCCTCTATCCTCCGCAAAACGCCTTTACGATGACGATGTCTGAGCCTTCGCATATGGGCGTGTTCTCCCATTCGGTGCGCGGCACGAGCTTGTTGTTCAAGGCTATGGCAACGCCCTTTGCCTCGAGCTGAAGCTCCATGGCAAGCTGTTTTATGTTGGTGGCTTGCGTTTCGGTTGACTTGTTGTTGATGTTTACTTTCATTTGTATCTTCCGTTTAAAGGTAAATGTATATTATCGAAAAAGTTTCATTTACCACGGGAAGCTATGAAAGCGCGGCTTCAAGCCTTCAGGATTTTAAAAAGCCCCTATTCCATTTTCTATATGGAGTAGGGGCTCGTTTTGTTTCGGTTATATCAAATCCCTGCGTCAGCATTGTCTGCATCAGGTTCAATGGGTATAATCTCAGCCGATTGCTCAGCACCCCGTGATAATTCTGCTGCAAATATAACGAGAATATTATAAAGGAATTGCCAAGACGCCATGTTTTAAACTTTGTTAACTGTCGGACGTATTCTTTATTGAATTCAGAAAATGCGATTTGCAAGCCAAAGAAAAGATTCCGTTTCTTGATTGGCCAACGGAACACGGCCACTAACGGCATCAAACTATTCTTATAGACATCGTTTCGGGAGAGAATTTCAAGCCGGGTTTGTCTATGAACGAAGACAATACACCGTTGTCGGCAAGTTGGCGGGGCGTGCCGGAAAGAAACTTCTGCGGGGTCATTACCCACAGTTCATCGGCAAGCTGCAACGCAAGCTCAAGGTCATGGGTTGAAAGCAATATCATTTTTTCCTCTTCGTGACACAAGCGGCGCAGCAATTGCAGCGTGCCTACCTTGCTGCCGTAGTCGAGAAAGGCTGTCGGCTCATCGAGAAATATAACTGACGTCTGTTGTGCAAGGGCTTTTGCAATCATCATCTTCTGCCGTTCGCCGTCAGAGAGTGTTCCGACGGGGCGCTGTGCGAGTTTTTCTATGCCTACAAGCCTTATGCTTTCGGCAACGATTTCCTTGTCGGCTGAACTCAGTCTGCCGAAAAAGCCAGTGTAGGGGCTGCGTCCCATTGCCACCATTTCGAATACGCTCAGGTTCTGTACCGACGGCTTTTCGGTAAGCACCACACCGATGAGACGCGAAAGTTCGCCTTGGGTATAGCAGTCTATATCCTTTCCGCCTATCGTTATGCTGCCGGCGAGCTTGGGCTGGAATGCAGACACCGTGCGAAGCAGTGTCGACTTGCCTGCGCCGTTGTTGCCTATGAGGCAAGTAAGACGGGCAGTGTGCAAGGCTGCGTTGATGTCTTGCTTCACTACCCGTTTTTCTTTGCCTTTTATATAACCAACCGACAGGTGGCTCAATATTATGGAACAGTCGGTTTCAAGCATGTTCCACTATTTTACGTTTCCAACCTTTATCAGGTATTCTGCAATCTGCACTGCGTTGAGTGCGGCTCCCTTTCTGATCTGGTCGCCTGTGAGCCACAGCGTGTTGCCGTTGTCGTCGGCAAGATCCTTGCGCACGCGGCCAACGTATACATCGTCGTGCCCTGCGCTTTCAAGCGGCATTGGATAGACGTAGTTCTGAGGGTCGTCTTCAAGCGTAACGCCCGGAGCGGCTTTCAATGCCTCGCGTATCTGCTCAACGCTGAGCGGCTGCTCGGTTTCGAACCACACGCTCTCGCTGTGCGAACGCAACGACGAGACGCGCACGCATGTAGCACTGGTGCGAACGTCTGAGTGCATGATCTTGCGCGTTTCGTTATACATTTTCATTTCTTCCTTGGTATAGTCGTTGGGCGTCATCTTGTCTATTTGCGGGATAACGTTGTATGCAAGCTGATGCGGGAACTTGCTAATGTGTGTCGTTGCACCCGTCTCCAGGATGTCCTTGTACTGCTGCTCCAGTTCTGCCATAGCTGCGGCACCGGCTCCCGACGCGCTCTGGTATGACGAAATGTGTATCTTCTTTATATGGCTGAGTTTGTCGATTGGGTTGAGAACAACAGCCATCATTATCGTTGTGCAGTTTGGATTGGCAATGATGTTGCGCGGACGGTCAAGGGCGTCTTCTGCGTTTACTTCCGGAACAACGAGCGGAACATCGTCGCACATGCGGAAAGCGCTTGAATTGTCAATCATCACCGCACCGTATTTAGTAATGGTCTCGGCAAATTCCTCCGACGTTCCACCGCCAGCCGACGTGAAAGCTATGTCTACGCCCTTGAAATCGTCGTTGTGTTGAAGGAGCTTCACTTCGTATTCCTTGCCTCTGAAGGTGTATTTCGTACCGGCAGAACGCTGCGAACCAAACAACACGAGGTCGTCAATAGGGAAATTTCTCTCGGCAAGGATGCGCAGGAATTCCTGGCCCACAGCACCACTTGCGCCTACTATAGCTACTTTCATCTTTTATTTAAGTTTGTTTTTTGTTTTATCTGAGCTTCAACGGAAATAAAAGTCACCTTGCTTGCAGGAAACTTTCACGCCCGGTATATTCACAATGGCATTATGGCAGAGTTGGCTGCACTGTTCGCCTTGTTTTCCCAAATCTTAATTATTATTGCAAAATTACAACTTTCAAGACATTCCAAGTTATTTCTGACATTTTTTTTGCACCTTTGCAATAAAATCAATAAGGAATGATAGGTCACATTGCCAATTATCTGCCGATTACCGACCCGACGATGATTTTCTTCGTCGTGCTCTTCATTATCCTTGCCGCGCCTATTGTAATGGGAAAGCTGCGCATTCCGCACATTGTGGGAATGGTGCTGGCCGGTGTGGTAGTGGGCAAATACGGCATGAACATCCTTGTTAGAGACAGTTCTTTCGAACTTTTCGGCAAAGTGGGCCTTTATTACATAATGTTTCTTGCCGGACTGGAAATGGACGTAGAGGGACTGAAAAGCAACGGAGCGAAGGTGTTGGCCTTCGGACTGCTGACTTTTTTCATTCCTTTCGGGCTGACTTACTGGACAAGCGTTTCTCTCATCGGCTACACGCCTGCGGCGGCATTGCTTCTCAGCAGCATAATGTCTTCCAACACGCTCATTGCCTACCCTATCGTCTGCAAATACGGACTGCAGCGCCACAAAGCCGTAACGCTCAGCGTTGGTTCATCGATGGTTGCACTTACTTTGGCGCTCATCGTACTGGCGGCAATAGTCGGTTCATTCGGCAACGGAGCTGGATTAGGCTTCTGGGCTTTGTTCACGCTGAAGATTACGGCATTCGTGGCAGGCGGAATCTATCTGCTTCCACGTGCGGCACGCTGGTTTCTGCGCCGCTTCCCTGACGCCGTCACGCAATACATCTTTGTAATGGCACTCATGTTCCTGAGTGCGGCAGTTTCGGGCTTTATCGGTCTGGAAGGAGTCTTCGGCGCTTTCTTCGCAGGACTGGTCCTTAACCGCTACATTCCGCACGTGTCTCCGCTTATGAACCGTATAGAGTTTATCGGCAACGCACTTTTCATACCTTATTTTCTGATAGGAGTGGGCATGCTTATAAACATACGCGTGCTGTTTTCGGGATGGCACACGGCATTCGTGATATTCTGCATCATCTTCTTCGGAACGTTCGGCAAGGCTATTGCTGCCTACTTGTCGAAGGCAATGTTCCGCCTGCCAATGTCAAACGGGAACATGATGTTCGGCCTTACGTCAGCCCATGCGGCGGGTTCAATAGCTATCGTAATGGTGGGAATGAAACTTTCCACCGCTCCGGGAGAATATCTCGTTGACTCCAACATGCTGAACGCCGTGGTTATCATGATTCTCTTCACATGCGTAATCAGTTCCATCGTTACTGACAATGCGTCGAGAACTATAGCCTTGTCGGCAGGAGCCCACGACGAAGCGAAGAGCAAAGGCGACGACGAGAAAATCCTTGTTGCGCTGAAGGGCAACGGAGCTACCGACACGCTTGTAAACCTTGCTCTGATGATGCACAACGACAAGCTGAGCCGCGGACTTATTGGTCTGAACGTTGTCTACGACGACGAAAACAGCCACAAGAACCAGCAGCAGGGGAAACGCACGCTTGAAGTTGCCACAAAGATGGCGAGCGCAGTTGACGTAAGGATGCTTACCCAGAGCAGGCTTGCAACGAACATTGCAAACGGAATCATACATGCTTTCAAGGAATACGACGCGTCGGAAATCATAATGGGACTGCACGACAAGAAAAACGAAGCCGACAAGTTTTGGGGTCTATTCACGCCCAACCTCGTAAACTCGCTGAACAGACAGATAATGCTGTGCCGATGCAACCGTCCGCTTAACACTCTCAGGCGCATCACCGTTGCCGTCCCGTCAAGAGTGGAGTTCGAACAGGGATTTTACCGTTGGATTGAAAGGCTTGCAAGGCTTGCCGAAAACCTAAGCTGCCGAATAGTATTCCACGGCAGGCTCGAATCGACGGCTTTCATTAACGAATACATCCGCAACAACCATCCTGGCGTAAGAGCCGAATATGTATTGATGGAACATTGGAAAGAGTTTATAAACCTTGCAAACACCATCAGCGACGACCACCTGCTGGTTGTCATCACGGCAAGACAGGGAACGGTTTCATACAAGCCCGTTTTCGAGCGCTTGCCACAGGAGCTTTACCGCCATTTCAGCGAAAGCAATCTTATGGTGGTGTATCCTGACCAAAACGGACAGTCGCCGGAAGACATGACATTCACGGCTCCGCAACAGCATGCCGTTGACAGTGCATACACAACTATCCTCAACTGGATAATGAAACGCTGGAAGAAAACAAAATAAAAGGACTTTACCGTCTTCAACAACAAATATGATTTCAATTAAGAACATAACCAAGAGCTTTGGAAACCTGCAGGTGCTGAAAGGAATTGACCTTGAGATTGGCGACCGCGAAGTGGTGAGCATTGTGGGACCAAGCGGCGCCGGCAAGACAACGCTGCTGCAAATTATGGGAACACTGGACAATGCCGATTCGGGAGAAGTGACAATCGACGGCATCAGTGTGGGCAACTTGAGCCAAAAGAAGCTTGCCGACTTCAGAAACAAGCACATCGGCTTCGTTTTCCAGTTTCACCAGCTGCTGCCGGAGTTCACGGCTCTCGAAAACATTATGATTCCCGCCCTTATTGGAGGCGCAAAAAAAAGCGACACGAAGAAGCGGGCAATGGAGTTGCTCGACTTTATGGGGCTGAGCGAGCGTGCCAACCACAAGCCAAACGAACTGTCGGGAGGCGAGAAACAACGCGTTGCCGTGGCAAGAGCATTGGTGAACAATCCGTCAATCATCCTTGCAGACGAACCGTCGGGAAGTCTGGATTCACAGAACAAAGCGGAGCTTCACCAGCTTTTCTTCGACCTTAGAGACAAGATGGGACAGACTTTCGTTATAGTGACACATGACGAGGCGCTGGCTTCAATTACCGACCGCACAATAAAGATGAAAGACGGAGTTCTGGTAGACTGAACCGTGGAATCATAATAGCGGACATACTTTCAATTCAAATTAAAGAAAACAAAAATCCCAATCTTATATAATGAATGGTATAAAGTTAGGTGAGATGAACACCATGACCGTTGTGAAGGAAGTAGACTTCGGCATGTATCTTGACGGAAACGACGAAGGGGAAATTCTGTTGCCTTCACGCTACGTCCCAAAGGGCTGCAAAGTAGGTGACACGCTCGACGTGTTTGTGTATCTTGACCAAGACGAACGCCCCGTGGCCACAACTCTCTCGCCCAAAGCTATGGTGGGAGAATTTGCCTATCTGGAAGTTGCCTGGGTGAACCAATACGGAGCGTTTTTGGACTGGGGACTGATGAAAGACCTGTTTTGCCCGTTCCGCGAACAGAAGATGCGCATGGTGAAAGGAAACTCATACGTGGTGTATGTGCACCTTGACAAAGAGAGTTACCGCATCGTGGCGTCTGCAAAAGTGGAGCATTTTCTCAGCGACGAACGTCCGCCATACAAGCACGGGCAGGAAGTTGACATTCTTGTATGGCAGAAAACCGATCTTGGCTTCAAGGTTATCATCGACAACAAGTTCGGCGGATTGATATACAAAGACCAAATCTTCAAATATATCCACTCTGGCGACAGAATGAAAGCTTACATAAATACGGTGCGCCCCGACGGGAAGATAGACCTGACGCTGCAACCAACAGGACTACGGCAGACAAAGGAATTCAGCGAAACGCTGCTGGAATATCTGAAGAACAACAACGGATACTGTAACCTGGGCGACAAGAGCGATGCCGAGGAAATATACGACCGCTTCAACGTTAGCAAAAAAACTTTCAAGAAAGCCGTCGGCGACCTATACAAGCGAAAACTAATCAACATTGCAGAAAAAAGCATAACACTGGTGGAGAAACACTAGCGCATTTCCACTGAAAAAACATTGCAGCATAGCTGCGATGACATTTTTTAAAGGTAAAAATCATTTATTGTAGTTACATCGACATCTGCAATGCGCCTTTAATGAAATGCCATCGTGGCTATTTTTATTACAATTAACCTTAAATCAACATCAGTATGCATGAAGCAAAACACTCTAAACGGGCTTTGCTGTCTTTGTCTGCAATAATGACAGGCATGGCATGTCTTGCCCAGTCGATTACGACAAGCGGAATAGTGAAAGACGCATCAGGCGAACCACTCATCGGAGTTACCGTATCTGTGAAAGGTACGAACCAAATGGCGGTAACGGACATGGACGGACGTTTTACGCTCACAGGCGTAAAGCAAGGCAGCAACATTCAGTTTTCTTACGTAGGCTACGACGAAAAAATGCAAAAAGCAGCGTCGAACATGAACGTACTGCTGAAAGAGTCAGACAAGACAATAAACGAAGTAGTTGTTATTGGCTACGGCACAGTGAAAAAGCGCGACCTTACGGGGTCAGTATCATCTGTAAGCAAAGACGCGCTAACGGCCAACCCTGTGGCAAATGTGGCAGAAGCGCTGCAAGGCAAACTGGCAGGCGTTGCCGTATCATCGCAGGACGGACGCCCGGGAGCTGACGTATCAATACGTGTGAGAGGTGGAGGTTCCATTTCGCAGAGCAATGAGCCACTGTATGTGGTGGACGGATTTCCGGTCACTTCTATCAATGATATACCTGCCGACCAGATTGTGTCGATAGACGTGCTTAAAGACGCTTCGTCAACGGCCATATACGGTGCAAGAGGAGCAAACGGCGTAATCTTGATAACCACGAAAGCTGCTGAAAGCGGAAAGATTTCAGTGAGCTACAACGGCTATTATCAGGCAAAATGGGCAGCAAAACGCTTCAAGACACTCAATGCTCAACAATACGTAAAGTCCGTATGGGCGTATGCCGCTACGCCAGGTACTGGAGGCTCTGCCGATGACATTGCAAAATACTTCGGATTGGGAGCGAAATACGGCAACCACTACGACGAATACGCCAGCATGACGGCACACGACTATACCGACGACATGCTGCGCACTGCCTCTTCATGGAATCATAACGTCAACCTGTCGGGCGGTTCGGACAAATCAAAATTCACACTTGCCGTAAACTATGCCAAGGATGACGGAATAAAGATCAACTCCGACTTCGAACGACTCGGCCTTAACTTCAAGTTCAACCAAAGACTTGCCAAAGGACTTGATTTTCTGATGGATTTGAGATATTCCACCATCGAAGTAAACGGAACCGACGGATGGGCAACATCAAGAGGATCGTTGCTTTCAGCCGCTTACACCTACCGTCCTATCGACACACCACTTGGAACTGACGACTATACGCTCTTCGGTATGGGATCGTCAAACATTGACCCGTCGCAAAATCCCGCAGCTGTTACCCAAACGCTTTACAACAACAACAAGTTCCAGCGTCTGCGTGCCAATTTTGCCCTTCAATGGGAAATAACCAAGGGTCTGACACTGCGCACAGAGTTCGGTTACGGAAAAATGTGGAGAGATGCGAAATATTATGACGACGGTTCCATTACCAGCAGCTACACAAAAGGTTACAAATATGCCACATGGTCGAAGACAGAAGGCAACAACTGGCGTTCAGTGACAACGGCAAACTGGCAGGTTCAAGGGCTTGGCGAAAACCATAAGCTTTCCGTCTTGCTCGGAAACGAGGAGATATACCGCAAGGACGACAAGACAACGCTTAGCGGGGCAGGCTATCCGTCGGGAGATGCATGGACACGTAAACGCGTGTTCGGTATGATGAATATGGGCGACGCTACGAAATATCCAAGCGAAAACTACTACCTGCCGGAAATGGGCGTGGCGCAAACTACAGCATCTTTCTTCGGACGCGTAAACTACACCCTTCTCGACAGATATCTGCTTACTGCTACAATGCGTGCAGACGGTTCTTCGAAGTTTGGTCCTAACCATCATTGGGGTTATTTCCCTGCCGCTGCAATAGCATGGCGAGTTATAGACGAGCCTTTTATGAAAGGTGCATCGAAATGGCTTGACAATTTGAAGTTGCGCCTTTCCTACGGAACATCGGGCGCTGACAATATCAGCTCTAGCCTGTGGCACGAGACATGGACAAGCTCAAACGGAGTTTGGAACGGCAATTCCGTACAATACTACAAGCCAAGCGGTCTGAAAGAGAACCCTGATCTGAAATGGGAAACGACCATTTCCAGAAACATCGGTATTGACTTCGGTTTCCAAAACCGCATCAACGGTACACTTGACTTTTACTGGAACACGACGAAAGACCTGCTGATGCGCCAGGAGATAGATTCCTCTACGGGCTACAGCTATCAATACACCAACATAGGACAGACTTCCAACAAGGGTATTGAACTTGGACTTAACGTTAGCCTTGCACGCTCAAAAAATTTCAACCTTAACCTTAACCTCACCTACAACTATAACTTCAACAACATCGACAAGCTACAGGGAGGCAATGACATTCTGTACGGTTCGGGATGGGCCTCGGGAACGCTCATGCCTGGCAACGACTACGTGCTGAAAGAGGGCAGTCCGGTTGGAGTGATACGCGGATACAAGAGCGCCGGCTTCTACACTCTCGACGATTTTGACTACAGCAACGGTGTATACACACTGAAAAAAGGAGTGGCCGACATTCAGAGCAATGTGTTTACAAACTATCCTAAACCTGCAGAACTACAAGTTCCAACAGGACAGAGCGCATTCCCCGGTGCACTTAAAGTGGTGGATGTTGACAACAACGGCATAGTTAACGAAAGCGATGTTGTTGAACTCGGTTCCATTACACCGCACCACACTGGCGGATTCGCCTTCACGGGAAACTACAAGAACTTCGACTTTACAGCGAACTTCACCTATCAGATTGGCGGAAACGTTTACAACGCTTCTGCAATGTGCGAATATACTGGTGGAAAAGAGCCAGGAATAGGAAAGAACAAACGTGACTTCATAAGCGACTGCTTTCAGTTATACGATGTCCGAAATGGCGAACTTGTAGCAGTAACCGACCCGACAGAACTTGCACAGCTCAACAAGAATGCAACACGCCCTGTTCCCTACTATGAGGCAAATACTGTGCTTTCTACCTTCATTGAAGACGCATCATTCCTGCGCTTGAGCAACATCACCGTAGGCTATTCTTTGCCCAAGAGCCTGTTGAAAAAGGCTTACATACAGTCTGCACGAGTTTACGTCACAGGCGGAAACCTTTTCTGCATAACTGGCTATAGCGGCCTTGACCCCGAAGTAAGTTCAAATTCTTCTGCCGGTTCAAGCGGATACCCCACTCCCGGACTTGACTACGGCTCATATCCAAGAGCCAGAACATTCACAGTCGGATTAAACTTAACGTTCTAACAAAATGAAACAACCGCTATGAACTTATAGCACGGAATATCAAAACTAAAAGAAACATATCATGAGAAAGACAATATATACAATGATGATGGCGGCAATGATGGCGGGATTGACCGCTTCATGCTCCGACTTTCTGGACCAGACCTCTGACTCTGAAGCAGACAACAGCTTCGTATTTTCTGATCCGACCACGGCACGCGCCGCTTTGATGAACGGATATGAACAATGGCGCTCATGCGGAGTGGCTTTCGGCGAAGGCAGTTTCTATCACTACGTCATTTCAAGTTCTGACATAGAAACACAGGGAGAATCGTATAGCGCACAACCCTGGCGATGGGTTCCGTCATATTTCTATGGCTACACCAACGGAAATCTGTCGAAACAAGGTCCCGGAAACTACGGACTTTACGAGAACGGAATGATGAGCGACACATGGTCTAGCTTATTCAATGTTATTGGTATTGCCAATTCGCTGATAAATCAGTTTGAGAGCGCAGACACATACAGCAAAATGATTGCGCAAACTGCACCATCAACGCTGAGCGAGATTTACGGCGAGGCAATAACGTTGAGAGCATCGTGCTACTTCGAACTTATGCGTCAATACGGCGACGTTCCACTGCAAACTAAAGCCGGCATCGAACCGGAAAGACTTTCGCCAAGAGACTCCATTGCCGACTTCGTTATTGAAGACCTCAAACGCGTCATACCGCTAATGTATCGCTCCGGTGAATCGTCAGACATAGACAAGACCTACATGACACGTACCTACGCTGAAGGACTGGTAGGAAGAATATGCCTTTGGGAAGGCGGATACCAGACTAGAAGAACCGACTTGGGCGCTGACTTCTATAAAGGTCTCGACGGACAATCTATTGCTTTCGAAAAGGTTTCGGAAGCTGGAAGTGCTTCAGACGGACAGGTTAGCGACTGCTTCTACGGAAGACGCACGGACTGGCGAAAATACTATGAAGTGGCAGAGAAATATCTTGCCGATGCAATACAGAACCATGGGAACATTACTTTGCAGACTACCGACCCGCGCGATGCATCGCGTTTCGGCAATCCATACCAGTACGTCTTCCAGCAAATGAACGATTTGCAGATAAGCAATGAAAGCGTTTATGAAATACCGGAAACGCAATCACAAGGTTCTGCACGTCCGTATGCGTTCGGCCGTCCGTCAAACGGCGGAAGCAGCAATTTCTATCCATGCAAGAGCTATGCACAGGCAAGAATGCACCCTCTTTACTACTACAGTTATTTTGACCCTAACGACATGCGCCGCGACGTTACCTGCGCTGTGACCGGTTCTGACGGACACGGAGCGGAAGCCATACTGTCGTTCACAAAAGGTTCAAGACTTAACGGAGGCATCGCTCTCAACAAGTTCGACGAAAACAGAATGGCAAAACCTTATACTATAAAGCAGCACCAAGCCGGAATTAACGCTGCATACATGCGTTACGCTGACATCATACTCATGCAGGCAGAAGTAATGGCTGCTCTTGGAAAGGACGCGGAGGCGCGGCCGTTGCTTGACGAAATAAGGAATAGAGCTTTCGGTTCTTCAGCAAAAGCCAACACCGATGCACAAATAGCGAAGTGCGGTTCACTGCTCGACGCAATTATAGAGGAAAGAAAATTCGAGTTCGGCGGTGAAGGACAGCGCAAGTGGGATCTTATCCGCACTAACAAACTTGCCACAGACATTCCTGCTTTCCACCAAGAATGCGATGAAATGATCAACGATCTGCGTTCACAAGGCTACCACAAGTTTGCCAACGGCAATGTCATATCAAATTTCATCTGGGTAAAAACCGTTGATGCTAAGAAAGAATACGGCTACAGGCTGACCACACAGTGCCCTGAAGACAAAAAAGACGACCCTGTTCTCTATCCAGGATGGCGCGGACAGAATGACGATTGGCAGAGTGTTGCCGAGAACAACGGCGACACAAAGAAAGAAGCACTGACGGCCGGGAACATGACAAACCTTGCAATAAAAGGTCTCTTCAACTATATTGATCCTAATGGAGCGGAGGCAAAAGCACTGGAAGCAGACGGATACCAACGCGTTGACTGGGGCTGCATAATCGCCGGAGAGGAGAATGTGAACATAAAATACAAGGATGTAAACCTGCAATACAACGATCTTATATATAATGGCTACAAACCGACTATTCCGCCAGTTTATATGCTCTTGATGCACGGTAATATCCTAAAGAACTCAAACGGCAAGTTCCGCAACGGATACGGCTTCAGCAACGATTATTAAACGTGTATAAACGCTTGTACAAAAGCTCTGTGCTTACTAACAACGGCATGGCTTAGACCATAAAAGCTTAAGCCATGCCGAAAAGCCACTGCATTTTGGATAAGACGAAACTTCAATGCAATGACAAAGAACATAATGAAATTTTTGTTCTGCTGTATGACAACACTTGCAATAGGGCTGACACATGCTACGGGCAAGGACGTCAAAACATGGGACTGCATGGAACTGCAGTTCCACCACTCTACGGCAGAAAAGAATCCGTTCACCAATGTGAGCCTTTCGGCAACATTCAGGAATGCGGACAGCAACAGCGAGGTGACAGTTAACGGGTTCTACGACGGTGACGACACTTACATCATACGCTTTATGCCGAAAGAAAAAGGGAAATGGACCTATAGCACCATTTCATCGGAAAAGGCTCTCAACGGCAAGACCGGTTCTTTTTCTTGCGTTGACGCCAAAAGCGAGCGCAGTATGGTGTCTGCCGGACAGGACAACGACTTCATCTTTTCTGACAGTACACATTTTTATCCGCTCGGCACAACGTCATACGCATGGATGTATGCCAACAAAAGCAGACAGGAAGAAACTTATGCGAGTCTAAAACAAAGTGGATTCAACAAACTCCGTTTCTGCATCTTTCCCAACGAGAGCGTGAACGACGAGCCTGTTGCATTCCCCTTTGAGATAAAGAAGGCAAGCAAGCATAAAGACGGCAAATACAAGGGATTCAATGAATATGAATGGGATTTCAATCGCTTCGACACTGAGTTCTTCAGGCATCTCGACAATTGTGTGAAAAGCCTTGACAGCATTGGAGTAGAAGCTGACATAATCCTGTTCCACCCTTACGACATGGGACGTTGGGGATTTGACGCAATGACAATACAGCAGAACAAGTTTTTTCTGAAATACGTTGAAGCACGTCTCGGAGCTTACCGTAATGTATGGTGGTCGCTTGCCAACGAGTGGAACCTTGTCAAGTCGCGAACAGAAGACGAATGGATAGAGCTTACACAGTTCGTAAGAGAGAATGACCCTTACGGCCATCTTTGTTCTATCCATGGCGGAACAGCAAAGTATATCAACTATACTCTACCCTGCTTCACCCATGTAAGCATACAAGACCAGGGTCCTCTCACTGCATTTGAAGGACCGGCAACACTGCGCAACGTTTACAGGAAACCGATTCTCTTCGACGAAGTATGCTATGAGGGCGACCACGAATCACGCTGGGCGCAACTGTCGGGCAAAGAGATGCTAGACAGAATCTGGACTGGACTGGTTGGTGGAGCATATGTTACTCATGGCGAATGTTTCTGCGTGGAACCCGACCACTACACCGGTTACTCGTTCCTTGCAACAGGCGGTAAGTTCAAGGGGGAATGCCCAGAAAGGATCAAGTTCACGCTTTCCCTTCTTAACTCCATGCCTGCGCCGCTTCGACTTGCCGACCAAAGCTGGGACGTTGCAACGGCGAGCGGCGGGAAAGGATACTATATCCGATACTTCGGCAAGGACACTCCGGAAGAATGGCCTTTCGAATTGCCTGTGCGCAACAGTCGCTTCGGCAAGTTGGAAGAAGGAACAAGGTTCAAAGTGTCCATCGTTGACACATGGAACATGACCGTTACAGAATGTCCTACGGTATTCACTACAAAAAAGATCAACAAATACCGCATGAAGGATGAGAAAGGAAACTGCGTGAAACTTCAGTCAAAACCGTATCAACTGCTTATGATAACGGCAATGTAAAAAGGTTTTAATTGCTTACTTTACTGAACTTACAGGCAGAGGAGCTAAGAAAAAGGCAAAGGCAAGGGTGATAATGTCACCGCGAACCTTTGCCTTATTTATTTTATCTATTCTGAAGAATTAGAATTCAGCCGTCTTAGGCGTTCTCGGGAATGGTATCACGTCACGTATGTTCTGCATACCTGTTACGAAAAGTATCAGTCGCTCAAAGCCCAAGCCAAAACCGCCGTGTGGACATGAACCATATTTGCGTGTATCAAGATACCACCACATATCCTTCATCGGAATGTCACGTTCCTTTATCTCGCCCATCAACTTGTCGTAGTCTTCTTCACGCACGCTACCGCCAATAATCTCGCCTATCTGCGGGAACAGCACATCGGTGCCTTGAACGGTCTGACCGCTCTTGCCTCCGAAGCCGCTTTCCTCTTCATCTATCTTCATGTAGAAAGCCTTGATAGCCTTTGGATAATTGGTCATAATTACGGGCTTCTTGAAATGCTCCTCAACGAGATAACGTTCGTGTTCAGAAGCGAGATCATCGCCCCACTCGCACGGGAACTCGAATTTCTTGCCTTTTGCTATTGCTTCTTGCAGAATCTTTATTCCTTCTGTGTATGGAAGACGGACAAAGTCAGAACTGAGCACACTCTCAAGACGTGCTATAAGTCCCTTGTCAATCATCTTGTTAAGGAATTCCAAGTCATCCTTGCAGTTGTCAAGAGCCCAACGGATGCAATACTTGATGAAATTTTCCTCAAGATCCATAAGGTCGTTCATATCAATGAACGCTACTTCGGGTTCAATCATCCAGAATTCTGCCAAGTGACGCGGTGTGTTTGAATTCTCTGCACGGAAGGTCGGGCCGAAAGTGTAAATTGCTCCTAGTGCAGTTGCACCCAATTCACCTTCCAACTGACCGCTTACGGTGAGCGAAGTCTGCTTGCCAAAGAAATCATCGTCATAGATTATCTTCCCGTCCTCGTCCTTCTTCAAGTCATACAGATTCTTCGTCGTTACCTGAAACATCTGGCCAGCTCCTTCACAGTCGCTTGCCGTAATGAGCGGAGTATGGAAATAGAAGAATCCGTGTTCGTGGAAATATGTATGAATCGCCATCGCCATATTGTGACGTATGCGCATCACTGCCCCGAAAGTATTGGTGCGCAAACGCATATGGGCGTACTGGCGCATATATTCAAAGCTCTGTCCCTTTTTCTGCATAGGGTAGTCGCTGCCGCACAAACCGTAAATCTGCAACTGTTGGCACTGTATTTCCACCGACTGTCCGGCACCTTGGCTCTCAACAAGTTCACCAGTGGCACTGATACATGCGCCGGTTGTAATTTGTTTGAGCATGTCTGCGTCGAACTTTGAGGGGTCGACCACAATTTGCACGTTCTTTATTGTTGAACCGTCGTTGAGGGCGATAAAATCTACTGCCTTGCTACTGCGGTGAGTACGCACCCACCCTTTCACGTTGACCGTTGTGCCGAAATCTTTGCACTTCAACACGTCAACAACTTTTGTTCTTTTCATATAGTGTGGTTTGCTGTTTGTTGTTTATTCAAATGCGCCCATACGCAACATGTCCACTTCCTTTTCTGTAAGGAAGCGCCAATCGCCGCGGCGCAAGTTCTTCTTTGTAAGGCCGGCAAACTGAACGCGGTCAAGTTTCACTACCCTATAGCCAAGACTCTCGAAGATACGGCGAACTATACGGTTGCGTCCACTGTGTATCTCAATGCCTACCTGGCTCTTGTCCGTTGGATGTGCATATTCGATAGCGTCAGCATGAACGTCGCCATCATCGAGTGTAATGCCTTCAGCAATCTGCTGCATGTCGTGAGCGGTTACATTCTTGTCAAGGTAAACGTGGTAAACTTTTTTCTTAAGGAACTTGGGGTGCGTGAGCTTGCTGGCAAGATCACCGTCATTGGTAAGAAGAAGTACACCGGTTGTGTTACGGTCAAGACGCCCTACAGGATAGATTCGTTCCGGACATACGTCCTTTACAAGATCCATAACAGTTTTGCGCTGTTGTGGGTCATCGCTTGTTGTAACATAATCTTTTGGCTTGTTGAGGAGAACGTAAACTTTCTTCTCAAGGCTCACGGTCTGGTCATGGAACTTTATCTCATCGGTACGCTTGACCTTTGTTCCGAGTTCCGTTACAACGGTGCCGTTAACGGATATAACTCCGGCCTGTATATACTGGTCTGCCTCGCGACGGCTGCATACGCCAGCATTAGCCAGGAATTTGTTCAAACGTACTGGTGCTTCAGGGTCAATGTTTGTCTCCTTATATTCAATACGTTTCTTCATGCTGTATTTTGCATTCGGATCGTAGTCGGCAGTATGCTGACGGTAGCCACCCTGACGATTGTTGTAACCTCCTTGGCGATTATTGTAACCGCCCTGACGGTTATATCCTCCCTGACGGTTGTTATTGTATCCGCCTTGGTTGCCGTAACCACCCTGTCGGTTGTTGCTGTAGCCGCCTTGGTTACCATAGCCGCCCTGTCGGTTGCTGTTGTAACCACCTTGACTGCCATAGCCGCCACGGTTATTGTTGTAGCCACCCTGATTGCCATAGCCACCGCGGTTACTGTTGTAACCGCCCTGATTGCCATAGCCGCCACGACTGTTGTAACCGCCCTGACGGTTATTGCCATAGCCACCCTGATTGCCGTAGCCGCCACGGTTATTGTTGTAGCCGCCCTGACGATTGCCGTTGTAACCGCCACGCTGTTGATAACCGCCTTCACCATTGTTGGATGAGCGCGGACGATAGCTGCGTTGCTGATAGCCGCCTTCAGAGTTGGCGCTGTTCTGTAAACTTGCACCGAAGCCTTCCGGGCGGAATGCTTCGCTATTGCTTTCATAGTTTCTGTTTGTGCTGTAAGCACGCTGTCCGCTTATACGCGGGCGCTGTGGACGTGCGTTGTTGCGCTGGTAACCACCTTGGTAATCATTCGAGCGATAGCCCTCACGGCCACCGTCGTTGCTCTGTGCGGATGTGTAGTCCGACTTGTTTTCAAAATCTTCTGCCATAATGTTTAATAGTTGTTCGTTAATAATAGCCTCCCGGCTGTTTTCAAAATTGTTGTTTTTATTTATTATAAAAAAGACCGTTTGTTGTGCTTACGGCCAGTTGTTTACTAAATTCAATAGCCTTAATATCCGTTTATCAGATGCCAGTATAAGAGTGCGGTGTAATGGCCATCAGCTCTGCTTTGACGCTGTCGCTCACGTCAAGTCCCTTCACAAACTCGTGGATTGTTTCCTCGGTCATCTTCTTGTTAGTTCTGGTGAGTGCTTTCAGAGCTTCGTAAGGATGCGGATATGCCTCGCGGCGAAGGATCGTCTGTATAGCTTCTGCCACAACGGCCCATGCATTGTCAAGATCGGCGTTGATCTTTTCTTCGTTCAATATCAGTTTGCGCAATCCCTTCAATGTGCTTTGTATTGCTATGACGCCATGTCCCATAGGCACGCCTACGTTACGCAACACTGTTGAATCGGTAAGGTCGCGCTGAAGACGGCTCACCGGCAGTTTCTGTGCCAGGAACTGCAATATGGCATTTGCCATCCCCATGTTGCCCTCGCTGTTTTCAAAGTCTATCGGATTTACCTTGTGGGGCATTGCACTGGAGCCAACTTCGCCAGCCTTTATCTTCTGCTTGAAATATTCCATGGAAATATACATCCAGAAGTCGCGGTCGAGGTCGATGATTATGGTATTTATGCGGCGCAGAGCGTCAAACACAGCTCCGAGACAGTCGTAATTGCTAATCTGAGTGGTATATTGCTCACGTTGCAGCCCAAGTTTTTCACTTACAAACTTGTTTCCGAATGCACGCCAGTCATACTCAGGATAAGCTACGTGATGAGCGTTGAAATTGCCCGTTGCTCCGCCGAACTTTGCAGTCATCGGACATTCCTTGAGCATTTCGAGTTGTTTTTCCAGTCGGTAGACAAATACTTGTATTTCCTTGCCCAAACGCGTAGGCGATGCTGGCTGGCCATGTGTTTTTGCAAGCATCGGAACATCTTTCCACTCTTCTGCATAGTCATGCAACTGTGCTATGAGTTCCTCCACCTGCGGTATGTATGTCTCGTTAAGTGCTTCCTTAATTGAAAGGGGCACTGATGTATTGTTGATGTCCTGGGAAGTAAGGCCAAAGTGTATGAATTCCTTATACTTCTCGAAGTCACCGATTTTGTCGAGTTGTTCCTTTATGTAATATTCCACGGCTTTAACGTCGTGGTTGGTAGTCTTTTCTATTTCTTTCACACGTGCCGCACCCTCTTCATTGAAGTTGCGGTAAATGTCACGGAGCGGCTCAAACTGTTTGCTGTCGAAATCAGCCAACTGCGGCAAAGGCAATTCGCACAGAGTTATAAAGTACTCTATTTCAACACGAATGCGATATTTTATAAGTGCATACTCTGAGAAATAATCTGCCAATTTTACTGTTTTCCCCCTATAGCGGCCGTCGATTGGCGAAACGGCTGTCAATACATCAAGATTCATAATTAAAAGTAATACGTATTATGGCCGCAAAGTTAGTAATTTCTCCCGGTTTTCCACAAACATACTTTATAAATGTAACAGAAAAGTTATATATCTTTACTTTTCTTACGATAAGTTGTTTTGTTTTAGCTTGTTAATCAGTCTATAAACAACAAGTGGCATAGGCGAAACAAACATCAATATCTCGCCCATGCCCCCTGTTGTTGTCTATTTCTGCGTTTGGGTTTACAGACAATTATCCTAATATGCCATGCGGATGGCAAAAGGTTGTTCTCCGTCTCCCTTTATCACATACATTCCGTGGGGAAGACCTGTTGAAGACACCTGTACTCCATCGAGAGTATAAACTTTTATTGTTCCTTCAAAACCGTATGCAGTTACGTTTCCGTCTACGATACGAATATCGGGACGAAGAGTTTTGCCGTTGTCGGCGCTCTGTATCGCGTCAGTTGACGATGTGCCAACACGGGCTATTGCTGCGTTTTCGATATATCCCGTTGAGCTGTCGATAAGGATAGCTATGGCATTAAGGTTTGAGCGGTTGCTGACAGTGCTCGGTATCTCTATCTTTCCGGTGTATGTCTCAACCTTGTTTACGGTAAGTTCGCTTGGTACGCTTCCGTCTATGCCGTCATAACCGTAAGTGGCACGTGCAACGTGTTGCAAATCCATATACACATAACCGCCTTTGTTCTCAAATCCACCCATGGAACCATAACTTCCGCCTGAATAGTTGTTGGCTTGTGCATATCCGGAAACGTTGTCTTCGGTCATGATGAAGCCGAGTTTGTATTCTGCGCCACGCCTTAAAGTGACAGGAGTAAGCGATGTTGTAGCCTCAACGTAGCGGTTGTCCGACGACAACTGAGCTTGGACTTCTAGCACAACATCAGGGATTGTGGCTGTTATTGACTTCCAATAGATTTCCAACTGGTCTGGCGACGGTTTAGTCGGGCCCATTCTCTGAACAGTGCATGCGGGAAAGCCGTCAGACATAAGGCTTTGCACGTAAGAGGAATAGTCAGACGGGGCAACAGGACCGTTGTTGTTGTAGCAATGCACGGCTACACCCACGAAAGACGAAGGGTGATTTTCTTCCATTGCAGTAAAACCGGCGATACCCATAGGGCAGAAACCGCAGTCAATGCCGGTCTGCTCTTCCACAAACATACGTTTTACAGGCATTACCTGCATTACGTTGAGTTTTGCTTCGCCTTCATTGTTGTCTACGACATCGTCTGCCTTGCCGTTGATCGAAACGATACGCATTTTAACATCATGCAGGCCGAGTGAATAGCCGTTGCTTTCAACGGACACTGTTATGGTTTTGTCTGAACCTGCGTACAGAAGTACTTTTGTCAGGTTGGCCTGTACAAAATCGCCTCCGTCAATGCTGTATTCTACACACATAGTGTTAACGCGCGAATATCCCTGGTTCTTCACAAGAGCAGTGAGTTCAAACGAACTTCCCAATGCAGCCACTCCGCCGTTGCATCCAACCATACTTACGTCCGTAGGCAATGCTTCGCCGCGTATTTCCGCATCTATACAAAGACTGTTCTGGCCTTCTGCCGTGGCATAGTTCTTCCATCCGTCGCCAAGATCAGCCCAGCAACCGTTTTCAGAATAGGTATTGGACAATGCCATCGAAGCTGCATCGCCAGTATATTCGTAGCCAACATAGAAGCCTTCACCGTCGATGGTATAGGTACTCGTGGTTGACACATCGTTCTTTCCACGGTAAATCTCAGAAGTCTTTTCGCCTTGAACATCATACGCCCCTGCGTTGAGATCTTTTGTAACAAACACCTTTACTTTGGAAGCCTTTGCAAAGAGATATACTCTCACTTTGTTGATGGTGCATCCATTGTACCGCTGTGCCACTTCAGCAGGTATGTAAATTGCGCCTTTGCCCGAGTGTTGCTGCGAAAGCGTGCGGTTCATGGTACTTGTAGAATAGCCCCAAAAGCAATATTGCTCTGCCATAGCGCCGGTTACGGCCAGCAACATGGCGAAGAGGAATGTTATGAGTTTTTTCATTGTATTATTGTTTGGTTATTTCCCTATGAATATCTTGCGTGTTTCAACGCCGTTGCCGTTGGTTACCTTTACGATGTAAGCGCCTGGAGCAAGATTTGAAGTTTGACGAACTGCACCGCTCATGTCAAGCACCTGGATTGACTTGGCATCACCGTATGCTACGATATTGTTTCCGTCGATACGGAAATCTGGCTTAGAGGCTAACTCCAAGTCAGCAATCGAGGTTGTGCCACCGTTTAGTTTCATTTCTGCTGCGTTTACAATCTTTCCGGTATTGCTGTTTATGAGGATTGCAATGAGTCTGAGCTTTGAGTTGTCCAATATTGAGCCTGGGAGATCGAGAACCTTGGAATATTCCACCGGTTCATAAGCCGTAATCTGATAAGGCACACTTCCGGTGAAGCCTGAGAAACTGTAGTTGTAACGGGCCACATGGTCGTGATTGTAATTTGCCATAGCGTCACGTTTCTCCCATCCGCCCATTGTTCCGTTGGCACCGTTGGCATAATAGTTTTTCTGGATACCTGGCACTTGATCTTCCGCAACGATGAAAGACCATCTGTAGGAGGCGTTGCTTTGGTCGTTTATGAAGGTTGCCGTAGCTTTCGCGTTTATTTGCGACGTGCTGTTAGCTACAAACGAGCCTTCCACATCTACTTGCACGTCTGTTGTATAACCAATAGCATTCATATAGGCGCCCAAAGTTCCTGCATCGCCGTAGCACTTTGACGCTTCCTGACGGTCGATTTCGCATACCGGCGTGCTGCCGAAATAGAAATCATCATACGATGGTGTGTACAAATCGCCGGAAACGGCTCCGAACACTTCTACTCCTACAAAATTGTTGGGAAGACTTTCATAGAAGTTTTCCATTGCGACCTTGGCTCTCGGGCACCATCCACAGTCAAGGGAGGTAGAAGTTTCCATGAAGAAGCGTTTTTGGGGTATCAAGCGCTTTACTTCTATTGTTCCCTCAGCGCTGTTGTTGGCTGCGTATGCGTCGGTTTCGCTGCCGCCAATGGTCTTTATGCGAACATTAACGGTGTGCGTTCCTATTGTTTCAAAGGGATCGACCGTAAATGAAATCTGTTTTTCAGTATTCGTACTCATAACGAAACCTTTTGGCGTGAGAGTTTTCTCTTCGCCCCCGTCAACGGAATAAGCCAGAACGCACTTGCGGACAAGTGTAGGAGAGAAGCTGAGCAAATTGAGAGTTACCGTTGATGTCTGGTTGCGCTCTATCGTCTGCCCTTGAACGTTGAGAACGGCAAAGTCGTTGGGCAGTTCGGAAGCATCGCCGCTAATCACCGCACGGATGGAAAGGGCCTTGCCTTCTGACGAAGCGTTATACCAGCCAGAACCGGTGTTCACCCAACAGCCGTCTGAAGCCTTGAAGTTGCAGCAGCCAAGCGAAGCGTTTGAGCCGCTATAGCTGTAGCCTACATAGAAGCCGTCGCCATCGACAACGTATTCCGTTGATGTTTTCACAATCGTAGCTCCGCTTGCTACATTCTGAGCCGAACCTGTTGCAAGCGAAGTGCCGTTAAGGTCTTTAGTAACGAACACATTTACGGAGGAGGCTTCGGCGCTTAGCCCTACCTGAACGCCTGTAACCTTTGTCCCCTTGTATAGTTTGGCTATCTCGGCGGGGATGTAAATGGCTCCCTTTGCAGAGGTGTAAGAGCCATAGGTGCTTTCCGGCTTTTCAAGTGCATAGCCGTAGTGAACTTCCACATTGGCTGCTCCAACTAACGACGTTGCGAGGAGAACGGCCAACGACAGAAAAAATAGTCTTGTTTTTAGCATAACTGAATAATAAATGTAAAAGCCGGACAGACACTGGCTTTGGGGCAAATGTCTACCGGCTAGTTTAAATGTTTGTGGTTATATTTCCCGTCTTGGCGGTTATTTGCAAACCGTAACCTTACGCGTAATCGTCTGCATGCCCTTGCCGGCTTTCACGATATACATTCCTGCCGGAAGATTCGTTGCAGGAACTTGTCTGCCTGACATATCGTAAACGCCTACGAGCTTGCATGCATCTGAAACAACGATGTTTCCGTTTACCAGGCGCACTGCTATTTCGCCGTTCTCCAAAGGTGTGTCTATTCCTGAAGATACGGGCAATTTATACTCTGTGGAATTGTAAACGCACAGGTTCTTGTTCGATTCGCTATAGTTGTTGACGAATGAAACAATGCGCAAATTTGCGGGATTCCATCCTGTCTGAACAGGGATGGAATAGCTCTTTTCGGCAAAGTATGTGCTGAGGTCAATGGAATCTCCCCATACATCATCGCAGAAATAAGCGCGGACAACGCCATCTTGAACATAAGTGCCTTTCACTCCCGACTGGCTTGTGCTTGCTATGCCGTCTTCAACGAGCATGGTTGTCAATCGGAGGTCGGTCTGATGCGGCATTACCTTAGCTTCGCTCTCAAGGGTAACATGGGCAGAAACGGTCTTGGCGTCTTCGTCATATTTTCCGCCTAAGTCTATTGTTACGAACGAAGGCACGCCGTTTGCCTGCTCAAGCATACTATAGAACTGGTCTGCGTCGCTTACGAAGTATGCCGGACCATCGTCCTTAATGCCTGTTCCGCTGTAGGTAGTACGGTCGAACACAATTGCCGGCACGAAAGACTTCGTCTTGCCGTAAAGCTTGTCGAGCGCCGATTCCTTTTCAAGATAGAACTGGTCGTTGCCTTTGTAAGCCATATGGTGCTTAATCCAAACGGTGTTGATCTTCGTGTTGTCGCTTGCCTTGCCCTGCCAGTCGGCATAACACTCGTCCACGTCCTTTGCACTTGTGTAGTTCTCAGATGTCAACTGTTCGAAGAGAGGTGTGCGCTGCAGCAGTTTTCCGCCTTTTTTATACATGAATCCGCTTGCTTCGCCTGAATTGTAAGTAGTGCTTGTGCATTCCACGCCGTTGGCACTCTTCAGTTTCAGCTGCACATTATAGTCGCCTTCGTCTTCTACCTTTACGCCCGGTATCTCGATATAGGACATAACGCAGTTTGGGACATTGAGTCCGTCAACCGTAAGGTCGCCAAGATCCTGTCCGTCTTTAGTTATGTTGAACGTTGCTGTCGTTATCGGATCAATGCCGAAATTGCGTACTCTTGCCGTAAACTTTGCCCCGCTTGCCACAGACGTGTAATAGTCTTCGCCATTGCTCAATTCATATATGGCCATGTCGCCGTTGGGGATATTGTTTCCAGAAGCTATGGCACGTATGGCAACGTTGAAATAGTTGTTGCCATTGGGGTATTTCGTGTTGCTTTGCCAGTTGAAGTTAAAGCCAAAGAAAGTCATGTCGCGTTCACCGCTGTATTTCGTAACGATGGGGTCGTCGAAAGCCACGCAGTCAGCATATTCACCGGCACTCAGATTGACGTAATATCCAACGTAGAGTTCCTGGTCTTTCTGTATCGTTACAGACTGGTCGAACTTCAGTTTGTTGTAGCCTGACTGGTAGTCTGTGGTTGAAACAGAGCCAAGAATGCTGCCGGTGAACAAGTCATCCAAATCCTTTACCACGAAGGCATAAAGTCCTGTGCCGCGCTTTACGCCCTCAACATTGGTGTCACTTGTACCCAAACCAGTGCGGGCGCCAAGCACAAACTCAACGGAATCAATCTTGCAGCCCTCATACTTGTTTAGATAAGAAGCCGGAAGACGTATTACAGCGCAATAAATCGTGTTTGATTCCAACTGTTGTGTTGGAATACTATAGTAACCTATGCCTTTGTAGTCTTCACAATAACCAAGACGAACGCCTTTGTCTGTCTTGCCTACGACTGTACCTGCCTTTACTGTTGGGGCGGCATTGTTGTCTGCTGTTGCACTAGCAAACAAGTCTCCCCCTAAGAAGGGAAGACTTGCTATAGTCAACAGAAAGAATTTCTTTCTGCAGTTTTTCATAAATTACTTGTTTATGTTAAGTTTCATACTTGACATTGATCCGTCTGCAGCCTGTGTCTTGACGATGTAAAGACCTGACGGGAGACCTGGATTAACTACGGTATTGCCAGCTGCACTGTAAGTGCGAACAAGTTTGCCGCTTACATCATATACGCTTGCCGAGCGGGTGTTCTCGCCGAAGACGAGTTTTCCGTTCTCATAAGCGAATGCCTTTGAAGAAGCGTTAACCTGGTCAATTCCTGTAGACGCTTCCTTGTGGAAAGCAACATAGAGAACAGGAAGTTCTTTCTCTGCATATTTCGTTGAGAAGTAACTGCTGTAACGAACAGAACGATACTTGAATCCATCGTAGTTGAAGCTTCGCCACAAAATGTTGTAAGTTCCATATTCACCTCCGTTACGTACGGCACAAACGAGAAGGTTTTTGTCTGGATTGTATTCAAACGGTGTATCAAGGTTTATAGAGAGAAGATTACCGTTGCCCGGCTTTACAGTTACAGTTCCGTCGAACACCTGTGTCATTGTTGTAGGCTCAACCCAGTCGTTGTCGCCCGACATTGAACTCTTGTCAACGTTCATCATGTAAATCTTCAGGTTCGGAACTTCTCTTGCATCGTCGAATGTGCAGTCGTATTCATATCCGATACGGTCGATAGTGTTGCTCTTCTTGCCTGCAAGGTCGAGGTCAGAAGCTGTGTAAACGCTCTGTGAGCCGTCTGTTGCATCGGTGAATGCGAATGGCCAGTAGCTGTATTTCTCTTCATTGCCGTCTGTTACGATTCCAGTCCATGGTGTTGTTCCATAAGGAAGAACATCTACGGTAACGAAATCTGTCTTGTCGTTCTTTGTGTTCTGGTCGCCTGGCAGACTAACCAAAGCTGCAAACTGCTGGTCGCCTTCATTGTTTGGCATGAAGTCTACGCTGACTGTTGTTGATTCAGCAGACTTAAGGGCAGGCGTTGCAGTTGTTGTGCCGACAACTTTCTCTGTGCCGTCAACAATCTGAACGATGGAAACAGTGTAAGCACCAGCCTGAACGTCTTTGCCGCCGTTGTTAAGAACGGTTACTGAAACTGTGTTCTCGTCGCCGCTTACGAGGTCTTTAGGCATATCAACCGAAACGGCCTTCATGTCGTTGTCGACAACTTCCTCTATTTCAACTCCGCCGAGAAAGATAAGGTCGTATCCCTGAGATTTTGATACGCGGAAACCAAAGTTGTATGTTCCGTCTTCCGGTGCATTGAAAAGGTCTTCATAAACAACGTAATCTTCCGGCCAGTTTATATCAGAGCTGTAATCCTCTTCCTCACCGATAACATTGGACTGAGCCTCAACTGTTGTACCCTGTCCCACAGTTCTTGAAATGTTGCACAATACATGCGAATAGAAATTCTTGAACTTCGATATGAACTTGTATGTCTTGCCAGCCTTGAGACGGAAGGCTGGAGAAATTGCCCAGTCGTCACAACCGTAAGAACTTGTAGTAAGAGTCAAGTGCTTATACCAATCATACCAATAGAATGAACTGTTGTCATTGTTTGCATCAACAACGGTCCACTGGTTGGCATCGGTTTCATTTGTTGCAGAATAAGACACTGGAGGATAAGGAGCCAAACCTGCTGTTACGCCATTTGAAGTGTTGACCTTACTTGTTCCTGCTGCGTTCGTAGCGTAAACGTCGTAAGAATACTTCTTCATCTCACCGAGTGTGTTGTCAACGAAAGTTGTGTCGGCGATGCCGTCAGCCACCTTCACACCGTCAGGCTGACGCACGAGAGTGTATTTAAGGTCTGCCTTGTTAATATATCCGTTGTTCTCGCCGAGAGATGGAGCCGACCATGTAATTCTGATACCATCGCCTTCTGCCTCAGCAACAAGATTTTCAACAGCTGCGGGAACATCCGTACCTACAACGCAACGAACACTGTCAGGTACGCCCTTTTCTCCGCTGACGCGGCAAGGTACTACATAATAAGTATTGTTTCCGACTGTTGCGCTTTCGTCAACGAACTGCATTTCCTTGCCCACCTGACCGTCGGCAGGGACAGTTGCGATAAGATCGGAATTTGCGTAAATCTCCTCAGAAGAGAGCGCCTTGCCCATTCCTGCCTTCTTGCGGTAAACAAGAACTTCCTTCATCTCGCTAAGTTCCTGCTTGTTCCAAGTTGTTGTAGGATTGGTCCATTTAACTGTCGCTTTGGCTGCACCTGTTGGGTCTGGCAATACTTTCAAGTCTGAAACCTGTGCTGCTGCACCGCGTTCATCGGCTGTAAGATACGGGATATAAAGTCCAATCATCTGATCGCCAGGATAGAAAGACTGTGTGTCAGAATAGAGGCCAGCCTCGCTCAACTTTCCAATCTTGTCATATCCGCTTGTGTTCATGCAAATCCACCAAAGATCGCCGTTAGTATAATTGAACTGCAAAGAGCCGTTTGAGCCCATTATTACATAGTCTTGCAGCTCAGAGTCAACAATGTGCTTAACGGAACTCGTTACGAGCTGCAGATTCTCGTCATACTTCGACAGGTTTGTTCCTGACAGAGTGTAGAGTCCGTCGGTTCCCTTCTTCCACCAAGGTGAAACGGTGTACATATTGCCGTCATAATCGAAGGTGAGCGAAAGAACCTGGTCGTTGATTTCCATTATCTTTGTGTAAGCACCGGTTTCAACGTCTATTGTATAGAGACGTGTTACAGCGTTGGTGTTTGCATCCTGCTGGTAACGCGCAATCGCATAAAGAGTTTCCGTTGAAGGATCGTAAGCGAAGTCATCGAATGCAGGAAGTTCGTTTTCTCCATAGAAGCCATAATAGAACACTTCTGTTCCTGTGGAGTCTGTGGATGACTCATACATCGTCTTGAAGCTCTTAACCTGCTTCAGCGATTTGCCTGTCGTTGCATCAAGAATTTCAAAAGCTTCGAATTTACGGAACTCAAGTGTTGCTATACCTGGGTTATAAACTCCATGGCCTGTAAGTGCAAACACTTTGTTGTCGCCGATATATGCACTGCAGAATATTCCGCGGCCGGTAGAAGAACCTACTTCGTCGGTTGGAGCACTAAGACTGGTGATCTGATTCAATGTGTTGTAGTAACTGTTTGAATAGAACGACAACCAGTATTTTACCTTGGTTGAAGACGCGAGAGTTGTCGCGTACATAAACGTTCCGTTCGCCTTGTCGTCGATACTCGTAGGCACAACGCCATCAGACTTCATAAGCGGAGCTTTGGCTACGCCTTCAGTCTTTGCAGCTGCAGGCAGGAACGTTTTTACACGCTGCTGTGCCGACACGGAGAGTGCAGCAATACCAGCGAGCAAAAGCGTAATAAAAGTTTTCCTCATTTGCTTAATGGATTAATGATTAAACATACATATATATTATAATAAGGTGTCTTGTTATTCTGCGTGACCTTTACTTGGCTACAACAGTTATGCCTTTCTTCACAAATGCCTTCGGTGCTACTGCGCCGTTTGCTTTGTTTGCATTAAAGCCAAAGCGTGAAGGATTTGCATTCTTTGCATTGACAGTTTTTGGAGCGACAGATGTTGTAGGCATGTCAACAGCCTGCGAAGCAGCCGGGGTCTTGAACAGTTTCATGCATTGGTCGCCGTATTCTCCGTTGGCGTTCTTTGCAACAGCCAATGCGTAGTATTCTGTTTCAGGCTCAACATTCCATTTGTCATCGTCAACGCCGGTGCGATCCCAACCAACCATGTCAAGGTCTTGTTTCAAGTAGTTCCAATAATAGTCTGGGGCTTTGTCAAACACGCTCTTGCTTACAATCATATCATGGTAAAGGTTGGTTTGATCGTTCGGAGTGAAGATTACTCTCTGATAGTATTCAACCGTACCGTTGTTGTTGTATTTATAGAAATCGCTTGAAGGAACTTCGAAAGTAACGAGCGCTGTTCCGCTTCCGCCATTGGCCTTTGTCGTAACCTTGCACACTATATAGTCGGTGTAGTTTCCGTTCTGATCCCAAGGCTGGATAGCTACGTCATAAGTTTTGCCTGGTGTCATGTAGTTCCATGTTTGTGTGTGGACATCGGAATAGGTCTGCTGGCTCCATCCCTTTATCATGTCACCGATGCTGGCATAACCGAACCATGCGCCGTATGTAGCGAACTGGGTTTCTATTGTACCTTCGTCGAAAGAACAGATGGCGTATCCACCACAATCTGTATTAGGCGTGAAAGTAATGGTAAAAGCGTCTGAAGTGACATTGTCTATGTTATAAGTAACTGTTGGATTACCCACGATACTGGCTTTTGGTGTTTGGAATTCAGCCTGCGACACGCTGCACGCAATGTCATATCCGTCGTAGCCCACGGTCAGCAGAGTGTATTTCGTATTGTCTGCAAACGTCATGTCGCTTGCGGGGATTGTCATTTGTGCTCCCTGTGAGAAGTCATCGTAAAGCTGGCTTGTGCCATAGCGCTCAACATATGAAACTTTCTGCATATCATTGGTTAGCTGTCCTGCTATGTTGGAAGGTACGCAACAAATACGGAAAGAGTAACATCCGGCAGTCTTGGCAACAGACAAATTGATAACAGCGCCGTCATCGTTCTTTTCAAAGCTGTTGTATGTAACGTCTGCGGCTATACGGCCTTCGACCTTGGCGAAATAGATACTGTCGATACGCTCGGCAAGGAATCCTTTAACTCCGCCTGCAACATCTCTAACGAGAACACGGTTGGGGTTTGTCTGTGCACTTGCCATAAGTGTCATTGCCGCAAGTGCTATGGTCGTAAAAAATTTTCTCATGTGTTTTTGTTCTAAATAAATTCTGTGTGTAGTAATGATTTTCTCTATGCAGTATCAAGGAAATTATTTTGCGAACTTAATTGATTTCGCACCGACCTTGAACACATACACTCCCTTGGGGAGATTTTCCACGCTTATGCGAGTACCGTCGTATTTGGCACCGGTCATCTGCTGGCCGTTTGCAGAGTAAACTGCTGCACCGGCTCCTATGGCTTCATTGCCTTCAGCCCATAGCGACTGACCGTCGAAATGCAACACTATGCCCTGTGCGTTGTCCTGCTTCAAGGCATCTATTCCTGTTGTAAGGTTCTTGAACTTGATTGACATGACATTGGCATATTCCAAAGCAGTAGTGGCGCCGTCGGTTTGCACAACGTTGAATCCGTCCGCGCCGAATGTCAGTTTGCCAATCTTTGCCAGTTCAACGACATTGTCTTGGTTGCTGCCGGCGCCGTAGAACACGAGCGATTCGACAGCATCTGCCATCACCGAAAGCGATGATGTTGCAAACAGCGTCATCAAACAGATTGAAAGTTTTCTCATAGTCTCTTTATTTTTCGCAAATGTATGAATAATATTTAGTTTATCAAACTTTTTGCATACCTTTTTCAAAGGTATAAAAACATATTGTCTCTATTCGGAATACCCGTAAGATATTGCCGAACAGAGAACAAAATCAATTACTTTTCGTTATCTTTACAGTTCTGTCTCCACTGTCCGTTTTTAGTTTAAGGACATACACGCCTTTGGACAGTTTGGAAATATCGACACTCTGCACGTTTTTGCCGCCGTACTGCTCTACGCCTGCCATATCGAAGAGTTTCACTTCGGCACAAATTCGAGACAATACGACACGGTTTCCATTTACCTCAACGCCTAAGTCTGCTGCATTAAGCGGGATAATTCCCGTCTCGTCACCGCCTGTATAAGAAATGCTCAGATAAGGCATCTGACGTGAACCAAACACGTTGTCTGCCACAATGCTGCTTGATTGGCCGCGGAAGAAAACGGTTCGAGGATTGCCTCCCTCTTCTTCATAGTCATAGAAATGCCATGTTGGATGTCCGCTCGTCGACATTTGGTTTCCGCCAGCCATTGTTTCGAACGACATTGTAAGGTTTCCGCCATCGTAGTGGTAAGGCTTCGTAAATTCTATCACAAGTTCCGTTGCCGGTTGGGTGCCGGAAATGGTTACGTTGCCGTTGAAAACTTCAGTAAACGTTCCGCTTTCAAACTCGGCACTGGAGCCGGTACTGTCAAGAACACCGTTACGTGTCGTTGCCTTCACGTTTATTTTTGCCGGGAACGAATAAGCCGCCTGCTGGTATCCGTCGTAAAGAAGACGTATACCGGTTATGTCGATATTTTTCTTCTGAATCTCCTTTTCAAGGAATATGAACTCATTCTTTGCATATGGGTCGAGCATCCAGAACGGGAATGCCCATCCATAGCTGTTGTCCATATTAAGAGTTATCCATCTGTCTGCTTCCGCAGGGTTAATCTTCACTTCCAAAGGAGTGGAGAGTGTGTTGTCGGCAGGATAAGTGTCGCCGTCAAGTTCCACCTTGGCTGTAACCTTTACAGTTCCTTCTGCGCCAGGAATCCATGTGACAGGAACGTCAACGGATGCGTCTTTTGCCACGGTTATTCCCTTTGCCTCGCCAAGAAGTTCCTTTGTTTCTGCGTTTAGCAATTCAACTTTATAGTCATTAACCGCAGCTGAACCTTCGTTCTGGACTGTCACCGTGAAGGTTTGGCTCACGTTGCTGTTTACAAGTATTGAGCCTGTCATGCCGGTTACGCTAAGGTCTTTCGTACTGTACTCCCTTATCGACACGTCTTTCAGATAAATCTGGCCACGGTTTGCCTCGCTGTAAGCGTGGAATCCGATGCGTGCGGAACCTGAAGCCGCAGGCTGGAACAGGTTCTTTCCATACAGGAAGATGTTCGAAGCTGTGTGGAACTCGTCAGGATCGTATATGAACTGACGTTGTTTCGATGAGATGGGCTCGCTGCAAAGATATACATTCATAGACTCCATTACAGGCGTATAGTCTATTGGCGACACCCAGTTCGCTGTGGAATAAGTATATCTTAGCTGATATGTCTTGTTCTTGTCAAAGGTTAAGGCCGGCGAATAGAGCCAGTCGTCGGCTTTCACATCTGATCTGTCGTAAGTCGTTGTTTGGGTTGGCGTATAGAAGTTCCACGTATTGCCGTCGCCGTTTGCATCTTCTGTCACCCATCTGTCAAAGTCATCCTGTGTTGTAAGCGGTGACGTGAACGGTATTTCATTTACCGGACCAAAGCTCAACGTGTTCGACGTGGATGTAGCTCCGGTGCCTTTGCCGTTTATTGCCGTTACCTCATAGCTGTAACCCTTCTGCTGTGTCACTGCGTCTGTAACCATTGTCGACGTTGTTCCAGCTACAACTGTAACGTTGTCTGGCTGGCGAACGACATTGTACTTCAACGTTGAGCGGTCAAAATACCCTCCTTCTGCTCCAGTTTCGGGAGCTTTCCATGAAACCGTAGCGTTAGGTCCTACGGCAGACAGTGTCACGTTTTGCGGTTCACCGGGAACGTCTTCGCCGACATAAGTAGCATATTCCTTATACACACCATCACCTGAAGCATTATACGGTTGTACCTTATATATATATAAGCCGTCTGCGGATGGAGTATCAGTCCATGACATTTGTTTTCCTTGTTGACTCTCGTTTAAAGTCTGCACCAGCGTTCCGTTTCGGTAAATCTTTACGCCGGAAAGGTCATTAAGAGTTCCGTTGCGATAGTTCTTCTCCGGCATTTTCCACTGCAGTTGTGCTGAAAGTGCACCTTCGGCATCAGCCACAGCAGAGAAGTTACAAGGATAAGAAGGGGCGGTGTCTGGCGCATACTGGTAAGGTATGCCCATAGCAAGAAGCTGAAGTTCGCTGCTCAACAGTGTCTTGCTTATCGTTTTACCTGTTTCTGCATCAAGTTCAACAAAGTATGCAGCCCCGTCATTGGTCTGGGCAAGCCACCAAAGACGGTGAGTTGTCTTGTCGAACTCCATAGACTGCGAGTAGTTGCCCACGTAAATGCCTGTTGTGGCCGTTGCCGATACATCTTCCACAGTGCAGCTCTGTGCAGAACTGTCTATGCTGCTTATCGCGATGCGGCAGAGTTTGGAATTAAAGCCAGACTGATATATTCCATATAGACTAGCATTGTCTGCCGACAGAGTGAAAAGAACTTTATCCACACGCGCGACTTTTGTAAGTTCAAGCGTGGAACGGTTTATTTCATAAATATCTGTATATTTTTCGTCCGTATCATAATGCATTCCGAAGATGCGGTCGGTTTTCGGATCATACGTCATTTCATCGAGTACGAGGGGCACTTGCTGCGGGTCGTTCTCTATCTCACGTATCGCTTTATACTCACCTGTATTCACGTCAACCACACTTATTGCCTTTGGCATAAGGGTGTTTGAATAGTATGTAGTCTCAAAGGCGTAATAATCTTCGCCAACATAAGTTCCAGCAGTGAGGATCGGCGTAGTTCCCGAAATGAAACCGTAATCGCGTATCCATGAGAATGTTGTGGGCTGCATCGACGTCATGTGTATAAGCCCTGTTCCATTCACGTTTTTCTGATAGCGCAATTGTCCGAAGATATCAGCTTCTCCATCCTTAATGTCGTAGACATAACGCGCAGACGGCTTTGAAGCGCTTTTCTCTATGAGCGTTCTGCCCAAAATGTTTGCCGGATTATTTAAGGCAACTGCGGCATGTTTGTTGTTCATTCTCTGTGGCACTGTAGTTTGTTGTGCCGAAACGGATGCAACTATTGTAAGTAAACACCCAAATGTTAAAGAAATTCTATTGACAGCAGACATTTAGCTTATTTTTTATTGAATATTATTTGCAAAGATACATTTTTTTTAAAACCGCACATTACAAACTGAATAAAATTTGTATATTTGCACCAAATTTAATCACAAAAAGGATGCGTCTTAGACTATTGCCTGCATCAAGATGAGGAAGGCGGAGAATTTATTTTCGGTTCCACTCTTCCACAAGGTGTTCATCACGGTCAAACGCATTAGTTAGTTTAGCTTCCACCTTTAATAATAAGCTTTAACAGATGAAAAACTTTACTCAAAAACTGTTGGCTGCCGGAGCTTGCGCACTTCTATTCACTCCGGCGAGTGCACAATTTGCAGCGAGGGAAAAAGCCTCTATGCTTCAGACAAAGAACCATTTTGCGCCAGTCATGATGCAAAATGCGCAGAAGTCTGAAAAAGCGACGGGCAACCGCTTGCAGCTCGTATCAGTAAAAAAAGCCGATGTCCCTTCAGACTACACAAAATACGGCAACTTCGAGCAGATTTTCAGTGAGGATTTCTCGCTACTCACAACGGGTAGTGTCGGCAATCCAGACATGAACACGAGTCTTTACGACAAGTATACAATAATTGACGACTACGACGGCAAAGAGGTAGAGATTGGCTGGTACAGTTTCAACCCTATCTATACACACAGTTACGATAATACTTCCGGCCGTTGGGGTGAGACAAACTGCTATTCTGCCGGCGGAGCACTTTACATGTATTTGTATGACGACGACTACAACGTGGATGAAGCTACTGCACACGTTAACACTTGTCTCATTGACTGTTCAAAATACCAGGGCGATGTGCTTATTCAGTTTGACGCTTACACTGACGACGCTTCAAAGACAAACAAGTATGTAGCTCTTGAAGCAGCAGAAACTAACGGAATGGGGCCGTCATGGGACGTTCTCGGAAGTGCAACTCTCCCAGAAGTGAACAGTGAGAAGAAAACATATACGATGCTTTTCCGCGGTGGTGACAAGACCACAATGTTCAATATCTATGCTCAGCGCGGCAAGACCAGCAAATTGAGCGATCCGGAAGGAAACTCAATCTATATCGACAACGTGAAAGTTCTTTCGCTCAACCCGAACGTATACTCTCCTACGGGACTTACGATGAAATACTACAAGGGCGACAACTTCAAACTGGAATGGAACAAAGTGAAGGATGCCGACAAATATCTTGTTGACATTTATACGAAGAAAGTGACTTCCAACGGTTATGCCAAAATTGAGACGATTGGCGACTATCTTTATCAGGACGAGGAAGTGACAGACTCTTTCATGAACGTTACCGGTGCAACAAACGGACAAATATATTATTATAGGGTGCGCGCAGTGAAAGGCGACTACGTATCTTTGGAATCCAATGAAGAAAAGCAGATTCTCGGCGTTGTTGCTCCGTCAGACCTTAAGGCTGACCAGCCTGCGGACTCAAAGTATACGGCACGTTGGACCGCAGTTCCGGGTGCAGAACGCTACAACTACATGGGCTATGTGCTGAACAAGATTTCAGAAAACAAGTCAGTTGACCTTATCAACGCTAACTTTGAGGGCATGCAATACAACGACGGTTTCATCTGGAAAGAAGACAACTCCGACCAGACACAGTGGTACTATGCTCCAAGATATTCAACAACAAATCCTGACCCTCGTGCTTTGACTTCAAGTTACTGCGCTCTTGACGCAATCCCCGGTTGGGCAGCATATAACTGGGCGATGTATACTGACGCTTTGGTGCTCGACGGTTTCCAGTCTTACTATAACAACAACAATGCTTCGCTGCAATGCGCAGCTACAGACCTTTCGAAGAACAACGGCAAGTTTACCGTTTACCTTCGTCAGAAAGCAGAATGTGCAGAAGGATACACAGACGCAGCCGGCAATAAGGTATACGCACATAGCGGATTGGCCCTGTTCAACTACGACGAAGCACTCGACGATTATGTGCAGACTGAGGTTAAGTTCATCAACGACCTCAACGACCAGGAATGGAAGGAAGGAACATACACATTCACACAAGGTTCTTCCAACTCCATCTTCGGTATCTTTGCGACATATGCTCCTGCGAATCTCTTCATCAACAAGTTCACACTCTCTCAGGACTACAAGGCTGGCGAAGAGTTCTACGCACCGTTCTGCTACAAATACCGTGTGGCTGGCTACGAAGTGGACGACTACGGCAACGCTGTTGACGGCAAGGAAGAGCATAACGACCTTTCCCTCGAAATTCCTCTTACCGCTCCTACAGCAGGTCAAGACTTATACCACCGCATTCAGTCTGTAAGACTTGGCAAAGAAGCTTCTTACTTTACCAATGCGACATTCGCAGAGAGCAAATGGAGCGATATGTCATTCGTTACAGCAAATGCACAGACTGGCATAAAGGACGCTCCTGTTGCAGGCAAAGCTGCTACGGTTACGATGAAAGGCAACAACCTCATGGTTAACAACCCGTCTGCCGCAGAGGTAAACATCTACAGCCTCAACGGAACTCTGCTCTTCTCTGCCAAGAGCGGACAGACAACTGTCAGCATGCCAGCTCCTGCAAACGGCACTTACATCGTAAAAGCCGGCAAACAAAGCATAAAGGTATCGCTTTAACAGAACATACTGCATAGCATACGCCTAAGGCGTAATGCCATGAACACAGAAAAATCAACACGAGCCGCAACTGCATTTCTTGCAGTTGCGGCTCTTTGCATATAATAAGCAAGGTCTTGATTTTCCAAGGAACAGAACAAGGATAATCTTTGTATATAAAAACCAACAGAAATAAATCGGGAAATGAAATAATTTTACTAAGTTTGCAGTTACAATAAGAAAATCAAACTTCTATTATGAAACGAATCAAACTGGCTTTGACAACACTTTTCATCCTGTTGTGCTTACCGACAATGTCCCGCAAGAACGTTGTCGGATATATCCCTACTTCAGGTGGCGCACAGTTATATTATGAAGTGAAAGGAAAAGGCTCTTCTGTAATTCTTCTTCACGGTCATTCACTTGACACGAGAATGTGGGACGAACAATACGACGCTTTCGCACGCAAGCATCGCGTTGTAAGATTCGATTTCAGAGGTTACGGCAAGTCATCGCAACAAACCGAAACGTTTCAGTTCACCCACATGGAAGATCTGATTACCGTTATGGACTCGCTCCACATAGAGCGAGCTCACATTGTCGGTCTGTCTATGGGAGCGTTTGTCGCTGCTGACTTTCTTGCGCTCCACCCTGAGCGCATAATATCCTGCACGATGGCAAGCGGAGGATTGAAGACATACAAAGGTCCGAGCCAGCCGATGGACAGCGGTGAAAAGGCAAAACGCGACCGTGAGATTGCCAAGCTGAAAGAATATGGCGTTGAAAGGATGAAGAGCGACTGGCTTGAACAGTTGATAGCAACTGGTGGCTCTCGCCGCGAAACCATGCGCCGCCCACTGAAAGCCATGATTGACACATGGACTGCCTGGCAACCGTTGCACAAGGAAGTAAGATTGATTGAAGCCCACGATGCTGAAGTAGTTTTCCGCAGCCACATGACAATGACCCCTACCCTCATTCTATCAGGAGATGCCGAAGGTGACGGAAAGCCGCACCGCTCATGGATGCTGGACTATCTGCCAAACGGCGAACAAATCACGCTCCACGACTGCGGGCATATGATGAACATGGAGCAGCCCAAGCTTTTCAACAAAACAGTACTGAAATTCATAAAGGATCACGAGCAGGGAAAATAGTATAAGAAAATGAGAAACATTCTTTTCCTTTTTCTTTTCTTTGTATCCACCGCCATAGCACAAAAGAGCTACGACGTGGTTCACTACGATGAAAATGACGGTCTGGCACAAAGATACGTCACACAAATCGTGCAAGACCGGCAAGGTTTCATATGGATAAGCACCTGGAACGGACTCGACCGCTTCGACGGTTACGAATTTGCGAACTTCAAGTCCACCAGCGAGGAAGGCAACGACATTCCAAGCGACCGTATAATGAACATGAGGCTGGCTCCAGACGGCAACATATACTGTCTGATAGAAGAACGTGTGTTCGTGTTCGACACCCGCACCTGCAAGTTCCGCCATACAACTCCACAAACGGAAAAATCAGTCAGACCGCTTCTGAAGGTTATAGACACAACACCGGTAACGCTTTCCGGATGTACTGCAACAGACATACGCTACTGCATGACAGACAAAGGCGGCAACAGATGGTACCGTTCAAACTACGGCGTATTCAAGACAGTGCCATTCAAGCGACAATACACAATATTCCAACAAAAAACGACAGCACAGATACGATGCCTTTACCGCGACAAAAAGGGCCGCGAATGGGTTACGGGGAAAGACGACAAAAGCGTGCGCATCTTCGACAGCAAAGGGAAACAATTAGGATACCTCTCAGCCAACGGCAATATCACACCTTCTTATTCAACGTTCAGATCTCCTGTTTACTGCATATACGAGGACAATGCCGGCACAATATGGTTGGGAACAAAACCTGACGGACTTTACAGACTGAAAGAAAGAGCCGGAGGATTCTCCATAGCCAACTATCTCTATGAGCCAAAATACGACATTGAGAACAACAACTCAATTTACGACATTAAGCAAGACGCTTACGGACGTTTGTGGATTGCCTCCTTCGACAAGGGATTGTTGTGCATTGAGCATCCGGAGAAAATTGTATCGTTTGTATGCAAAACCAACAGTCTGAGAAATTATCCTGCCGAAAAATTCCGCCGCGTAAGGAATATGCTCATAACAAAAAGCCAAACACTTTTGGCTGCCACTACCGACGGTCTCATTATAGCCGACTTGCGAGAAAAGGACCCGACCAAAATAAAGTTCATCCAACATACACGCAGCATAAACGACAAGAGCAGCATAAGCAACAACGCAACAATGTCGATATGCCAAGACAGTAAAGGCCGTACTTTCGTATGCACGGAAAGCGGAGGATTCAACGAAATCATATCCAAGAACCTGCTTGACAGCAATTTAAAGTTCCGTCATTACAACATATCTACCGGTTTTCCAACCGATGTCGTACTGACGATGTTCGAACACGGTGCATATCTTTGGGCAATAAGCAACGACAAGATTATCCGGATTGACGGCAAGAACAGATACACAGTGTTCGGCAACGACTTTTTCCGTAACAGCATACGCTTTTCCGACGCTATGCCTATGCAGCAAGCAAACGGCGAAGTTATTTTCGGACTGCAGAACGGTGCCCTGACAATGAACCTTGACAAATTGCATAAAAGCAACTTTATTCCGCCCATTGCCATTACGGGATATTCCATTCAGAACGGTCCAGTGATCAAAAACGCAAGCGCGAGCCACAATATCATACTCTCGGAAAACGAGCGCTGCATAACACTTTACTTCTCAGCTCTTGACTATGCCGGATCAAACAGCACCGAATATGCCTTCTCTATGGACGGAAAGACATGGAACTATATAGGTAAAACACATTCGGCCACGCTCATAGACCTTGCACCCAAAAGTTATACGTTGCGCATTCGCTCTACCAACAGCGATGGAGTTTGGGTTGACAACACTCTCGCCATAACCATCACGGTTACGCCGACATTTTGGCAAAGCACCACAGCAAAGTTCCTCTATTTGGCACTGTTCGTTGCTTTAGTGTGCCTCATCAGCCATACCTTATTATATATAAGGCGCATCAACATGCGCAACAGAAACCTTAAAGCCTATCTCGAACTTATCGAGATGAACGCAAAGAAGGAAGATCGCGACGAGGCACCACTGAAAAAACGCGAAACGGAACTTCTGGAGGAAGCAAAGATAAAGGCTGCCGACGATGTTTTCATGAGACGTATCGTGGCATACGTGGAACAACACATCAGCGATCCGCAAGCAAACGTGGACACTATGGCCGATGCTGCAGCCACAAGCCGCGCCGGACTTAACCGCAAGATAAAGGCAATACTCGGAATAACGCCTATGGATTTCTTGCGCGAAGTGAGACTGCAACGCGCCTGCACAATGCTGCGTGACAAGAACGTGTCGATAAACGACATTGCCATGCGATGCGGCTTTACAGATGCCCGTTATTTCAGCCGCATCTTCAAAGCTAAAAAAGGCATAACACCTTCAGAATACCGCAATTCAAACGTCAACAATCAAGAAAAACACGGCGATTGACGAAGAAATCCACTTTTTTGACTTTAATTTGAACATAGAATATTGGTTATCGGACTAATTTTGCAGATATAATCTTGCTGAAACTATCATTAACAAAAACCGATAACTATGAATCTAAAACTAAGAGGACTAAGTTTTGCCCTTACGATGGCTATGGCTTCTACTGGTGTACAAGCCCAAAAAGCTGTAAGCGGCGTAGTAGTTGACGACACTGGCGAGCCACTCATCGGCGTAACCGTGTCGGCAGGAAACAACCAAGGAGCCGTAACCGACATGGACGGCAAGTTTACCTTGCCGAATGTTTCCACAAACACAATTCTGAATTTTTCATATGTAGGCTTTAAACAGCAACAGGTAAGAGTGGGAAACAGCTCAAACCTTACCGTACAGCTTGCGCCCACAGACGAATCGCTCAACGAGGTGGTTGTAATAGGCTACGGAGTGGTTAAGAAAAGAGACCTTGTTGGCTCTATTTCAACTCTGAAGCAGAAAGACATCGTTGCAGTTCCTACTACAAACGTTCTTGAGAGCCTTCAGGGCAAGGTTGCCGGACTTGACATGACACGCTCAAGCGGTGCCGTTGGAGCAGGAATGAGTTTCACTGTACGCGGTAACCGCTCGCTGACCGCAAGCAATGCGCCACTTATCCTCGTCGACGGAATTGCCTACGGATCTGATCTCAGCATCAACCCTAACGACATAGAGTCTATGGAAGTATTGAAAGACGCTTCCACAACTGCCATCTACGGTTCACGCGGTGCCAACGGCGTTATCCTCATCACCACAAAGAAGGGAAAAACGGGCAAAGCAAAGGTAGACTTCAACGCTTATGCGGGTCCGGTGCTGAGCACTAACCTTCCAAACATGATGAACACACAGCAAAACGTTGCATTCCGCCGTGAAGCTATGCGTGCAGTCGGCAAATGGAACAGCGAAGCTGACGACGGAGTAATTTGGGACAGCGAAACTCTGAACCGTATCAAAAGCGGTGTGAGCACAGACTGGATGGATCTGATAATGCAAACTGGTTTCACCCAGAGTTATCAGGCTTCGGTAAGCGGAGGAACAGAGAAGACACAGGTTTCTGCATCGCTCGACTACATGCGAGAGACAGGCCTGTTGAAAGGTGACGAAATGAACCGCTACGGCGGACGCATAAACGCAGTGCAGAAACTGGGCAAGAAAGTTGAAGCCGGAGCATCAATTATGTTCACATACCAGCAGCAATACGCTTCGCCAAGCGGCATTTACAACACTGCACAAAAGGACGATCCATACGGAATACCGTACAACGAAGACGGCAGCGTTAAGAAATATCCGTTTACGGGCAGTGGTTCAACATCGCTCAACCCTCTACTCGACCTGGACAAAGACAACTATACCGACGAAACAATTAGCCATCGTCTCTTCGGTACGGCTTACGTAAACTGGAACATCATAAACGGCCTTGTTTTCCGCAGTAATCTGGGTGTTGACGTCAAGCACTCACGACAAGGAATCTTCGAAGGCGTAAACTCATCGTTCGCCCAAAGGAACAAGAGTCTGGCGTTTGCATCGAAGAACGAAACGGAGAATGACTCATATACATGGGAAAACACTTTGACATACACACGCGACTTCGGCATACACTCGCTCACTGCGCTTGCCGGACACAGTATGTCGAAGACCCACTATGAGGACAGCTATGCGAGCGGACTGGGATATTCGTTCGAACAAGGACTGTTCCACAACCTCGACGGCGCCCAACAGGATTACAAGATAAGCAGTTCATTGACAGAGCAGCAGATGCTTTCATTCTTCGCCCGTCTGCAATACAAATTGAAAGACCGCTATTACCTCACCTTAACGATGCGTGCCGACGGTTCGTCAGTGCTTGCCAAAGGCAACAAATGGGGATACTTCCCGTCAGTTGCAGCCGCATGGAGAATGAAAGACGAGAGTTTCCTGAAGAACGTCAGCGCCATAAGCGACCTTAAACTGCGTCTCTCCTACGGTGTTTCCGGCAACAGTGCCGTATCGCCATACCAGACAACCGGTGGACTGAGCGAGACTTACTACACCTTCGGCGATGAGATAGCATACGGCTACCGCCCTTACGACCTGGCAAACCATGATCTGAAATGGGAAAAGACTGGTGTGCTGAACTTCGGTGTGGACTACGGAATGTTCAACAACAGGCTTTATCTCACTTTAGACTTATATAAGACATGGACGTCTGACCTGCTCCTGCCGATGATAATACCCGGACATACCGGTTTCACCAGCGTGATAAGCAATGTCGGCAAAACTGAAACGCGCGGTATCGACCTCACGGTAACGAGTACGAACTTTGACACTCGCGACTTCAAGTGGACTACCGACCTTACATTCACTGCCAACAAAGAAAAAATCACATCCATCAACTCAGATCAGGACGACGTTGCAAACGGATGGTTCATAGGCGAATCTACAAAAGTATTCTATGACTATCAGAAAATCGGAATTTGGCAATTGGACGAAGAGGCCGAAGCTGCAAAATACGGACAGCATCCTGGCGACATAAAGGTTAAGGATCTTGACGGAGACGGCGAGATAACAGCCACAGACGACAGAAAGGTTCTCGGACAGCAAACGCCGAAATGGACATTCGGACTGAACAACCATTTCACCTACAAGAATTTCGAGTTGTCGTTCTTCCTCTACGGACGCTTTGGACACCTCATCCGCAATTACGCCAACCTTGCGTTCTATCCAAGCGGATGGTCAAACCAGCCGGTTTGCAACTACTGGACTCCGGAGAACCCAACGAACGAATTTCCACGACCAAACTTCAACAACGACCAAAAGATGCTTTACTTCAGCACTCTTGGCTACTGCAAGGGTGATTTCCTGAAAATAAAAGACATAACGCTTGCATATAATTTCCCAATGGGAACTATAGGAAAAATCGGTCTTTCAAGACTGAGAATCTATGCAACGATGAAGAACTTCTTTACATTCAGCCATCTCAGCAACTACGACCCTGAACGCGGCGGAGCGATGTCTTACCCGCTCACAAAACAAGTGGTAGTCGGTGTAAACGTAAGTTTTTAATTCCTAACTTTAAACGCTAAACAAAATGAAGAAGATTATATATTCGGCTTTGGCTCTGCTCACACTGGGCATGAGTTCCTGCTCCGATTTTCTCGAAGAAACGAACCGCAACTCCGTAACTGGCGACGTTCTCTACTCCACTCCAGATGGTTACGAAAGTCTTGTAAACGCCTGCTATGCCTATTCACGCACCTTCTACGGCAAAGCCGACGGTTGTGCATTCACTGAAATGGGCACCGACTGCTATACAGGAGGCGGCAACAGTGCCGGCAACGTAAAGGCAATGGCATTCTATTCAAACGACCTGCAAGGCAGCTACTCGCTAATGCAGTATATGTGGGACAACCTTTACAACGGACTGAACTGCTGCAACACTGCAATAGCACGCGCAGACAACGCCGGACTGGACGACAAGACAAAACGTCAGCGTCTGGGCGAAGTGCATTTCCTGCGGGCATTGTATCTGCATCTTATAACAGAGATATGGGGCAACGTTGTTCTGTATACAGACGAAAAACAAAGCGTAGAAACAACGGCAAAGGCAAGCACTACGGAAGAGTTCTATACGCAGATTTTCAAAGATCTCGACGAATCCATTTCCCTCCTCGACGGCGGTACTGCTAAGAACAACGGACGCGTGACACAGCTTGCGGCAAAAGCTCTCAAAGCGCGCTTCTGTCTTTACCGCAACAAATACGCCGAAGCTGCACAACTTGCAGAAGAGGTTATCGGCAATTCCAATCTGGGTTTCTACGACACGTTTGCTGAGACTTTCTCTATGGACAACAGCAAAGGACAGAACAACAAGGAAGCAATATGGTGGGTTGACTACAACACCGACGCTACTCTGATGAACACCTTCGCACAGAACAGCATCACATCCCCTACGTTGGGAACACGTTCAGGCAACCAATCGCCTTTGTTTTCGGCTATGTCTTACTGGATGGTATCCGGTTGCGGTGTTTGGGTAACGCCCGACACACACGCTCCGTGGGTGCAATGTATGCCAACGCTCTCGTTCCTTCACAAATTCAACGAAAAAATAGACCAGCGCTACGACGGTACATTCAAAGGGGTGTGGCTTGTGAACAGCACTTCGTCGAACTATGATGCAAACTACGGTCCGTCTTACGGAGCAGCTGGTCCGCTACAAGTGGGCGACACGGCATTCGTTGTTTCAAAGTACGTATACAGCGATGCAGAACGTGCACAGCATCACTATCGCATCTTCGATGCCAACGACGTGTATGAAAAGGAAACAGGGAAATCATACGGCACACGCGACTATTTCATCTCCACATACAAGTTCCACGACAACACCAATCCTACAGGTTGGGAGTACTACAGCGGACGCGACTTCTTCGTGCTGCGCCTTGCTGAAATGTATCTCATTGCCGCCGAAGCAGAAATGATGCAAGGACAGAAGGCAAAAGCCGTTCAACTTATCAACACACTGCGCACAAAGCGCGCTATTCCAGGGCATGAGGAAGAGATGAAAATCAGCGAAAGCGACCTTGACATCGACTTCATACTTGACGAGCGCGGACGCGAACTGGCCCAGGAAGAACAGCGTTTCTTCGACCTAAAGCGAACAGGCAAACTCGTGGAGAGAATAAAGAAATACAATCCCGACGCTGCCGACGTTATACAGCCATGGCATCAGCTTCGTCCTATTCCACAGGAAGAGCTTGACGCAATAACGAACAAGCTGGACTTCAAGCAGAACGAAGGCTACAACTGACAATAAAAACTATAACTTATTTAACTGCTACATCTAAAGTATAACATCTTCGAGTGAGGGCGCATCCACAAACAGGGTACGCCCTCTTGTTTTGCAAACGGTGACGCAACAGAAAGCAAGCGTCGTTACGATTGCTTTCAAGTTATAGACAAACGACATTCAAGCTATGTCGGCGAAACGAGCAACGGGCAAACACCTGACTTCATCACTCCTGACTTCATCACTTTTCTGCGCCATCATATAGCGCATATTGAAAATCAACAA
>CAVAPC010000002.1:0-171150 GCA_963590505.1 uncultured Alistipes sp. | reverse complement strand
TTGACTCCCGTTTTGTCTGATGAACAGATGAAGGAAACGGTCGCTAAATTCAAGACTCTGCTCACTGACAAAGGTGCAGAAATCGTGAACGAAGAGACTTGGGGACTAAAGAAGATGGCCTATGCAATCCAAAAGAAGTCAACAGGTTTCTATTGCCTGCTTGAGTTCAACGCTGAGCCATCAGTTATAAAGAACCTTGAAATTGGTTACCGCCGCGATGAGAAGGTAATCCGCTTCATGACAGTTAAGCTTGACAAGTATGCTTCCGAGTATGCTGTTAAGAGAAGAAACAAATTAGGTAAAAAAGAGGAGGCTTAAGACATGGCACAAGAATCAGAAATAAGATATTTGACTCCGCCTTCAGTGGACACAAAGAAGAAGAAGTATTGCCGTTTCAAAAAAAGCGGTATCAAGTATATCGATTATAAGGATCCCGAATTCCTGAAGAAATTCCTTAACGAACAGGGTAAGATTCTTCCCCGTCGTATCACAGGAACTTCTCTGAAGTATCAGCGCCGTGTGGCACAGGCAATCAAGCGCGCACGCCAGATAGCACTGCTTCCTTACGTAACTGACTTGATGAAATAATTGAAGGAGGATTACAGAATGGAAATAATACTGAAAGAAGACATTATCGGCTTGGGATTCAAGAACGATATAGTAAACGTAAAAAACGGTTACGGCCGTAACTACCTTATCCCTACAGGCAAAGGTGTTATCGCTTCAGAATCAGCAAAGAAAGTTTTGGCTGAAAACCTGAGACAACAGGCTCGCAAGCTTGAAGCAATCAAGGCTGAGGCTGTCAAGAAGGGTGAAGCTCTGAAAGACGTTGCTCTCGTTATCGAGATGAAAGTTTCTGCAAACGGTGTAACCTATGGCTCAGTAAACGCAGCTACAGTAGCTGAAGAACTGAAGAAGAAAGGTTTCGACGTTGACCGCAAGATTGTCACAATGCACGAGACAAAGAAACTGGGCGACTACACAGCAAACGTACACTTCCACAAGGAAGTCATTGTTGAAGTTCCTGTAAAGGTTGTTGCTGAAAATGCAGCAGTTGAAGCTCCAAAGGCTGAAGAAACACCTGCAACAGAAGAAGCACCGGCAGCAGAATAATCAATAATTGATTTATAATATGTCAACAAGGTAAACGAGGGCAACCGAGTTTACCTTGTTTTCGTTTATACCGTAACCTATGGGAAAAGAAACGATAGATTTGTTTGTCAAGCATTACAGTTCTCCGTGTGGCGACATTTTATTGTCTGCCACAGAAAACGCCCTATATCAGTGCGACTGGGAAGGTAAGCCGTGTGCAGAACACAACACAAACATTATCTTAAGCAAACTAAATGCAAGACTATGTTTTGGCACAACGGAAATATTGAACCGCGCAGCAATACAACTTGACGAATATTTTGAAAGAAAACGCAAGACATTCGACCTACCTATTGCCTTAACAGGAACTGCATTTCAGAAAGCCGTATGGAAAACTCTCCTTGAAATACCCTACGGCAGAACAGCAACATACAAAGATATAGCAATGAAAATAGGCAAGCCACAAGGCGCAAGAGCTGTGGCACAAGCCATAGGAGCAAACAAGCTGGCGATTATCGTTCCGTGCCACCGCATCATTGGGAGCAACGGTTCGCTGACAGGTTTTGCTGGAGGGCTTAAAACGAAATCGTTCCTTCTGAAAACGGAAGGCTCAATTTGTGTAAAACAATAACGACATAATGCAAATGCCATCAATTTACTTATACATTTTTTAAGTTTTAAGTACAAACACGCTCCACAAATTTTATTTTATTTAAACAACTATTGGTCAGTATAATATTTTTTAGTAATTTTGCGTCAGTATTATAACTAAAATTTTATATGAAGTATTTTCTGTCTCTAATCATTCTTGCAGCAATGCTTGTATTTCAGTCATGCGAATACAAGCTGAAGCCATTTGATTTGACGGACAAGGATCCGGAGAAGATAGAAATATGCCGGTATGACAGACTAGAAAGCCAGTATCTCACGACAAGCGATTTCTCTGCCTTACAGCAGATGAACACTGACTATCCGATGGAAACACGCACGCTAATTGAAGACATATTAAAACTTGGCGAAGTCAATGACCCGGCAATAAACAAGGCATTCCTGACGTTCTACCAGGATTCAGCGCTGCAAACACTGATAAGTGATGCTGAATCGCAATACGCCAACGTTGACGACCTTAACGAGCAGTTCAACACTGCATTCAACAACCTGCGCAAGATATTCCCAAACATACAGACACCGAAAATTTACATGCAGATTGGGGCACTCGACCAAAGCATAGTAATTGGCAACAACACTATCGGTATCAGCATAGACAAGTATCTAGGCCGGAACTATCCGCTCTACAAGAAATTCTATCCGCTTCAGCAGCGCGAAACGATGAACCGCAGCAATATCGTTCCTGACGCCATATGCTTTTACCTTATGAGTCTCTATCCAATACACGACTTTGAAAAACGTCCCCAATATGAGCGTGATTTGCATGTAGGCAAGATTATGTGGCTTGCGAACAAAGTTATGGAACACAAAAGTTTCGACACGCCATTCGTTTCCGCAATCGAAAAATTTCTGCATTGCAATTCTAAAGTCGATGCAGCCACGTTGATACAGGACGACAATTACACAAAGTTGAAAAAATTCATCGCCTACAATTAAAAAGCCAACGCATCAACAGCAAAGAACCTTTCACACTTTTGAATCAACCGAAGTACAAATCCCCCTGGTGAATATTGTTCTTGGCAAGATAATTGTTAAGGATATTTGTAAATTCATAGTTCTTCAATCCCCAGTCTGGAGCGAGCAGCATGTCTTTTGGCGACTGTGACACGAAGCGTTCAATAACGATATCTGGCCGCAGATGCCTGATATAACCAGCTATCGTAGCGACATATTCGTCAACAGAAAACACATGGAAAGGATTTTTTGCGTATTCATAACCAAGCGGCGTACCGCGAAGAACCTGCAACTGATGTATCTTGAGTATGTCAATCCCTGTTTCTGAAACAAGAGTCGCTTGACGAATAATGTCTTCACTCCCCTCTCCCGGCAAACCGACAATAACATGAGCTCCTGTAATTATGCCGCGCTCTTTAGTCTGCGCTATGACATTGCGCGAACAGGCAAAGTCATGTCCTCTGTTTATACGCACAAGCGTACGGTCATCAGCACTCTCTATTCCATACTCAACAACAAGGAAAGTCTGGTTGTTAAGTCTTTCAAGATAATCCAGTATATCGTCGTCAACACAGTCAGGACGTGTTCCAACAATAAGCCCTACAACGTCTTCACATGAGAGAGCCTCCTCATAACGTCTCTTCAGAGTATCAATGTCAGCATAGGTATTGCTGTATGCCTGGAAATAAGCCAAGTATTTCATTTCAGGATATTTGCGAGAGAAGAACAACCTCCCCTCCTCGATTTGCTGCGCTATCGATTTTTCCGGATTGCAATAGGATGGATTAAAACTACGGTTATTGCAGAAAGAACATCCCCCAAAACTAATACTACCGTCACGGTTGGGACATGAAAAGCCCGCGTCAACCGAAATTTTCTGAACGCGAAAAGGAAACTTTCGGCGTATCCAATTACTGTATGAGTTATAGTTGTTCATCGCTTTTTTGTACACTGCGATGCAAAAGTAGCAATAAATTTTCGTACTTTTGCAGAATACGAAAAACAAACAAGATAGAGAACAATACATATGAAAAGAATCATTCTAATGTGTGCAGCATTGATAATGGCTATCTCAGGCGCAATGGCAGGCAACTCACTGTCACTAAAAGACATTACGTCGGGCAGGTTAAGTCCCAAAGGCATTGGAAACATAACGGCACTCGACGACGGAGAAACGTATGCCCAAGTAAGCAAAGACGGAAAGCAAGTTGTGAAATACTCTTTCCGCACAGGCAAGCAGACGGATGTACTGTTTGACACAGACAAGACTGTAGGCGAAAAGATAGACGAGTTTGAAGACTACATACTTAGCCCCGACGGGAAACGCATGCTTATACAGACGCACTCGCAGCGCATTTACCGCAGGTCATTCACTGCCGTTTACTACATCTACACCATAAGCAACCGCAAACTTGAAAAGCTCTCCGACTACGGACCACAACAAGCACCGGTATGGTCGCCGGACGGAAACCAGGTAGCATTCGTCCGCGACAACAACATCTATCTGGTAAAGCTGCTTTACGGCAATGCAGAAATACAGATTACCAAAGACGGAAAGAAGAACGAAACAATAAACGGCATTCCCGACTGGGTCAATGAAGAGGAATTCGGATTCAACCGCGCGCTGACATTCAATGCCGACGGTAATATGGTCTGCTGGATAAAATACAACGAAAAAGATGTTGAGCAATACTCATTGCAGATGTTCAAGGGATCAAATCCGGAGAAAGCTGAATATGCAGAATATCCAGGTCTGTACAGTTACAAATACCCTAAAGCCGGGCTCAAGAACTCTACCGTTGAGGCTTACAGCTACGACATTCAGTCTCATCAGACACGCAAACTGCAAGTTCCGGTTGAAGCAGACGGATATATGCCACGCATTTATTCCAGCAACGACAAAGACAAAATCGTGGTTTTCACTATGAACCGTCACCAAGACCGCCTGTGCATATACGCAGTTAACCCCCGCACCACCATATCGCAGCTTATAGTGAAGGAAGAGTGCAACAAATACGTGCAAGAAGGAGCTATGAGCGACATAAAGATTACCGACAGGCACATACTTCTGCCCAGCGACCGCGACGGATATATGCAGCTTTACCTTTATACCATCAACGGAACACTTGAAAAGAAAGTTACTACTGGAAACAGAGACGTTACCGACGTATACGGTTACGATGAGTCTACCGGCAATACATACTATCAGGCAGCAGGAAAGAACGCAATAAACAGAGAAGTTTACGTTACACAGAAAAACGGCAAGACTTCATGTCTAACAACACGTGAGGGGTGGAACAGTGCCATTTTCAGCAAGGGATTCAAATATTTCGTTAACACATGGAGCGACTGCAATACGCCTTACGAATATTCAACATTCAATGCTCAAGGAAAGCAGCTTGCCGTGGTTAACGACAACAAAGAGCTTAAAGAGCGTCTTGCCGCATACGACCTTCCGCAAAAGGAATTCTTCACTTTCACCACAAGCGAAGGAGTGAAACTTAACGGCATTATGGTAAAACCGAGCGACTTCAACGCTGCAAAGAAATACCCCGTGATAATGTGGCAGTACAGCGGTCCGGGCAGCCAGCAGGTTGTAAACTCATGGTCTGTTGGCTCAATGGGCAACGGATGCCTCTACGACGGTTTCATTTCGCAAAAGGGATTCATTCTAGTATGCGTTGACGGCCGCGGTACGGGCGGTCGCGGAGCAGACTTCGAAAAATGCACTTACCTGAAACTGGGAGAACTAGAATCAAAAGACCAGGTAGAAACGGCGCAATACCTTGCCACACTGCCCTACGTTGACAAAGAGAACATTGGCATTTGGGGCTGGAGTTTCGGCGGTTTCAACACGCTTATGAGCATGAGTGAAGGTCGTGGAGTATTCAAAGCAGGCGTGGCCGTCGCTCCTCCAACAGACTGGCGCTTCTATGACACCGTATATACAGAACGCTACATGCGAACACCTAACGAAAATCCAACTGGATACGATACGAATCCTATCAAACGTGCATCACAACTGCACGGCAGCCTGCTTATCTGCCATGGACTTGCCGACGACAACGTGCATCCGCAGAACACTTTTGAATATACCGAAGCACTTGTTCAGGCTGACAAGGATTTCCGCATGAACATATACACAAACCGCAACCACAGCATATACGGCGGAAACACGCGCAACCATCTGCTGCGACAAATAGCCGACTTCTTCGTGGAGAAAATGAAATAACAACGAACGGGCGTCAATATACGCAAAATAACCTGAATACGCAGACAACGGCAATGGTCCTTCACCATTGCCGTTGCCTGTTATATAAAAACTCCGATGTGGAATTGTCAGCGCGGTTAATGAACTAACTTTCCAGCATGCCTGCCTTTATCCAGCCCTCAGCCAATTCTTCCGAATCGGCTTTAGCTTCATCATAATCCAACCCTTCATAAAGGGACACGAAAATCTCTGCCATTTTCTCGACTGTGAACTCTTCGTCGCCAAGAGCCTCCCACATTTCAGCAGCACTCTCGTTCAAACTTATAATATTGCAAAAGTCAATATTGTCTATTCCCTCAGCAACGATAACGTTTTCTCCGCACATTCTGCGAAGGTTAAAACCCTGTTTTTTTCGCATAAAAATATTGTTTTTATCTCAAGTTTGTTTCTGTTTCAATTCATCAAAGGCAAAACTACTTCAGTTTTCTGTAAGCATACAACACGCAACGCCTGAAAAAAAGCGGCATTACGCCCGCCCATATAAATGAGTAAATGCGCCATTTCAAACCGGAAGTACGGTCTAGCGTTTCTCTACCCTTTCTGTAAAATCCCAAGACATCGGCCTTTATGTCAGCAATGCGGCAACTTTCTGTATTGAGATTGCCGTCACCGCGTAATGTAACCTTGTCGCCCTCAATTCTAATGATACGGTGAAGAGCGAAAACGCCAGGTCTAATCTCAGCCAATACAGGCGCTCCCTTAACGGGCTTCCCTGCTTTTACAAGCAAAGCCTTGTCGCGGTTGTCTTCAAGAAACGGCCGCATGCTATAGCCGCGCAACAAAATGGTTGCCGTGTGGCCTTCGTTCAGAAGTTTTACCACCTCAGGCAGAAAATATGCATTGGAAAATGTCTTTGTTTCTTTAGTCACTGTATTATCGAATAGTTTGTGTTCTGTCTTCCGTCTGCCGTGTTATAGCTTCATGACACACCTCGGCAGAATTTCTGTCGGGCTGACAGTATAATACATATGCCGGCGTCGTGGACAACACTTCAGCCAACACGTTGCTGATCTTGTTGTTAATGTTGCAGTCCCACTTCATAGTGGAACACGACGGCATTATGCGCGCATACGCTTTCAAGCCGGAAAGACGCTCGACACTGTTGCTTAGGCTGCGTTCAATGCAAGTCAATGCTCCAAGTTCGGCTTTCACGTTTCTGAAGCAGGAAGTTTTGCCACTCCAGGGACTGCCGTAAATCATTGTCTTGCCGTCAACAATTCTCATTATAGGATTGTCGTCGTTCATAAGGTCGCAGTTAGGTATATACCTCAACCAGTTGCTCACCTGAGTGCTCTTCCCCGTTCCGCTTTTGGCCACAAAAGCATACCCGAAGCCATTGTGTCTAACAAGCGAAGCATGCAGCAATATAGCTTTGTGTGAACATGCAGAAAATGCGAATGCAAGCATCAGAGCATTGTTAAGACCGAACCTGCGCATGGAAAACGTGCCTTTCAGCGCGCAACGGCACGAGAAGAAATCACGGTCCACCCGCAAAAGGGCACATTCATCACCGTCGATGTCTTTCAATATGAACTGATATGTGCCGTCGGGAAAGCGGTCGACAACGGTAATGCCGTTACCGGTGTCAAATTTGCCAATACGAATTCTGTCTGTTTTAAGCGGAACAAGACTGTCGTCAACATGCATGCAGAACAGTTTATCATGGCCACTCTCTGCATTTTCAACATCGCATGCAAACACAGAAAACGAGGATATAAGACTTTCGTCGTTACACCCTCCTTCTGCAAATGTTATTTCTAATGTAAAATCAGCTATACGGTAGTTCATCTTGCCTGTGCGCTTAATCCACAGAACCTGTCTTACTGTTCCCAGGCAACACGTTCATATCTGAATTCGCCTTGTGGAATGTCCTTTACGATAAACCTGTCTTTCTTGGCAAACTTAAGCCTCATCTTGGCATTGAGCTTATCTATCTGTTTACGGTTTGAAGCATTAACGGTTACGCAAGTGCTGTGGTTAACACCCTGCTTTGCCATATAGTCTTTCAACTGATAGGAGTATTCCTGCTTATGGGCAAGAATTCCTGTCTTACCTGCTGTATTCACAGAATCAAGTTGCTGTACAGCGGTAATGTATGCAGTTGAGTCGTTGAACGACGTTGCCACGCCGAAGACATACAGAGTTTTGTTTGCTTTCTTGTTTCCGGCGGTTGCCACTGCGGCCGACGCCATGAAAAGTGTCAGGGCAATGGCCATGTATTTTAATGATTTCATATTTTTCTTGTTGTATCCTTTTTGATTTGTTTCAGCTTCAAGCCTATCGTTATTTGCCAAGAAACGACTTGAGTTGCTTGTTCTTTGTGTTCTGGCGCAACCTTCGGATTGCTTTTTCCTTAATCTGTCTTACCCGTTCACGCGTGAGTCCGTATTGCGCGCCAATCTCTTCGAGTGTCATTTCCGGTTGGTCTATGCCAAAGAAAGCTACAACCACTTTGCGTTCGCGTTCGTTCAGAGTTTGCAGCGCACGCTTTATTTCGTCGCGCAGCGACTCCGCCTCAAGCTGCACGTCAGGGTCGGGCGTATCGCTGTTTGACATCACGTCGATTAGACTTCCCTCCTCACCTTCCTTTATAGGGGCATCCATCGAGACATGGCGTCCGTTGATCTTCATCGCCGCTTCAATTTTGTCGACAGGCATGTCAACCCTTTCCGCAATCTCGTCTACGCTGGCACGGCGTTCGTTTTCCTGTTCAAACTGGTTCTGCACCTTGTTTATCTTGTTCACAGAGCCAACCTGGTTGAGCGGCAATCGCACTATTCGGCTTTGCTCTGCTATTGCCTGCAAAATGCTCTGCCTAATCCACCACACTGCATATGATATAAACTTGAATCCACGTGTTTCGTCGAACTTTTCAGCCGCGCGAATCAATCCCAAATTGCCTTCGTTAATCAAGTCAGGCAGGCTGAGGCCCTGATTTTGGTATTGCTTTGCCACAGAGACAACGAACCGCAGGTTTGCTTTTGTTAGCCTTTCCAAAGCCTTGCGGTCGCCTTTGCGTATGCGTTGAGCCAGTTCTACTTCTTCTTCTACGGTAAGAAGCTCTTCACGCCCTATTTCCTGCAGGTATTTGTCAAGCGAAAGGCTTTCGCGATTCGTTATGGATGTTCCGATTTTCAGTTGTCTCATAGAATGTAAAGTTTTAAAAGGTTTGTGGTGGCTGCTCTTTCACTAACGATAGTCTCAGGGTCGATTCGTAAATTCACTATTATACCAAATGCAAATCTACTCTTTTTTTTCTATCTCTGCAAGCTAACAGTTATTTTTTTTGACTTTATAAGCAAAAATCAAATCCATTCTGTTGCCGCGAGATACGGTGGTCACGTTATGCGCTTGCACCATCACAAACCAACGGAAGTATATGTGTTAAAAAGAGCGCAGGTTGTAATGCGATACCACCTGCGCTCTGCTTCATATCTGTTTCGCCTTGCTTTTGTCAGCAAGGACGTTGCGTTCCGTTTGCGTTTAAACTTCGTTTGGTTTGCGTTTAAACTATGTTCTGAGAATTTACTTGTTGTTGTCAAGCATTACGGCAAAGTAAGCCTTCTTTCCTGTAGGTGAAACGCCCTTGAGGATAAGCACAGGATCTTTGCTGGTTGATGCCTCCTTCACGGCTTTCTGCAAGTCGTTGAGTGTCTTCATCGGTGTGTCGTTGGCCTGCTGGATTACGAAACCTTTGTAAACGGCAGCATCCTTGAGGGCACCGGAGTTGACTTTCGTCACAACCAAGCCGTAACTGATGTTCAAGTCTTTCTTCTCCTGATCGGTAACAGGGCGGAACGTTCCTCCCAGCACGTCGAGGTCAGCGTCTTTCACTATGTTTGTATTGCCTTGCTCGTTCTTCAGAGTGAGAGTGGCCGTCTTCTTCGATTTGTTGCGCAGGTAATTGATCGTTACCTTGTCGCCAGGACGTTTGTTCACGAGTATTTCCTGAAGCTCGCTCATCTTCGTTACTTTCTTTCCGTCCACTCCTGTTATCACGTCGCCCTCCTTCAGACCGGCTTCTGACGCAGATCCTCCGTCTTCCACCTTTGCTACGTAAATTCCTTCCATTGTGCCGAGGTCAACTTCCTTGCCTTGCTCTTTCTGACGGTCGAAATAGTCGTTCACATTAGAGCCTTGAATGCCGAGCATGCCGCGCTGAACGACACCGTATTTTTTAAGGTCTGCAACAACTTTGTTCATTATTGTTGTCGGTATGGCAAAACCGTAGCCGCTGTAACTTCCCGTCTTTGAATAGAGCATGGCGTTGATTCCCACGAGTTCACCCTTTGTGTTTACGAGTGCACCGCCAGAGTTGCCGGCGTTGATGGCTGCATCGGTCTGGATAAACGATTCAATGCCGTTTGCTCCCAGCGAGCGGGCTTTTGCACTAACGATGCCGGCTGTTACAGTTGAGTTGAGATTGAAAGGGTTGCCAACAGCGAGCACCCACTCTCCAACCTTCAGCTTGTCGCTGTCGCCGATGGGCAGTGCAGGAAGATTGTTGGCACTTATCTTTATAAGGGCAAGGTCTGTAGTCTTGTCTGTGCCGATTATGCGTGCAGAGTACTCTTTGTTGTCGTTCATCGTAACGGTGAGCTCGTCGGCTCCCTCAACAACGTGGTTGTTTGTCACGATATATCCGTCAGCAGAAATTATTACTCCCGAACCAGCGCCCTCTCGCTTTGGTGTCTGAACCTTGCGCTTCTGTGTGCCTCCACTGTTTGGATTGCCAAAGAATCCAAAGGGATCGAAGAAGTCGCCAAAGGGGTCTGACTCCACATCAACAGTCTGCACCTTGCTGTTCTGCAGGAATTTTATGTGTACCACCGAGGAGAGAGCCTTCTCTGCGGCATAAGTCAGATCTACAGGTTGCGCCGGCACAGCTGCAAAGCTCACGGCAGGCACTGACGGAGCGGCTACAGTCAGCGTCATTGCGAGCATTGCCTGAGCCATACGATTGGTTAGATTTTTCATATCTTTTTGTCGTTTAAATTATTTTTTTCCTTTTTCGGTGTGCAAATATAGGCGCAAAGAATGTTAAACCGACATATTGACATTTTCTTTTTTTCTCTTTTAACATTATATATTGCACCATTAACGGCTCTTAGCCACGCATCATTGTATTTTTAGCTTTGTTAAACAGACAAAGAATCCACTACCTTCTGATGAAGCGTAACGAGAATGTTGTAGAGAAGAAGTTGATGCAAAGAAAAAAAGGCCATCCACAAATCTGCTTGTGAACGGCCGCTTTATATTTTTTTCAGAGTATTCTGACTATTCTTTTAGCTCACTTTCTCAAGCTTCTTCATTACGGAGAAGATGAACAGGAACGAGAGCAGGCACAAAGCAACCAACACGCCCCAAACTCCTGCAAGCGGAATGTGCTTCCACAACAGGCCAGGAATCATAACGAGGAAGTTACCGATTGCAGTTGCGCCGAACCAGCATCCCATCATAACGCCCTTGTATTTTGGAGGCGCAACCTTGGATACGAAGCTGATGCCCATAGGCGACAACAGCAGTTCGGCAAACGTGAGCACGAGGTAAGTTGAAACAAGCCAGTTGGGCGAAACTCTTCCGCCACCGTCGTAAGTGAGACCCAACGAAGAGCAAACCATGATGACATAGCCCAATCCGGCAACAAGCATGCCGAGACCGATTTTCCTTGGAGCCGAAGGTTCTTTTCCTTTCTTGGCCAACCATGCAAAGACAGCCATTGAAACAGGAGTAAGACCAACCACAAAACAGGGGTTGAACTGCTGGAACAAGGGTGCCTGGAGAGCTACTTCAGTTCCTTCTGCATCAATATACTTGTATACGAGGAAAGCAGCACACAAAAGTATTACAACTGTTGAAACGGCTTTTCCCTTTGATGTCTTGGCACCAGCAAGCGCAAATGCTGCATAGACGATGAAGATAACGGCCAAAAGATTGGTTACATCGAACATCATGCCAGTCAGTCCGGTTGCCTGTGTTTCGGTGAAGTCGCGGGCAAAGAGCGTCAGTGTCGCTCCGTTTTGGTGGAATGCCATCCAGAAGAATATCACAACGACAAATACCAGGAACAAAGCGACAAGGCGGTCTTTTGTTTCTGCCGGAGATATAGTTTCCGTTGTGGCAGTCTTGGCAGTGTCTTCCTTTTCAGACTTGTTCTCGCAGACACTTGCAAAAGTGCTCTTGAAACCGTAGTATATCAATATCGAAACAATGAGCGAGACACATGCCACGCCGAATGCGAAATGATAAGAGTCGGCTTTGCTTACATTCAACGCTGTCTGCGCATAATCCATAATCTTCACCGCTGCTGTTGGAGCAAACAGAGCGCCGATGTTGATGGCCATATAGAAGATTGAGAATGCTGAATCACGCTTTCCCTGCATGCTGGGGCTGTCATAAAGGTTTCCTACCATAACTTGCAGATTTCCCTTAAAGAGACTCGTTCCCACACTGATGAGAACCAGTGCCGCCCCCATCAAGACAATTGCAGGAGTGCCTTTGCCTGCCGGAAGAGCAAGGCATAGATAGCCGATGAACATAACGAAGATTCCAAGCGTAACACACTTGTTGAACCCGATTCTGTCGGCAATTGCTCCTCCGACTATCGGAAGGAAATAAACGAGCATTAGGAAACTTGAATAAACTGTTGTTGCCAAGCCTTCACTCCAACCGAAATTGGCTTGGAGGAAAAGCAGGAACACTGCAAGCATGGTGTAATAACCAAATCGCTCGCCGGTGTTGGCTAATGCCAACGCATAGAGGCCTTTCGGCTGTCCTTCAAACATAAGCTTTCTGTTTTGGTTTATATATTTTACTTTTTCGTTTTGTCCTTTGTCTTTATCAAGTCAAACAGATATGAAACTTTCACCACAATGTTTCCGAAGTTGGAACGACCGAAATAGTCGCGCTTCGAATCGCCGTAGATATTGCCCAAACCGTAGTAATAACGTGCTTCAAACTGAAAATGTCCGGCCTTGGGATGTGAGTATTCCATTCCAAGTCCTGCCGCAATGCCGTAATCAAACTTTTTTTCTACGGGCATTGTTTCCTGTGCCACCGTGGTGTTTGCACGGTCGGTGGTGTTTGGTGACGACAAATCGTAGTTTGCATCCGTCGATTCGCTCAAGTATATTCCGAACTGCGGACCTGCCTGAAAGAAGAACTGAACGCCCTTGTCTTCCTTTCCCCACGCAAGATGCGCAAAAACGGGTATCTGTATGTAATTTATCGTGCGGCTATATTCCTCTGCCAGACCTGTCGCAGGATTGGTAACAGGTGCGTCGCTCTGGTTTAGAATGTCTTCAGTCCATCCAATCTTGGCGTAGTTCACTTCCGCCTGAACTGAACATATCGTTTTGAAATATTTCTCGCATACATAGCGGAAGGAAATTCCGGCTTGCATGCCGCCATACATTTTTTGGTTCACCTTTGGTGTGAAGCCAACGTTGCTGAGCACGTATCCGCCATTAACGCCAATGCTCAGCGTGTTGCGGTGTTCGCCAATCTGTGCGCGTGCCGATGCAGACAAGATGCAGGCAGCTATCAAGATGAATAGTTTCAGTCTTTTCATAAAAAGCATGTTGTTCTGTCGTGCGTCAGTAATTTATCAACGAAATGGAGTGATTGTTGTTATAGTGCACGAAGCTTACGCCCACGTTCTGCAACCCGCCGTTCTGTCCGCCAGTACGGCGAAAATGCATCTGCGTCTGCAATGCAGTCTTGTCGGCTTCCGCTCCGGTGAAAGCCTTGCCCTGACGGCTTATACCGCGCAGGAAGAACAGCGCATGGTCGTATCCGGTTATTGCAAAACGCGGCATGTAGTCCATAAGGCTTTGGTCGAAACGCTGTCTGTAGTCGCTCTCGAAAGCCTGTGTCGACGATGAAAGCGGATTGTAATAGAAATGTGTGGGAATGTAAGTATTGTACTTGCAATACTTGTCTGTATTGTATTTTGCATACATCAGCCATTCAGTATATCCGAAAAGCGTTATCGAGAGATTCGGTGAAGCCAGCTTCAGTTTGTCTAGCTTCTGGAAAGTTGCATTCAACTCAGGAGAACGAGCTGTGTTCAGCACTACCACGTTCGGCAGAGACGCGCTGAAAGCCTTTGCAAAACTCTCTTCACTGTTTGTAAGGTTTGTTACGCTGCATTCTAAGCCCTTGGCTGCAAGTGCCTTTCGGAGACCGAAAGTAAACACGCCTTTGTCGCTCTGACGGTCGTTGCAGTCGATAACGACAACGTGATGCCCCTGAAAACGTGACACGAAGTTATTGATGACTTCAGACGTAAAGAACTGCGGACTCTGATAAACCTGGAAGATGTTTGGATTGGAGGCAACGTCATTGCCTGTTATTGAGAAAGGAATAACAAGCTTTGCTCCCGTTTTGCTAACGAAGTTGCTGAGTGCGCTTACCTGCGAGGAATACAACGGGCCGAACACTACATCGCAATCGGCCGCCCCTTCCAGCTGTGGCAACTTTTTGTTCATGTCTGCCTCTATCGGCACGTTCCATGCCTTTACATCAATGCTGATCCCCTCTTTCCTCAGCTTGTCGCACCCCATGAGAAAACCGCGGTAGTATTCAAGCATGCGCCGCCCGTCACCGTCGACATTATGCAGCGGCAACATCACGCCAACTCTGAGAGTTTTCTGCTTTGCCGCAGTCTTTCCCGAAGTGTTCTTGCCGTTGGACTGGTTCTTCTGTGCAGAAGAATAAGGTATGAAGATATAGTCGCCTTTCTTCAGTTCATATCCAATGGCATTCATATCAGGATTGGCAGCTATCAGTTCTTCTATTGTAATTTCATATTGTTTGGCTATGCCGAATATGGTTTCGCCCTTCTTTACTTTGTGCATCTCGCGATAGCTCTGCGACTGCGCAAAGACAGCCAGGCTGAGACTCATGAAGACAAATAAAAACAAATTGCGAAGAAAACGTGTCATTTCAATATTTTATTTTATTTCGGCCACAAAGCTACAAATAAAATTCCGAATAACCCACACTTCGCCATTGTTTAAACCATACCTTACGTTAGTTTTAATGTTGGATTCATCTTTGCTTTATGGTCACCGAATACGGGTTGATGCATAGAAAAAAGAAATCCGCAGACTGCTCTCCGGCTTATTAGCCTTCCGTGCAGTCTGCGGATTTGTTAGTAGTATTATTGACGTACCGCTCGTCTGCGGATATGCGCCGTTATCCTTAAAAACTTTGATATTGTTATATCCAATCCTTTTACTTTGTTATTTCTTTATGTATTTACGTCCGTTCAACACGTAAATGCCCGAGGGAAGACTGTCGTAACGGTCAGCATTACAGATGTAAGCTCCCATGACATTGTAAATATGGTCGTCTTTCTGCAGTAATTTACCAGTTTTTATCGTTTCAATAGCGTCTTCATGGGTGGAAACATAGGTTTCTTTTGCCACACCAGCCTCGGCTGTGACATCTTTTGTCTGGCGTATGTCTTCGCTCGAAGCGGCAAGTTCAAGCGTGATACGGCATTCTGCAACTTTATACTGATGAGTCTGTTCGTCGAAGTAGCTCAGAAGAGTGTAATCCACAGGGATTTCAACCTGTTTTGTTTCGCCGGCTTTCAGCTCGACACGAGTGAAGCCAACCAGTTTGCGGCGCATGTTGCCGTTTTTGCCGTAGTGAGTGTCGCCGTTGAAGTTTGCATAAAGCTGAACAACCTCTGCACCGTCGCGCTTGCCTGTGTTCTTGATGTTTGCCGTAACGGTTATTTTGCCGTCCTTCTTCACATTCAATGCAGAAACACCCATGTCACTGTATTCGAAAGTAGTGTATGACAATCCGTAGCCGAACGGGAACATTGGCTTATATGCCTGACACGGATTTTTCTCTCCCTTTCCGTAGTACATGTAAGTGTAGCCCCATTCGTCGATATTATATTCCATCATGCCATTACGTCCGTAACTTGATGCGTTCTTTGCCGTTGCACTCGACTGCGGCAATTCGGCAAGACTGTTATACCAAGTTGAGGTAAGCTTGCCCGACGGGTTGATGTCACCGTAGACGGCGTCGCATATAGCCTGCCCCTGAGCCTGTCCACCATACCAAGCCTCAAGGATAGCGGGCACGTTTTCCTTCTCCCATGTTATATCAAGGCTTGATCCGCTTTCAAGCACAAGCACAAGGTTTTTGTTTGCAGCAAGCAATGCCTTCAGAACTTCTGTCTGATTGCCTGGAAGCGACAGTTTCTCGCGGTCATGACTCTCTGTGCCTGTATAGACACTGCCCTTATCGTAGTTCGTACCACCGAGGAAGATTACTACATCGGCACGTTTAGCAACTTCCACTGCACGGTTTATCATTGACTGTGTTGCCGTCTCATTTACGTTGGTTGACGTATTGCACATGTAAAGCGGCCCTTGAGTTTCTTCATTTGGAATGAGTTCTTCGTTTGGATTCCAAAAGTTGAAATATTTGTAGTTGCCCACGTAGTTGTTTGTAGAGGTGAACTTGACGTAAAGGTCGTGTGTTCCACGCAACAACGTTGAGTCAACATCAGCAGTCACACTGGTGTATGTGCTCCAACTACCTGTATTTACATTGTCTACAGTAAGGAACGGATCTGAATCTTTACTGTCAAGCATAAAGCTTACAGAGCCTGTGCCCGAAGACTTTGCAGCACACGACATTTCGAACTTGGTGCATCCTTTCACTCCGAAGTTTACTGCTTTATACAAGAAAATGTCACCATTTGCCGTATTCTCCAAGCATCCTGCCCCCTTGTCGTTGCTTGACGCACCGCGCTTTGTTACGACAGCCTCGTCAAAAGGCACAGCCGGAGTCTTACCCGTACGCACTAGATCCAAAGTGAAGTTCATCTTCTTCGAAAAGGCTTCGAATGGTGTTGTGGTATATGTTGGCGTTCCACTATAGTCACCAAGCATTATTGCATTAGCATAGGGGCCAACGAGAGCTACTTTCTTGTCGGCCGTGATAGGCAATAGCGGTGTTGCAGAACCTTCAGGCGCAGCATTCTTCAAAAGTGTCATGCTTTCTTGAGCTGCCTTCAATGCCAATTGCTGGTTTGATTGGCTTTCCATTGTGTTGCTCACGGGATAAACATAATTGTCAAACTCGCCAAGCGCAAAACGCGACTCCAGTACACGCACAACTGCTGTGTCGATATCCGCCTCTGTCAGTCCCACATATTTTCGTCCGTTGGGTGCAGCCGATTCCTTTGCCTGGAATTCAGCATCAGTTGCATTCATGGCTGCACGCTGAAGAACCGAAGATTTGCTTGAGAACTCGCAGTTTGTATCTGTTCCAGCCTTTATGGATATGGAGGCTGTACGTGCTTCCATTATCTGTTCCTCATCGGTGGAATTGCCGTAAGGCGAGTGAATTGACGAGAAAGCGACGCCTTCATCAATCTTTCCCGCAGTATAGTCACCGAAATACTTGTGTTTTACGGCGCGATGCACGCACGAGAGTCCAGCGCAATCACTGGTCACATATCCGTTGAAGCCCCATTCTTTGCGCAATATGTCGGTTAGCAACATTTTGTTGGCGCAACAAGGAAGGCCGCCATGTGCGGCAGAAGCGCCTTTGTTGTTGGCGTCTTGTTCTGTAAGGTCTGTAGAGAATGCATTGTAGGCTGCCATTATACTTTTCACTCCTCCTTCTCTGACACTCATCTCAAATGCAGGCAAGTAATACTCGCGCATGTTTTTCTCGCTCACGAACGATGTGGTTGACTGACGCCCTTGCTCGTAGTTGTTGGCGGCGTAATGCTTTGCGCAGGCCACTAATTTATAATATGGTGTGGCTGGAGTTATCTCTCCTTGGAAACCTTTGATGAACTGAACTGCCAGTCTGCCTGCCAAGTAAGGATCTTCACCATAATTTTCTTCTTCACGTCCCCAGCGTGGGTCGCGCGCCATATTTATGGTCGGTGCCCAGTAGTTCAAACCTTTATTCTTGTTTACGTGATACAGACGCGCTTCGTCTGATATCGCTTCTGCGCATGCTCTGACAAGTTGTTCATCCCATGTTGCCGACATGCCCTTTGATTCAGGGAAACTGGTTGCCGCTCCGGAACGTGCCACACCGTGGAGTGCTTCGTTCCAATATTGGTATGACGGAACTATCACCTTGCCGTTGCGCTTTATTGATTCGCTGACGTTGTTGCCCAACTGGTCAACTTTTTCGCGCAAAGTAAGTTCCTTGCATAACAACAGGGCACGCTCGTGAAAACTCTTCGACGTATCCATCCACGGATACTCAGACTGTGCAAATGACGGTGCCGATATAACGGCAAGCAACGTTGCCGCCATCAAATTTGTTGTTTTCATATTTTCTTTTAGGTTAGTGTTTGCTTATAAGAACAATGCGAAATTACAACATTTACCGCTTGGCGGAGGAGTAAAAATGTGCAACGAAAGGGTAAAAACACGCTTTTACTACCATTTCCAACTAAATAATTCAACAAAATAAAACCTAAACTGATTATCAAGCAGAGTTGTTTTGCAATCCCTGTAAAGTCGTTCCGTACAATTTCTTTGTTTCCATGCAAAGACAATGCTGTGGCAACCAGAATTGGATGCACACCATTTACGATTTAAAGACTAAGGGCAGCACAACAAATTGCACTGCCCTTAGAAAATTGGAGTTTTACTCCGTATGGAGTTTGCCTAAATTATTTCTTGCCAACAAATTTCTTTCCGTTCTTGATGTAAATCTGAGAAGAACGCATACTGTTCACGCGCTGACCGCAAAGATTATAAACTGGAGTATCAACCGAACTTGCTTCATCTTCAGCAACATTGTCAATGCCATCAACTTCTCCATTGTCAATCTTCAGAGAGAAGTTCTTTTTACCACTTTCTGTTATGGTCTGGTCAAGCAGTGCATAGGCACGGAACGCAGCAATCTGCTCGTCGGAAGCTGCCTTAGCGAACCACTGGCTAGCCCATTCTTCAGTCGTTCCGTCAACAAGCGTATAGACATCCAAACCTTCAAGAGAAACGGCCGAAGACGACACGCCGCAGAACGTTCCGTTGAACGGTGCATTGTCGTCAATTGACGGCTGCGAAGCACTGAGTGCAACGTTCTCTCCGACAAATGTTACCTTTGCGTTTCCTTCTTTGTTTGTTGCGTTTTCAATTCCAAAGAAGAAGACTTTACCTGCCGCGAACTTGCCTGCCGCCATATCAGTTTCTGCGTAAGCAGGATTTGCAGCAGACTGAAGCACGATTTGTTGTGTACTCTCAGAAACAGTTTCCTTGTCCGCAACTGCAAATGCTATGCTTGCGGCATCGCCTTCAGATGCTGTTTCCTCGTCAAAGACGTATGATGTTGTAGCAAAAGGCAGACATACAGGCGAATAGAAGCCTACACGTGAGAATGTGCGAGAGTAAACGACATTGGCTGCGCTGATTTGAGCAAAGCCAGCAGCCGACGGGAATACATAATCCAAGCCATCGGTCAGGACAATCTTGGTTGCCTTGCCGTCAGAAGCGATCACATTGGCAGGAAGCGCAAAGAAGCTTTCGCCCAAAGACTCGCTGTCGGAAGGCAACACGAGAAAGTCGTTTGCATTGCCAACAAGTACACTGTTGAGCGCAGTGTCATAGAATTTATCATTCTGGACATAAACGGTAGAGGGCTGTGCGCCTTTCACATTATTATAATGCTTGGCTACAACAATGGCGTTGGAAGCTGTAACGAACGACGGCATCTCGTCACTACCTATAACCATGCCGAAGATATTGGCAGAAGCACTGTCTTGCTCGAGTTTCTGCCACATTGCGAAACATGAGGGTTCACCCTCTGCTGTTGTCTGGTCGGCAGGCATAATCTGAAAATCTCCGTTACCGAGCTTTAGCATATAGACTGGTGTTCCGAGTCCGGTAGCCGGGTCTACTTCCTCCTCGCTGCGCAGGCGAGTGAAAGAATACTTCACCTTGTCTGTATTCATGTAGTTGTAGTTCATCAACAGTGCGCTACCGTTATCGGAAACCGTTCCATAACAATATTCCACGGCAAGTCCATTGCCATTTTCGTCGGTTGAAACGACAGAAGACGGCAGAAGACGCTGATCAACAAGAGCAAGATTTCTTACTGCTCCATTAGCCTTGTCACCAAAAAGTGCTGAGGAATCGGCGGTTGACCATCCTCTAAGCGTATGGAATTTTCCGTCGAACACTCCGTTGAACGCTTCAATTCTAACATTAGGTACTGTCTCACTGAAAGATATGTCGGCATTGAGCTCAGCACTCACAGGCAGTCCTTTGTTTGCAACGCCTGCAAACCTGTTGAATTCTTCAGCACTTGAGATGCTGTAGTTTGTCCTATAGGCTGTGGCAATGAGTTTGTAGACAAATGTCAAGCCCGATTTTGCTTCTGTCACCGACACGTCGATGGTGTCGGATTCAGCCTCAGATGCAGGTTTATACTCAAGGCTTACTTCTTTTTGGTCTTCGCCATTGGGTCTAACTGCCAGCAATGTTACTTCCGGATTTGACGTTGACACTGTTATGTCTTCTGCCGCAACGCTGGATTTCGTGTTCAACAGAAACGAAGTCATGGTTGAAGAACCAACAAAACCTGTAACACTGCCTTCTTCATTGACCAAAGACATCGGTGCATCGACTATTGCCACGATCTTATAGAACTTGGAATAACCTTCATTTCCATTGTCGGATATGGTAAAACCGGTATTGCGTTCACCCACGGCAGCAGGCAGAACGGCTGCATCATAGAAGACAGTGAACGAAAGCGTGGTTTCCTTACCGGAAAGTCCTGTGAATGTCTTTTGCGTAGCACCGTTCTCATCGAACACAACATGCGGGTCTGTTGAGCTTAGCACAACGTCGCCAGTAGGATTTGAACAGGTCACGCTAACGTCGCAAGATTTCCTTGCGCCGTAATCAAGAGCCAACGTATCCACTTTTTGCTGCGATTCGATTGGCTCTGTCACACTGATATTGCGCCAATATCCCATGCGCGACCACAAGTCACCGAACTTATACTTTGCTTCATAGTGCATACGTATATATCGTGTGTCCTTTTTCAGCGGTGCAGCAAGGCTATTCCAGTCTGTCGAAGAACTTCCGTCATACAAATCAGTGAAGTTCTCTCCGTCAGCGCTCTCCTGTATCTGCATGCTATGCCCTGATCCCCATCTGGTACGCGAGTGATCCAGATGCAAAAAGCCTGGTGTGCCGCTGAATGCAAATACGGCATTGCACGCATCTCTTGTCTCCATCTCCTTTACCCCGTTGTTGTCGGAATCCCACTCCACACGGTCTTTCACGAGAAATACGGCATCATTGTTGAATAGTTCCTGTGTTACCGTAAGCGGTACCTGTACCTGCGCCGTTGCACCAAGGGCAACAAATGACGCAAGACTTGCGAAAAAACAGTTTCTTTTCATTTTTACTTTTATTGAATACACTAATCCCTATTGGGCTTAACTATCTCTTGAATACTTTTCTGACCTTCTGCAGAAAAGAAACATTGGCATACAAAAAAAAGACTGTCTTTGCAGAACAGTCTTTATGCGTGCGGTGCGTACGGGACTCGAACCCGTGACCTCCTGCGTGACAGGCAGGCATTCTAACCGGCTGAACTAACGCACCTTTAAGTGCAAGAGAAACATGATGACGATTTCGCGGTGCGTACGGGACTCGAACCCGTGACCTCCTGCGTGACAGGCAGGCATTCTAACCAGCTGAACTAACGCACCAAAACTCATATCTTTCGTTTTGCGGTTGCAAAGGTACGAATAATTTTGTTTTCACCAAAAGTTTTATCCATTATTTTTAGAAAAAATATTGTATCAGCACTGCATCGCGATATTTTTCACCATCGTAAAACCAGTCGGGAAGCACCGTTTCATTCATAAATCCGCTTTTACGGAATACGGCAAGCGACTGTTCATTTTTCTTGTCAACATAAACGTATAGCTGATGCAGATGAAGTATCTCGCGTGAATAGTTCTTTGCCCGCAGAACGACTGCTGCACCATATCCCTTGCCGCGAAAGTCGCGACGAATTACTATGCCAAGTTCTGCACGTCGATGACGCGGATCGAACGATGTTATGTCGAGAATGCCAACACACTGCCCTAACTCATTCTCCACAATAAGGCGAACCTGCCCATCGGCATAGATGTTTCCGGTGGTATTGGCTATGTAGTCGTGCAAGAGGTAACGCGAATAAGGAACATTGGTAACCCCCACGTCCCACAGTTCCGTGTCATTCTCTATGTCATAAAGGACATCCAGGTCTTCCGGCTCCATGGCACGGAAACGAATCTCAGGTAATTCTGCTGTCATTTCACCACCTCCTGATCGGTTATAATGATATGATTGCGCGGATTGTATGTGCCAATCAGAACATTCTTGCGTGCATTATCCTCAAAAAAGCGGAGTATATCAGAATAGCAGAAAAGCGAAATGTCGCAAACCACATATGTTGTCATAGAAGGCGAAAGTCTGTCGAGCATCGGAACGTGTTCTTTCAGAGAGTCTGTGTCGGTGCATTCCACGAAATCAGCCGTCAACCCGCGGCTGTCGGCAAGCCGGCGGCATGCCTTCAAGTTTTCCTTTGCACAGAAGAAAAGGAACTCAGGTTCTTTGTTCCTTGCAGAAAAAAATCCCATGGAATGAAACGATTTTCCAAGAAGCATCTGCACAAGCGAAACTGTTGCCTTCGCGTAGATGGCAAGCTTTACTGGCAGAGTAATCCAAAAGCTGGCATGGCGATAGTGCTTGCGGAAGAATATCAGCATGGCTTCGTAGAATACGTGAACGTAACGGAAGGATGATTTGTGTGTGCTTTCTCCCTTGTAATGAAGAATGGGAACGGGCAAATACCAGTTCTCGTATCCTCCCTTCAGCAAACGGTATGACAAGTCTATGTCTTCGCCGTACATGAAAAAGTCTTCGTCAAGCATCCCTACTTTGTCTATTGCCGCATGTCGCATAAGGCAGTATGCACCGCTGATTACCTCTATTTGGGCAGGCATGTCCCAGTCAAGATAACTCATATAATATTTCCCGAAGCGACGACTCTTGGGATATCTTCCGCAAAGTCCGCACATTTTGTAAAAAGCGGTAAGGGGCGACGGCAGCCCTCTGCGGCTTTCCATGGCCTTACCACCGTCACTTTTGAGCATCTTCACGCCAAGTCCACCGGCATTTGGATGGGCATCCATAAAGGCAAGGCTTTTGCTAATGGTTTCTTCGCCCACTATAGTGTCGGGGTTAAGCAGTAGGACATATTCGCCCTTAGCCCTCTTTATGGCGAAATTATTTGCGCGGGCGAAACCCATGTTATGGGTGCTTGCCACGAAATGCACTTCACGGAAACGCCGTCTCAGGTATTCCACAGACCCGTCACGCGAGTGATTGTCTACAACATACACCTCGGAAGGTATGCCTTCAAGAGCTTTCCTTACACTCAGCAGGCATTGTTCGAGGTAGTATTTCACATTGTAATTTACTATGATTACGGAGATTTTCATTCTTCAGGGTCTGTTTCGTTCATGCATCGACTCATGCTTGGAAAGACAAAAGCCAGACAAAGCGCTCCCAATATGGCAAGATAGCCGAAAGCTACGGCCATGGTCAGATAAAAGAACAGGGTGTTTGCCACGATTGGAACCCCAAGCATGGCAAGCCGCAACGAGCCAAGGCGCAAAAGCACAGGAGATCCTTTGCTTACGAGGTTTGACTTTATCTTCCTGACGGAAAACATTTTTAAAGAAAGCGGTATGAAGACAATTGTAACTAGCTCCATGACAATGAGCATTACATATTGAACCGTTGCCTTGTCGGCCAAGACACCGGGCAAAAGAAGTTCCATCTCATAAAATGCAACTACGGACAACGCTGCAATTATATACACACAAAACTGTGCGAGCAGGGCGCGCTGAACGGCTTTCACCTCATGTTTATCTTTAGGATTATTGTCGATATTTACCATGAACAAATGTCTGTTACTGTTATCTTGTCTATTCGAACGGGGTACGATTTAGAATTGAACGCCCGAGCGTTACCTCGTCGGTATATTCCAGTTCGTTGCCAACAGAAATGCCGCGTGCTATCACGCTGACCTTGCGTCCGAACGGTTGAAGGCGGCGTGAGATGAAGAAATTTGTGGTGTCCCCCTCCATCGTCGGGCTGAGCGCTAGTATTATCTCCTGTATTCCTTCATCTGCTGACACACGCTTTTCCAGCGAATCTATCTCTATATCGCCGGGGCCTATGCCGTCCATCGGAGATATAACCCCGCCAAGGACATGATAGAGACCGTTGTATTGTTGTGTGTTCTCAACGGCCATAACATCCTGAATATTCTCCACTACACAAACCAAAGACGTGTCGCGGCGAGGATTTGCGCATATAGGACAAATGTCACTGTCGCTAACGTTATGGCATACACGACAGTGCTTTACGTTATGTCTGAGTTCTGTGAGAGCATTAGCAAAAGAATCAGTTTCGCCAGCATCCTGCCTCAACAAGTGAAGCACTAATCGCAGCGCTGTCTTTCTGCCTAAACCTGGAAGTTTGGCAAATTCAGAAACGGCTTTTTCCAGCAGTTTCGAAGGATATTGTTGGTTGATCATCACTTCATTTTTCGGCTTGCAAAATGCAAAGTTAATGTATGTCGGCCACAATACAAAACGAAAGACGAAAGACTTTATCTTTAAATTTTTCCATTGCATGTTACATTTGCCGATATAACAACCATAGAAGAAAGAAAATCTCAGTTTCGTCAACAATTTAACGTAACTTGATAAAAAACATAACGAAGTTTTGCTACGCATATAACGAAGTTACATCACAACTGCAACAACATGAGTTTTGGAAATAAAGGAAAAGGCAGCTACCTTTGCACACAAAAAAACGAAAACAGCACGGATGGGAAGGGACAAATTTTCACAGAAGGAAATAAATGAAATTGGCAAGCTATTGCGCTTGAAGAACGCATCTAACAGGGCAAAACAGAAAATGATACGCCACACTTTGCGCACAGACTATGAATTCAATATCTCTGATTTCAATGAACAAGGCAAGGCTTTCGGTGAAGCGGAACTGCAAGACGCAGTAAAACGCGGGGCCATTAGGATTCTTGACGATGCTACTATTGAGAACATGAAGGCCAAGCGTCTGCGCGACAAACTGAACAACCTGGCTGAAGAAGAGAAACGGGCCATTGAAACGGGCGCACAGACGGACTGGCAGCAGGCTGTAAAGGAATGGAACGAATGGGAACAACACGAAAAACAGGGAAGAACTGACGATTGATTTGTTGTATAGGACTTGCCTAAACACGTAAACATATTACATCAAGACTAACCCGCATACACATACAAAGCGGCCTCCTGGATTTTTTCAACTTGTAACAAGTGAATATCCAGAAGGCCGCTTTTCTATTTAGTCTGTTCTATTACGTTAGTCTTTCTGCTTGGGTTCAGCCTTTGCTTTCGCAGTTGTTGTTTTCTTGGCAGCTGGCTTACGAGCCGTGGAAGGTTTCTTGTCGGAAAGTTTCTCAACCTTCTTGTTCAGTTTTTCGTTGTCTTCCAAAGCCTTTGCAAGGCGAGTCTTCAAACGTACAATCTCGTTGTCTTTCAGTTCAATCTCGTCACCTTGATTCTTGATAGCCGTAAGAAGCGAATCAAGCTGTTCATTGTCAAGTTCCTCAGGATACAGAGAGTTGACACGGCTGATGAAGTCGCCAAGGATGTTCATATAGTTGGTAAAGGCGTCGAACGGAGAACTGTAGATACCGCGGTCAAGTCCGACATTTGACGGCTTAGTTGTCATAAAGCGGAAGTTATTGCTTGCCTGCAGATAGTCCCAATCTTGATTTATGCGCGGATCGTTAGCTATGCGCACACGGTCGGCAACGCTATAGAGTTTGTTGAACGCTTCCCGCTGCATAGGGTTACCCAACCAGCAGCTAACGTCGCGTTCCTCGTCAACCCATGAAAGTGTGTCTGGCACATAAAGGTTGTCAACGCTTTTCATCTTTCCGCAAATTTCCGATGGAGTTGAGAACGTTATGCCCCGCTGTTTTGCGCATTGCGGCAATGCCTTTATAAATTCCAGTATGTTTGAAGAAAGCGGCTGCGAGATGCCTAGTGCCAAAAGTTCCATAAAGATATTTATGACCTGTTCCTCTTCTGGCAGCGAGGCAATCTTGTTGATATAGTTGTCGGCAAAAAGCGGATAACCTTCCCATTCACTGTTGTTGAAGCGCAAGCTGATGTCGTCACTCAGTTCTACGTCGCGAAGAAGAAGTTTCAAATTGGGCGCCATGCAGCAGTTATAGACGTAATGAGGGGATTTCCATCCAAGTGCCTGCTTTGCTCCTTCGGTAAGCATTCCTTTAAATCCCATGCCTGCTGCAACGTTGCCAATCTCGTCGCTATAGATAAGCGAAGAGTTTCTAAGCACAGCTGGACGCTTTCCGAAATATTCTTCCATCTTTGCCATCTGCTTCTTTACGTCGGCAACGAAACATTCTTCGTTTGCCAAAGAGGACAATCCGTGAGAATACGGTTCGGCAAGGAATTCCACACATCCCGTTTCGTTAAGTTCCTGAAGTTTCGCAAGCACTTGCGGCGCATGCATCTCCAGTTGCTCTATTCCTACACCTGAAAGTGAGAAGGCTACCTTGAAATAATCGCCATGCCCCTTTATCATTTCAAGGAAAGTGTTGAGAGCCGGCATATATGAGCGCTCGGCTATATCGCTGATACTACGGTCGTTCTCGTAGTCGTCATAGTAGTAATGGTCTGTACCGATATCAAAGAAGCGGTATCTTTTCAGATGTATTATCTGGTGTATCTCGAAATACAAGCAAATTGTTTTCATCTCGTATGTTTTTTATGTGTTTTTGAATTGTTAGTAGCCAGTCTTAACGCCAAGCCGTTAAAGAACAAAATGGCAAAAGTCACTATGCAAGCAACTGTTCGTAAAGTTTGCGGATTCTTTGCCCTACCTTTTCCCATGTAATCTGGTCAACCTCGCGTTTGCCTTCTTCTTGCAGATAGTGGAAAAGACTATCGTTGTGGCAAATTGAGTAGATTGCATCGGCCAAAGCATGAATATCCCAATAGTCTACCTTTATACAGTTGCTTAGAATTTCTCCACATCCGCTTTGCTTGGATATGATTGTTGGTGTCCCGCACTGCATTGCTTCAAGCGGAGATATTCCAAACGGTTCGCTTACCGAAGGCATGACGTAAACATCCGAGTCTTTCAAGCACTCGTACACTTGCTTTCCCCGCATAAATCCCGGGAAATGGAAACGGTCGGCTATGCCGCGCTCTGCTGCAAGATATATCATTTGATCCATCATGTCGCCACTGCCTGCCATACAGAAACGCACGTTCTTGGTGCGATGAAGAACCATATTTGCTGCTTCAACAAAATATTCCGGTCCCTTCTGCATCGTTATTCGTCCGAGGAAAGTAACAACTTTGTCCTTTCCTGTATGATCTGGACGCGGAATGTCCTGCAGTTCCTGGCGCAATGGATATACAGCATTGTGCATGGCGAAACATTTGCGCGGATCTTGATGATATTGGTTGATCACTGTCTGGCGTGTCAACTCAGACACGCACATAATGCAGTCTGCATTGTCCATTCCGTCCTTTTCTATCGAATATACGGTAGGATTTACCTTGCCGCGACTTCGGTCAAAGTCAGTTGCATGCACATGTATGCAAAGCGGCTTTCCGCTTACCCGCTTGGCATGGATGCCTGCTGGAAATGTCAGCCAATCGTGCGCATGGATAATGTCATAGTCTTCAGTGCGTGCCACCACACCTGCAATGATTGAATAGTTGTTGATTTCGTCGTGCAGATTCTGCGGATATCCTCCGGCAAACTCCATGCAACCGAGATCGTTGACGTGCATATAATTGAAATCAGCGTAAAGGTGGTCACGCAGACGGTAATAGTAATCTGGATCCATTATATTACCAATGCGGTTTTTCACATAGTCATAGTCAACGTTGCGCCAAGCTATTGGCACGCAATTCATTGCCACAATTCTTGCCGCAGTGCGGTCTTCATCACCGAAGGGTTTAGGCAGACACAATGTTATTTCAACGTCTCCTTGTGCGTGCAACCCCTGTGTTATTCCGAAATTGGCCGTTGCTAATCCACCGAAAACATGAGGAGGATACTCCCAGCCAAACATTAAAACTTTCATACTGTTTCCCTCCTAGTTTAAATATGTGTATTTTCCCAAGATACTGAGCGTGCGCAAAGTCTCACCAACATTCATGGCAAATGAAATTGCGCCACGGGCCTTGAATGGCGGATTGCCGTCAAACATCTCCGGCAGTGTACTCAGACAGTTTGTGAGCATCTCGTCTTCGTAACCCACCATTTGGCGTTCCACGAAACTGAGTCTCGTGCGACGGTATATCTTCAGGCATGCCTCCATATAGAAACTGCCAAGCCATGGCCACGCTGTACCCTGATGGTATGCAAGGTCGCGCTGGGTTTGTGAGCCGGCACATATAGGGTTATATCCGCCGCTCTTTGGCGAAAGTGTTCGCAAGCCCTTTGGTGTGAGGAGTTCCCTGGTACACACATCGAGAACAGTTTTGCGCTGTTCTGGCGAGAGGGGTGAATAGTCAAGAGCTATTGCAAAAATCATGTTTGGACGAACGCTCCAGTCCATCATATTGCCGTCAACATAATCGAAGAGGTAGCCATAATCATTGAGGAAAGTTGCGACAAACGACTGCTGGCATGCCTCCTGTCGTTTCACTATACGTTCAGTGAAAGTCTGGTCAGCGGTCAGACGATTGAGTTTTGCAGCAAAGCCAAGTGCATTATACCATAAAGCGTTTACCTCCACAATATATCCGCTGCGAGGAACAACTGGCTTACCGTTATAGGTGGAATTCATCCACGACATTACCTTTCCCTTGCCCTCAACGTAAATAAGACTGTTGTCATCGAGATGCATATAAGGATGGTGGCCGGATACAATATATTCAAGTATGTCGAACACGAACTTTCCATAGCGTGAGTAGCATTTCTCATCGCCTACCACCTTTGCATACTGTTGTATTGCCCATATTGCCCAAAGCGGAACATCCGGCTGATCTATCTCACTCAACTCCACCGTCATTGGTTTACCGTCCATAAACTCCCGGTACCCCTTCTCGGCAGTTTCCATCACCTTTTCGAAGTAGTCCTGCTCATCAATGGACAGTGTAAGTCCGGGCAACGAAACGAACGTATCGCGCGCACGGCTCTTGAACCAGGGATAACCGGAAAGAATATAGCAACCGGAACCTTTCTTCTTGTTGTGGAACTGATGTGCGGCATTCACAAGACAATGGAAGAAATTGTCGCGCGGTTTGCGGTCTGCCACTTCGTCACAAAACAATTTATCGAGATTTTCTGTTTTTGTTTCAGTAGTTGATGCAGAGAAAACAACACTTTCTCCCTTTTTTATCTCCATTTCGAAATATCCCGGAACATACAGATCTTCGTACGAGTCGTAGCCTCGCTCCTGTTCCTTGGGATATTCTATTCCCCTGTACCAGTCTGGATGGAAAACGAACTCGTTCGGCTTGCTGAACTGCATGTATAAATATGGATATCCCTGATACATTTGCGTCTTTATGCCATTGTCTACCAACTGGTAGTCGCGGTTTACTGTCGAGTTCTCGTGTGTAAACTGCCTTACGCTGCGAAAGGCCATGAATGGGCGCAAGCGCAGAGTTGTGGCACTGTGAGCATCAAGCAATGTGTAGCGCAATAGTATTCTGTCTTCATAATGCTGGAACACTACTTCTTTTTTAAGCACTACCCCACCCACGCGATAGATTGTTGTAGGCACGCTGTCGCAATTGAATTCACGGATATACTTGTGGCCGTTAGGACTATAGTTATTTCCCCGGTACTTGTGGAGCCCAAGGTTGAATTCGGCCCCGTGCTGAACGACAGTCACATCGAGCGACGAGAGCAGCACATGATTGGAATCGTCAATTTCCGGCACCGGGACAACGAGCAAACCGTGGTACTTTCGCGTATTGCAGTCTACAATAGTAGAACAAGCATATGCTCCAGAGCGGTTAGTGCGTAACACTTCCCTTTGCAGCGACTCTTCCAGATTGGTCATCAGACTTCTTTCAAATCGAAGATAGCTCATAATATTCTATTAAGGTGTTTATACTTTTTCAAAAAAACAGCCACACGGATGGTGTTTTCGTAAAGACAACCGTTTGGCAGTCCAAAAATAATAAGAATTAGCCATACCGCAAAAGATTAAAGGTGTTTTTTTGCAACACGAAGTTGAATTATATGTTGCATAACATAAAAAACTCAATCAAGCGGTATTTTACAGAATATAATTCGTATTTTTGCATAAGGAAAACATAACCTTGAAACTTTTGGCAGTAAGGTTGCAAAAAAACGATGAACAATGCCACCTGCTGCAGGTACAACATTGACAATGATGACGACATCAACAAAACACACGAAAGAAGACATAGAAGAAATATTTTTCAAGCAATGGCATCCGCTCACGGAACAGCAGAAAGAGATGCTGACTACAAACATCAAGATTGAGGAGTTCGCCAAGAACGAATACATATACAGGGAACTGGAAATTCCAGAAAGCATAAAATGCCTTATTGAAGGGAAAGTGAAAATCTGCAAGAGCGGAATATCCGGCAGAGACCAAATACTGCGCACGATACGTCCCTCTGAGCTTTTCGCCTACAGGGCATACCTTGCCGAAGACGACTACCTCACATCTGCCATTGCGTTTGAACGTTCTGTGGTTGCCTCGATACCGATGAAATTTGTAACGAGACTCATGAACGAGAACAACGCTGTATGCATGCAGCTGATAAAACAACTTGCCACAGAACTAGGCAAATCTGACATAAGGACAATTAACCTTACGCAGAAACACATACGTGGCCGTCTTGCCGAAAGTCTGCTTACACTGAAAGAACGCTACGGCATTGAGCCCGACGGATATACACTGAGCATATACCTGAGCCGTGAAGAGTTGGCCAACATGTCGAACATGACAACGAGCAACGCCATACGCACATTGTCGGCTTTTGCGCAAGAAAAGTTCATTATTATAGACGGCCGCAAGATAAAGATTATAAACGAAGAAGAACTGCGTAAAATTTCAGAGAACGGATAGACTTTTGCATCAACCCACCCAACGTCATTCGGGAATGATAAAGTTTATCATTTCCTTTTCAACCGTTATCGTATACGGACCAAAAGGCGTTTTCATGAGTCTGCCGTCGACAGAAACCATTGCATGCGGCGCATCAATAACTTCAACACATCGAGTGCGGTAAGGATGAACACTCTTGTGGTTGAGGAACTTTCCTGTTACTAGAAGATAGAATCCTTCAAACAGTTGCACAATCTCGGGATGATACACAACCGAGACATCGAGCATACCATTATAGGGCACGGCATTTGGCGTTTGGCCGTAGCCTTCAGCATTGCCCACACATACGGTCATCACTCTACGCTTCAAGGTCTCGTCGTTTATCTTAAGATGCATCTTGTATTCAAGTCGTTGGAAGACCATAAGCAACATGGAGAAGAGGAACGACAATGTGCGCGATCCGAAAATTCGGCGTGTCTGGTTGCGCAGGTTCATAATGGCTGAAAGCAGACCTATGTTTACACAATTTATGAAATAACGGCGGCATTTCTCTCCATCCGCATTGGTGTATCTCATGCAGCCAAGATCAACTTTCCTAATACGCCCTTCTTTCAACCATTTAACGGTCTGTTCAACTTCACCTTCTTTTATACCCCAATAACGGGCAAAATCGTTCATCACACCATTGGGAACAATGCCAAGCGATATACTTTCTCTTACGTCGGGAGACGCTTTCATAAGGCAATTTACCGCATCGTTTAGCGCAGAATCGCCTCCAACAACAACTATCTTCTTATAGCCGTTGTTAATGAACATTGTTATCAGGCGAACTACACTCTTGCTGTTTTCACTCTGAACAAAGTCGTAGTCCACCCCATTTGTCTTCAGAGCCTTCTCAATCTTTGTCCAACGGCGAGAATGGCCGCCAAGTTTTTTTCTGGGGCAATACAGAACGCCCCACTTTGTTTGTTCCGTCATAAGAGTATTTCCTTTGTTTTTTTCAGAGCAACTGTTCGATGGCTGCCAGTTTGTCTTCCATAGGCAATCCTGCATCAATCCAGTTTATATTAAAACCACGTCTCTCCATTCCGCGAAACCATGTCATCTGGCGTTTGGCAAACTGATGTATGGCTGTTTCCAAGCCCTTGAACATCTCTTCGTAAGTTGTTTTGCCAAGAATATATTCTGTAATGTATTTATATTCCAGTCCATAATATATAAGGTTCTCCGCAGGAATACCTTCATCGAGGAGTTTTTCCACTTCTTCCACCATGCCTTCGTCAAGGCGCTGACGCAAACGGTGTGTTATTTTTTCCCTTCGTGCGTCTCTGTCAATATTGACACCAACAATCAAACTCTCTATCTTAGGAAAAAAGCGCTTCCCTACCGGAGTGGCTGCATACACTGTTTCAATTTCTATTGCCCTTATGGCACGCTTTGGCGTGTCTACATCGGTAGTGTTGTGCATATTGGAACCTGTACGTTTTTTCAGTTCCTCAAGTATGGTTGTCAGCTCCTGGAGAGTTTTGCCTTCAAGACTTTTGCGCAGTTCATGATTTTCAGCTACTGGTATCAGACGATAACCCTTCAATATTGATTCGATATACAATCCCGTACCCCCGCAAAGAACTGTCTGTAGCCCGCGTGATGTTATATCCTCGTATGCTTTAAGAAAATCGCGTTGATATTCAAATAGATTGTATTTCGTTCCCGGCTCGACAATATCTATTAGGTGATATGGTACTTTCTGCCCGTCAACCGTGTAGTCGCCCAAATCCTTTCCCGTACCCAAGTCCATACGGCGATAAACCTGACGACTGTCAGCTGAAATTATCTCCGCACCAAGCCTGTGAGCAAGAGAAGCTGCAAGAGAAGTCTTTCCGCTTGCGGTTGGGCCGAGTATAGTTATCATTTTGGGCATAGGTATTCTCATTAAATGCTTTGTTGGTAACACAAAGTAAAATTTTTGCGTCTTTTGTTTTTCACCAGACAAAAGTAATAAAAAAATGACCGCCCGGCAATACCGAACGGTCATTTTTTATATTTGGTTTATCACAAGCTGTGATTAGCCGTTGTACTTCTTCATAATCTTGATAAGCTCAACAACTTTGTGAGAATAACCAATCTCGTTGTCATACCAAGAAACAACCTTTACGAAGTTGTCTGTGAGGTATACACCTGCGTTTGCATCGAAGATTGATGTAAGAGGGCAGCCAAGGAAGTCAGAAGAAACGACTGCGTCTTCTGTATAACCGAGGATACCTTTGAGTTCGCCTTCTGAAGCAGCCTTCATTGCAGCGCAGATTGCTTCCTTAGAAGCAGCCTTCTTCAAGTTAACGGTAAGGTCAACAACAGAAACGTCCAATGTAGGAACACGCATTGAGATACCAGTAAGCTTGCCGTTGAGTTCAGGAATAACCTTACCTACAGCCTTAGCAGCACCTGTAGAAGAAGGGATGATGTTGCCTGCTGCTGCACGGCCACCACGCCAGTCCTTCATTGAAGGTCCGTCAACAGTCTTCTGTGTTGCTGTTGTAGAGTGAACAGTTGTCATAAGACCTGTCTCAATTCCGAAGTTATCGTTCAATACCTTAGCGATAGGTGCAAGACAGTTGGTTGTGCAAGATGCGTTAGAAACGATCTTCTGACCTGCATATTTGTCTGTATTTACGCCGCAAACGAACATGTCAGCCTGACGTCCGTCTTCGCCTGCCTTAGAAGGAGCGGAAAGTACAACGTATTTAGCGCCAGCCTTGAGGTGCTTCTCTGCCTTATCCATAGCGAGGAACAAACCTGTTGACTCTACTACATACTCAGCGCCAACCTCGTCCCACTTCAGGTTTTCAGGGTCACGCTCAGCAGTTACGCGGATGTGATTTCCGTTAACGATCAGTTCGCTCTTCTCAACATCAGCTTCAATTGTACCATCAAACTGTCCGTGCATGGTGTCATACTTAAGCATGTATGCCATGTAGTCAACCGGGCAAAGGTCGTTGATAGCTACAACCTGAACATCCTTAGCGTTCTCAGCCTCTACTGTTGAGCGGAAAACGAAACGGCCGATACGGCCAAAACCGTTAATACCAATCTTAATCATTGTAATGTTTTTATTTTAAGTTGAAATAATAGATGTTTCCTATTTTCTAAATTACATGCTCCCTTGCAATACCTATTGTTTAATACAAGGAAAAAAGACTTTTGTTGCACCAACGTGCTTTTTCTTCTTTTTACGCCCGCAAAGTTACAAAAAAATCTCTACATTTGCATAAACTTTTTCTATTAAATAATTTAAAAATCAAAAAACAAGCTAATGGGTAAATTTATCAACGAATTTAAAGAGTTCGCCGTAAAGGGTAACGCCGTGGATATGGCTGTCGGTGTTATCATTGGCGGTGCATTCGGGAAAATAATATCTTCGATTGTTGACGACCTCATAATGCCGCCAATAGGCTGGCTCATCGGAGGAGTAAACTTCACTGACTTGAAATTCACACTTCCATCAGTTGACGTTGGATTGGAAAAGCTTCAGCCAGCAACGATAAACTACGGCAACTTTCTACAAACGGCCTTTGACTTTATAATCATTGCCTTCTGTGTTTTCATGTTGGTAAAGGTAATCAACAAACTGGCACGCAAGAAAAACGAGGAAGCAAAGGAAGAAACTCCTGCAGCGCCTGCCCCTACAAAGGAGGAGTTGCTGCTTACTGAAATACGCGACCTGTTGAAAGAGCGCAAGTAAGAACTGGGATGTCATAAAGACTTAGTTTGCTTGTGCTCAGAAGCAAGGGGAGAATAAAACCAAACGCACTTGCTTACAATTCAGAAGCAACTGAGATTTATATAAGAAACAAGTGGAATTTGCAAAGGAAACAAGTTGATTTCCGAACACATTCCACTTGTTTTGTTTTCACAATTCACTTTTGGCTACAAGAAACTGAAGTCGCACAAAAAGCAATCACTTGTTTTGTTGATTATATCACGAATTCATAAATAAAAACGGGCCATATATATTTACAAAGAAACCAAGTATAACATAACAGAAGATGCCAAACTCTGAATGAACTTGGCATCTTCTGTTAATATTGCATTTACTTAAAATTACATTCCTGCTGCCTGTGCAAGCCAGTCATAGACACAGCTGCATATGCCGAAAAGCAATATGCCTACTGTGCAGAGCGCCATTGCAAAACGAGTGCTGTTGTCGCTTTTGAATGTTGGCAGTGGCGTTTCTGTTTGGTTGATATACATGCACTTTACAATCTTCAGATAGTAGTAAAGACTTGGAACTGTGTTTATCAATGCAATAAACACTACCACATAAGCCAAAACAGAACCTTGTTCTGCAGCTGCCATGAAGACAAAGAACTTACAGAACATACCGGCAAACGGCGGTATACCAGCCAAAGAGAAGAGCGCAAGCGTCATCAAGAAAGAGAGCTTGGGATTTGTCTTGTAAAATCCATCATAGCAACTCATCATCGTTGTTCCGTTGCCTTTGTGTTCCACTACATTGATTACCGTAAAGACAGCCATGTTTGCTGCAACATAAATAAGCACATAATACATAAGTGCCGTCAAGCCCATTGCACTGTTGCCTACAACAGCAAGCATTATATAGCCAGCCTGCGAAATGGAACTGAAAGCCATGAATCGTTTGAGTTCCTTTTGGCGAAGAGCAAAGAGGTTTGCAACGGTAATAGTGAGGAGTATAACTATATACATAAGGTACTCCCAATATTCCACCATCGGTGAAAAGACCTTCATGAGTATCGTCATAAGAGCAAATGCTGCTGCTCCCTTTGAAACGACGCTAAGATAACCTGTAACAGGCGTTGGCGCACCCTGGTATGTGTCTGCTGTCCAAAAGTGGAACGGAACAAGAGATATCTTGAAACCAAGGCCACTGAAGAAGAACACAAGACCGAGAATCGTCAGTGGTGAAGCAGCAATTTTATCTGCCACATCGCCAAAGTAAAGCGTTCCGGCTGCACCGTAAATGAATGATATGCCGTAAAGCATTACACCACTTGAAAACGTTGCAGTCAGTATGAACTTCGCTGCACCTTCCGCAGAGTTCTTCTTCAATTTGTCGAAGGCAACGAGACATGACATAGGCACAGACGCCATTTCAAGTCCGAGGAAGAACATGAGGAAGTGTCCTGAAGAAATCATCATATACATTCCAAGCAATGTGGATACGAGAAGTTCATAGAATTCGCCTTCCTTGTTTTTCACTGTCTCCTGTTCCAACCAAGACTGTGACATAACCAATACGACAAATGTTCCTGCCGTAAGAATAATTTTCATTACATTGGCTGCTGCCGTAGATACGTACATTCCACCGAAAGCCACTGCCGGTTGTGACGTAAAGCACAATGCTATTTGGCACACAAGAAGAGCTCCCGTAAGCAGGCGCAACACAGAATGTTTCTTCTCGCCTTTCATAATGAGATCGGCAAGGAATACTATTACCAGCACAGCTATTAAGCCGGCCTCGGGTATCATGTTAAAAAACTGACTATAATCCATTTTGTCCTACTTTATTCATTAGAAGTTAACAACGTTGAGAATGGGTACTACAGCGTCGCTGATAGCGTTGCTTGCCCAGAACGGGAAAGAACCGAGACCTGCAACACAGAAGATAAGGCAACAAACGGCAAAGCGCTCGTCCCATGTAGCATCGGTTAGGGTAAGATAATGCTCGTCCTTTACTTTCTCAAACAGGATAAAACCAACTGTACGTAGGATGTAAACCGCCGTTACAACGATTGATGTAATGGCAATTATCGTGCAACAACGATGGAACGTGTCTGCATTCTCAAACGATCCGGTAAATATTGTCATCTCGGCAATGAAGCCAGAGAAGCCAGGAAGACCAAGATTGGCAAGACCGGCAATAACATAACCTACAGAAAGGAAAGGCATGATTTTCATCAGACCGCCCAGCTTGCGGATGTCACGAGTATGTGTTCTTCCATAAATCATACCGATAAGGGCAAAGAACAATGCTGTCATCAGTCCGTGAGAGAGCATCTGAAGAATTGCTCCTGTGCAAGAAACCTTCGTCATCATAAGAAGGGCGAAAAGCACAAGTCCACAGTGTGAAACAGAAGAATATGCGTTGATGAACTTCAGGTCTGTCTGAACACATGCAGAAAAAGCTCCGTAAACAACAGAAATAGTCGTCAATATCAGGAAGATCCAAGCCAAGTCCTGAGCTGCGCTAGGCAGAAGGAACATTGCTATACGGAAACAGCCATAGCCTCCAAGTTTCATAAGCACTCCGGCATGGAGCATTGAAACGGAAGTTGGCGCACAACCGTGACCGATAGGCGACCATGTATGGAATGGGAACAGGGCACCGAGAACGCCGAAGCCAATGAACACAAACGGGAAAAGAACATTCTGAACAGAATTTGGAATGTTGTTGTGGTGTGCAATTTCGAGAATATTCATCGTTGTGGCACCATTGAAGAAATAGATACCAACAAGTCCGAGGATGATCAGTGCAGAACCTCCCATAAGCATAAGAGTAAGCTTCATTGCCGCATATTCCTTTCTTCCTGAACCCCAGTAACCGATAAGCAGATACATAGGTATAAGGGCAACCTCATAGAACATGAACATAGTGAAAAGATCTATACTTATGAAGAAGCCGTAAACTCCCGTAGAAAGAAGAGTAAACCACATGAAGAACTCCTTTGTGAGGGGCTGTAGCTTCCAAGAAGCAAAAGTTCCCGTGAAGACAATGATGCTGGAAAGAAGAAGCATCACAACAGAAATACCGTCAACACCAACAGCATAGCTGATATGCAACGGTGCAAACCATACCGTTGACGACTGTAACAGCATCTCCTGCTGATTGCCGCCAGCACGCTGGTTTATGAAATAGAAAGTGAGCCATATCGATAGTGCCAACAAACACGAAGAGCCGGCAACCATCACGCCACGAACCTGTTTGACGTCACGTGCGGCCCAAAGTCCGAGCAACATCAATACAGGGATTAGTACGAATACACTTAATATACTCATCTTATTACAATATGCTTATTAAAACTAATGTTAATGCTACAGCTCCTGTCAGGAACCAAACGGCGTACTGACGCACATCGCCACTTTGCCAAGGCCGAATCGATTCACCGGCCTCATTTGCTCCCCATGCGGTGAAGTCGATAAGTCCGTTGATGATGTGTTCGTCAATCCACTGAACCGGACGCGATACAAAGCGGAAAAGAATCTTGTGAGTAACGAACATATATACTTCATCCATATAGAAACGCTTGTAAGCCCAGCGATGCAAACGAGGCAAAGCCTTGTACATCTTGTCGGCAATAGGCTGTGTCTCGCCCTTATAAATATAGGTAGCAAGAGCGATGGACACAATGGCGATAACTGTTGAAGTGGTTGCCACCTGTGGATCGAAGTGGATCGTGTAGGCAGAACCTGCTGCGCTTACGATTGTTCCGAAGCTTGCCCAATCCCAACCAAGGAAGCCACCAAGTGTGGTGAAAACGCCGACACCAACCGTCACTACGCTGAGAAAGATTAGAGGGAAGGTCATCGTAACAGGTGCCTCATGCGGAGTATGCTCGGCATGAAGTTTCTTGTTCTCTGTTCCCCAGAATATGCCATAATACAGACGGAACATATAGAATGCAGTCATAGCCGCAACCATTGTCATCCACCAACCAACAACAGGGGAATACTCGAAGCAAGCGGTAATAATCTCGTCTTTTGAACTGAAACCAGAGAAGAATGGTATACCAGCAATAGCAAGACAAGAAATCAGGAACGTTGCATGAGTGATTGGCATATATTTTCTCAGTCCACCCATTGCCGACATCTCATTTGAATGAACGGCATGAATTATACATCCTGCGCCAAGAAATAGACAAGCCTTGAACATGGCGTGTGTGAACAAATGGAAAAGAGAAGCCATATAACCCAATTGTGCGTGGTTGTCAAGTGCGGCGCCATGTTCGCCAGGAAGACATACGCCAAGGGCCACCATCATAAAGGCAATCTGCGAAATGGTGGAAAAGGCGAGAACACGCTTGATGTCACTTTGTGCACATGCCACTGCTGCTGCATAAAAAGCTGTTACGGCTCCGACAACAACAACAATTTCCATTGCATCTGGCGCATACTGAATCCAAATCGGGAACATTCTTGCTATCTGAACAACTCCAGCTACTACCATCGTTGCTGCGTGAATAAGCGCAGAAACAGGCGTTGGACCTTCCATAGCGTCTGGCAACCAGATATGAAGAGGGAACATTGCAGACTTACCGGCACCACCGATAAACATCAACACAAGTGCCGTTGGCAGAATACAACCACCTGCTGCCACAGCGCGAGACGCGTCAACAGTAGAGAACTGCTGCATGCCGTCGGCCATTATCACCTCACTACCTGTAAATGAGAAGTTGAAAGAACCTGTATAATACCCGAAAATCAAAATACCAATCAGGAAGAACATATCGGCAAAGCGTGTAACAATAAACGCTTTCTTGCTGGCATGAACTGCTGCATGCAGGCCATAATAGAAACCGATGAGCAAATAAGAACTTACACCAACAAGTTCCCAAAACATATACATTTGGAAAATGTTTGTGGCAAGCACCAAACCAAGCATAGACATGGTGAACAGGGAAAGGAAAGCATAATAGCGCTGAAATCCTTTCTCGCCATGCATATAGCCGAAGGAGTAAACGTGTACCATAAAGCTGACTGTAGATATGACAATCAGCATCATCACTGAAATAGGATCCAAAAGGATTCCCAAATCAAAGTGAAGGTTACCGAGGGGCAACCACGTGTAATTGTATGGAACGTAAGTTGCAAACGTGCCGTCAGCTAAACGCGGAGCAGAAAAATACTGGAACGCAGTTATATAGCTTAGCACTGTTACCATCCCAATGGAACAGGTACCAATAAGCCCGGCAGCCTTGTGAGACCAAGCATACTTGTTTCCCGCAAAATCGGGCAAGCCTATGACGAGAAAACTCAGCAAAGGCAAGAGAAGTATCAACAATGTGTATGTAAAATCCATAACCTATTAATATTTCATGTTTTCAATACTGTTCACCTGATCGCTCTTGAAGTTTCGGTAAACATTTATAATAATGGCGATTGCCACTGCACTTTCCGCAGCACTTACACCAATTGAGAAAAGTGTCATGAAGAAGCCTTCAAGTTCACCAGGGAAAAGCAATCTATTGAATGCTGCAAAGTTGATGTCAACAGCGTTTAGCACCAATTCAACGGAAATGAGCATGGCTATCAGATTGCGACGCGTGGCAAAACCGAACACGCCTATGAAGAACAACAGTGCACTAAGCACGAAATAATATTCTACTGGTACCATAATTATTTATCCTCCTTTTCTTCTTTACGTGCCACAACTATACCCCCTATAATACATGCGAGCAAAAATACGGATATGAACTCGAACGGGAGAACATACTGAAATTTGTCGCTTCCGACAAGAGCCTGGCCTATCACATCCATAGGAACTTCTTTGTCTTCCACTTCACAAGCCCTAAACAAAAACTCGTTCTTAAGCAAGACAACTGTTACTGTCAAGAAGCCAACAAGCGCAACAAGAGCTGCTCCGAAAGCCTTTCCTCCTTTGACTCTCTCAACAAGTCCTTGCAGTGTGCGTCGGTTTACAAGTTGAATGGCGAAGATATACATCATTGTTATACCACCAGCATAAATGCTTAACTGTGCTGCACCCAGGAATGTGTAGTCTAGAATGAAATAAAGTCCGGCAACTCCGAAAAGCACAAACAGCAAGAATGTGGCCGCACGCATTATGCGTTTGGTTGCTACGCACATTACAGCTGAGCCGAGGATAACCACGGCAAGTATGCCAAACATAATAATATTAGCCATAATTATTGTGTCCTCCTTATTTTGTCTTGGTATTAAACTTGCCGATTTCCAACGGTGCTCCTCCGTCTATAAGGTTAGGTAAACTTCCTCCCTCATAAATCTCCTTATCGAGATGAAGCACAAGTTTGTCGCGGTCGAACACGGCGTTTTCAAAATCGTTTGTAAACTCTATGGCATCGAAGTTGCAGGCATTAACGCAAAGTTCGCAGAACATGCAATCGCCAAGGTCATACTGATAATCTTTCAGCTGACGTTTCTTCTTACCTGTTTCGGGATTCTCCACCATTTCGGAAAGAATCTTAATAGTACCATTTGGACATGCTTTCTCGCACATGGTGCAGGCTACGCATTTATAGCTCTTGTCATCATTGCGCTTGAATACGAGACGCCCGCGATGGCGCTTCGAAACGTGGAGCGTTGTCTTGCGGTTCTCTGGATACTGCTCTGTGCTCTTCGCAGTGAAGTACTCTTTAAAAGTAGTCTTCATTCCAATGGCGAGAGTTTTAACCGCAGAACCTATTTCGCCGAAATATGATTTGTTTTTATCTTCCATTTATGTTTATTCTCCTTCATTTAAAAATGCCATCCAAATGCTACGACAATTGTCATAAGCACGAGGTTGATGAGACAAAGCGGCATAAGATATTTCCACTCAAGCTTCAGTATTTGGTCAATACGAAGACGTGGGAAAGTCCAACGCACCCACATAAGCAACCATACCACTGCAAATGTCTTGCCAAGGAACCAAATGATGCCAGGAATCAAGTTCATAAGAGAATCAAAGCCCTCAATACCGACATTTACTGGAGCCCATCCACCAAGGAATACGGTGGTTGCAACGGCAGAAACTACAAAGAGATTAAGATACTCTGCCAAGTAGTAGAAACCGAAACCCATACCGGAATATTCAGTGTGGTAGCCGGCTGTAAGTTCGCTCTCTGCTTCAGCAAGGTCGAACGGACCGCGGTTTGCTTCTGCATTGCCAGCCACAAGAAATACGAGAAAGGCAATGATTGCGGGAATATGTCCCCTGAATATAAGCCAGTTCCATGGTCCGACCTGCTCGTCAACAATGCCGCTAACCTGCATTGTACCAGTGAGGATTACTGCTGTTATAAGGCATAGTCCCAGAGACATCTCATACGAGATAAGCTGCACAGCACCACGCATAGCAGAAACTACGCTATACTTGTTGTTGCTGGCCCATCCCGCCATGAATATTCCAAGAACACCAATGCTGGATATAGCTGTCAGCAAGAACACGCCTACGTTGAAATTGAGAACTTCGGCACCTTTGTTCCAAGGAAGAAACGAGAACGTCCCCACAGAAGCGATTATAACTAAGAACGGGGCCGTGAAGTAAAGCAATTTGTCAGCCTTGTCTACTGTGAAGATTTCCTTGATGAGCATCTTAAGCACATCGGCAAAGACTTGCAGAACGCCCCATGGTCCTACACGCATAGGGCCAAGACGGCACTGGAAGTAGGCGCACACTTTACGCTCCATGAAGATCAGGATAATTGCCAATACGGCGTATCCTACCAGCAACAGAACGCCAACCAGTATGCACTCTATAAGTATCGACAAGAAATCCCCTAACCCAAGTGTGTTGCGTAGAAGGGCGTCGAACCATGTTGTCACTAATGAAAAGTCAAACATTCTTGATTGTTTTAACGTTTAATGCTTGTTGAATAAATTATCTGTCGATGTCAGGAATGACAAAGTCAATGGCAGCTCCAGTAGTGATGAGGTCTGCTATTTTCTGTCCGCGCAACATCTTGTCAAGAGCACCTGTTAGAGTAAGTCCCATTGGACGCATCTTCATGCGGTAAGGACTTTTATCGCCTTTTGAGTCCAAATAAACTCCGAACTCGCCACTGGCTCCTTCAACTGAGAAATACCACTGTCCTTCAGGCACCTTTATAATTGGTTTCTGCTTAATGTAGAATTCACCCTCAGGAATATTGTCTATGAGTTGTTCTATAATGTCCAGGCTTTGGTAGAGTTCCTTGATATGCACATAGTAACGGTCCATAGAATCGCATCCTGTCATAGTGATTTCCTGCCATTCCACTTTGTCATAGCAATCGTAAGGATGACGCTTGCGTGTATCATTTTTCCACCCGGCTGCACGTCCGGCAGGACCCGTAACAGCATAGTTGATACAATCATCGTATCCCATAGGGCCAACGCCAACAAGACGGTTGTGGGTTATAACATTGTCACCAAAGACATCAAGATATTCTTGAATCATCGGACGCAGATACTTGCAAAGTTTCTTTACGTTTTCAACGAAGTTAGGATCAATGTCAGCCTGCAGACCACCGATTCTGTAGTAGTTCATAATGAGTCGTCCGCCAGTAGTTTCTTCCATAACATTGAGAACGTGCTCACGATCACGCATACAATACAAAAATGCAGTGAGAGCTCCAAGGTCCTGTGCAGTACATCCAAGATACAGCAAGTGACTGTTGATTCGCTGCAACTCATCCATTATAGTACGGATATAGTGAATGCGATCCGACAGTTCTATACCCATTGCTTCTTCAATAACTCCCACTAGTGCATGACGATGCATCATTGCAGAAAGGTAATTGAGACGATCTGTCAGAGCGAGCGTCTGAGGGTAAGTCATTCCTTCCCACATTTTCTCTATTCCACGGTGGATGTATCCAAGATGCGGATATATGCGTTTCACCGTTTCGCCGTTTATTACCGTTTGCAGACGAAGCACACCGTGTGTGGACGGGTGGTTCGGACCAATATTCACAACGTAGTCTTCTTCTTCAAACAGGCGATGCTTTGTCTCTACCAAGTGCCCGTCTTCACTGAGTGTGTATTCAACAGTGAAGTCACTTTCCGGTTCGTCAGTAAGAGGGAAGCGGTTGGCCTCAGGACTCATATCGAAATCCTTGCGAAGCGGATGTCCGTTAAAGTCCGTGCGAAGGAATATGCGTCGCATATCGGGATGACCGAGAAATTTTATTCCGACAAAATCGTATACTTCACGTTCCAAAAGATCTGCAGCCTTCCATAGCGTGGTAACGGTTGGAATTACATCACTGCCATCAACTTTTTTCGCGATCGTTTTTACGGAACAACGTTCGTTGTTTTGTGTATTTTCCAGAATGTATATACATCCAAGCCCTTCTTCGCCGAAGTCTTCGCCTATTATAGTAACAAGGTAGTCGAAATGCTTCGCGTTCTTAAGCTTTGCCATCTCGCCAGCGAAGTCTTCGAATGAGAGTTCTATATTGTTAAGTTTCATGTCTTATACCTTATTATATATATTATACGTTCTTGGCATTGCTTTCTTCGCCATGCTTTTCTTGTGCAGGATTAAAGTCTTCTGGCACGTCGCTTACTATAATAGGCTCTCTGTGTCCCAGCAATTTTGAGTCTGAAAGGTTTTCGTTGCTCAGTCCACGAAGCCCGCCTTTCGACATGGAGAGTTCTTTCTCTTCCTTTGTCATCTTGTGGTTAGCACCGCCAAAGAACTTTTCAATTTTAACCTTGCGCTGCAACTGCATCATTCCATACAGTATTGCTTCAGGACGCGGAGGACAACCTGGAACGTAAACGTCTACTGGCACAAGTTCGCTGATTCCTCTAACCACATTGTAGCTTTTCTTGAACGGACCTCCACTTATGGTACATCCGCCCACTGCCACAACATATTTCGGTTCAGCCATTTCATCATATAGGCGTTTGAATACAGGTGCCATCTTATTGGTTATCGTTCCGGCACACATAATAAGGTCGGCTTGACGCGGTGAATTTCGAGTCACCTCAAAACCAAAACGCGAGAAGTCATAACGCGCACAACCGACTGACATAAATTCAATACCGCAGCAACTTGTTCCAAAAGTAAGCGACCACAAAGAGTTGCTTCGTCCCCAGTTTACAAGTTGGTCGAGAGAACCGAGCACCACGTTGCATCCGCCTTCGTGCAGCTGGTCGACAATCTTTTCGAGCGTCTCGTTATCCTTGAACTCATTGTAAGGAATGCTCTTGATTACAGGCTTTCTTACTTCCATTCCAACGCTCCTTTCCGCCACGCATAAGCGAGGCCAAACACTAATACTAACAGAAAAAAGCCGATGCTACACAAAGCCATCGGCCCGAACTGCTTGACTGCCACAGCCCATGGATAGAGGAACACAGTCTCAATGTCGAACATCAGGAAGAGGATTGCAAAGAGATAGTAACCCACGTGCATTGGCAACCAAGAGGAGCCACGCGTAGGTATACCGCACTCAAAAGGTTCTCCCTTCACCGGGTTGTACGAACGTGGACCTACGAGTTTCGCAACAACGTATGCTCCTACTACCAATACAACTGCCGTCAAGATAACGGTAATAAATAGGATAAAATACATAAATATTTTATTTGAATAAAAATTTGACTGTCAAAAAATTCTCTGCAAAGGTAATCAAAATTTATTACTTCATGTAAAGGAAACTTAAGAAATAAAGCAGCATAAAACAAGAAAACAACATTTTCGATGCAACATAAACAATACTTGCACAGACATTGGTATCCAGGATTTGCAAAATGTCAGTACATTCCTTCATATTGGAATCTTGATTAGATTATTTTTTAGATAAATCCCATTTGATTATATCGAATGTATAATGTCATCATTTATTCATATTGATAATATCAATGTTCGCAAGCATTCCGTCCATAGGGCTTTTATCTATTTTTCCAAGATGCAACCCACATAAAGTTGCAGCTTCTTCCAGCTCACATCGGAAATAGTACGCCATGCTTCCAACTGCTCCAACTGGAAGGTCAGGACGGTTATAAAGGAAAACATTCTTGTTGAAGAAATCACGGAAGTTGTCGACAACAAGTTTGCGTACACCAGCACAATCCAAATGCTGATGAATGAACGGAGCGAAAGATGCGAGGTAACGGTTTGCCAACGGTTCTCTATAAGTACGGCGGATTATATCGTCAACACTTTGCCCTGACTGTTCCAAGAATGCTTGTTTCAGACTCTGTGGAAGCCCACCCTTGAACAAAGCATTTATAAACAAGCGACCTAAAACAGCACCGCTGCCTTCGTCGCCAAGTATATAGCCCAAGGGAGAAATATTTTCAACGACAGATTGCCCGTTCCAAAGGCAAGAATTAGAGCCCGTCCCCAAAATGCAAGCAAGCCCTTCACTTGATCCACACACGGCCACGGCTGCTGCTTCAAGATCACTCGCCACCTCAACGTTTCCTTTTGCCTTTGGAAATATATCGGATAAGACTTCTACCAAAGCACCTGCCACATCAGCCCGGCATCCGGCTCCATAGAAACGAACGGCGGAGACAGCATCTGCCCATATGCCTAGCTGCGGTAACAGTTCACCTTTCAGCACATCCGTTATTTTCTCACCGCTTTGATGGAAAGGGTTTATTCCTTGCGTATTGAACCGTTTTACCTGTTCACCGCCGGCAACAACGCCCCAGTCTGTCTTCGTACTGCCACTGTCTGCCACCAAAAGAACTTCTTCTTCTGCAATGTTTGAGTTGTTCATAAATAGTATCTTGTAAAAAATCGTGGCAAAAATACCAACAATATTGAAAAGTTGTAGTATTTTTGCAGCTGAAATTGACTTTACGAAATGAAAAAAAGACTCTTTGCAATTTGTCTCCTAGTAATGGCATTCTGCCTTGACGGCAATGCAGTGCTTAAGGAGAAAGACCTCGACAATACTCTGTCTATTTTACGTAGCGAACTTACCACAAGCTATCGCGAACAAAAATCCAAACAGTTAAAATTCAAAGACGGCAGCGACCGCGTCAAGAACAACCTGTTTGCCATTTTGTCGAAGAGCAACCAAAATGCACTTATGCTCTATTCGCAGAAACCTGACTATGTATTCGATTTAACATACGCATGCCACGAAGCAACAGACCAGTTCCACAATTTCAGACAAAGCGCAATGCCGTTCCGGTCATACATTGCTCAGCTTGACACAGAGATTTCCCGTTACGACAGTCTGGTTAACGCACTTCAGATTATGCCTGCCATGACACTTGGCAACAAAGCGAGAATCGACCGCAACGTTTGCCTTACACTTGCCGTATGCATACGCAACAACATGCAGGAAAGCAAAGCTATGCTGCAAGACTACATTAGATACTATGATATGACAGAGACTCACCTTAAGAGTCTCAACGATTACGCAAACAACCGCTATGCGGAAATTCAAAGTTCCATATTCAAGAACGGCGGAGACAACTATTTCAGCATTTTGGAGAACCTCGGACAACAGGTAAGCAAAACGGCAGAAACTGTAAGCGACAAATACCACTCCTTTAAAAAGGTGCAGTCGCAGTGGGATCCACGAATGATTTTTGGTCTTTTCCTTAGTATACTTTTCTACGGAATAATTGCCATTGTGCTCAATCAGTTAGCCATTCGTTTTCTAATGCCCAAGCGTTTCCAAACAGAACAGTTTTGGTTAAAGCGCCCATGCATTATGATGGCAACGACAACAGTGACATTCGCGGTTTTGCTGGGCATTATTCGCGGCACAGTAAACCAGAATTTCATCTTGATGGCAAGCAACCTGCTCGTGGAATACGCCTGGTTACTTGGCGTGATACTTATCTCGTTGTTGCTACGCGTTGACGGAAAGCAGATAAAGAGCGCGTTCAGAATATATTCTCCGTTGGTTGTGGTGGGCTTTATAGTCATTACGTTCCGCATCATACTCGTGCCGAACGATCTTGTGAACCTTGTTTTCCCGCCAATACTTCTTTTGTGCACAATGTGGCAATGGAATGTGATACGCAGGCACAATGAGAAGATTCCACGTTCAGACATGTTCTACACATATCTTTCGCTCACAATTTTCTTTGCCAGCGTTATATGCTCATGGATTGGCTACACTCTGCTCAGCGTGCAAATGCTTATATGGTGGATAATGCAGCTCACTTGCATCCTTACCATCAGCTGCATTTCGGGATGGCTTGCCGAATATGCCGCAAAACACCACATCGTGGAAAAGCCAATCAACAAGACTTGGACATATTACCTCGTGCTTAAAGTAGTACTTCCCATCATGTCGATAGGTTCAATTCTGCTCTCCATCTATTGGGCTGCCGACGTTTTCAACCTGAGCGACATGACAATGAGAATTTTCACCGCACGATTCATCGACGTGAGCAACTTTAAAGTCAGCATGTCGTCGGTGGTTACGGTTATCGGCCTCTGGTTCGTATTTGCATATATCAGCAAAATGGCGATCGCATTTATGCGTTTGCATTTTGAGAACGTCGACTCCCGCACGGCTGCAAGCCGCAACGTTATGGGAAAGAACGTCATTCAGGTTATTGTATGGGGAATATGGCTATTGATAAGCCTTTCAATACTCCACATCAGCAACACATGGTTGGTTGTTGTATCTGGAGGTTTGTCCACCGGTGTAGGTTTTGCATCGAAAGACATACTCGAAAACATATACTACGGCATTTCGCTAATGGCTGGACGCATAAACATTGGCGACTGGATTGAGTGTGACGGCACTCGCGGAAAAGTAAGCAGCATAAGCTATACAAGCACCATGATAGAGGCTACCGACGGTTCGGTGATTGCATTCCAGAACTCGCAACTGTTCACAAAGAACTACAAGAACCTTACCCGCAACCACGGATACGAACTTTCCGTAGTGAAGTTTGGAGTAGGATACGGTACAGACGTGGAGTTTATGCGCAAGGTTGTTATCAAGGCCGTGGAAGCTCTGCAGATTCCTTATATTGACAGCGAGAAAGCCATGAGCGTGCTCTTTACCGAATTTGGCGACAACAGCATAAACTTCAAGTTTGTATGTTGGGTTGACGTAACGAAACAAGTGGCAACCGAGAGCCAAATCACAGAATGCATATACAATGCTCTAAATGCAAACGACATAGAAATGCCGTTCCCGAAGAGAGACGTTTATATAAAGGAAATGGCACAGGCGTAAAGCCCGACAGTTGTCATATAATTCCAAAGTGCAACAAAGCGTTTTGGATGCCGTCTTCATCAACAGACGTAGTAATGTAGTCTGCCACCTGTTTCACCTCCTCACCGGCATTTCCCATGGCAACGCCCTTTCCAGCGGCGCGCAAAATGGGTATGTCGTTGCCTCCATCGCCAAAAGCGAGGGTTTGGGAAATATCAAGTCCAAGGCGCAAGACCATGGCACGCAGTCCGTTTCCTTTATCGGCAGCAACAGATGTTATATCGGTGAAGGCTGGATGCCATCTGCCCGAAACGCATCCCGGCATTTTCGGCATAAGCTCTTTTTCATGTTCAGCACCAAAGAACGGACTCAGTTGGAATATATCTTCTGTTTCTATCATTTGCTCAGCCGACAAACTCTTGTCAATATTATTGACGTTAAGGTCTTTTACAAATATTTCGTCGAACACGGGTTTCGGATTAAGCAGGCGCACTCCACTCTCTCCAACAACAATACAACAATAGTCGTTGGCGACAGCATCAGCAACCAGAATGTCAACATACTGACGTTCTATTGGCACCCTGTTCACAATTGCGCCGTCTTTAAAGCACAACGCACCGTTGGTTGTCATATATCCGTCTATATACGGTTCGATCGGTTTCAGGTTTGTTATCAGCTGCAACGGTCTTCCAGTAGAAATGTATATGCCTGCCCCGCCGGCCTTGGCGTGACGTATTGCGCCAACAGTGGATTCGGGTATGGCATGTGTTTTAAAACTTACAAGTGTGCCGTCGATGTCAAAGAATAGTGCTGGATGCATAATTTCAGTTTAAAGGGTTCCATAAATCATCCTCTATGTATTACGATGCAACGACCGTGCAGAAAAAACGGCAATACAGAAGATAATTTATAGAACCCACCATTTTAATATTTGTTCAATAAGTTCAGTTCTTTACTCTCGCAATGGCACTGGCGCCAAGAACGGCGGCTCCGGCACCGTCAAGACTGCTCAGCAAGAATTTTGCCTTGCCGCGGAAAATGCCCATCACATTCTCGTCGTAACTCTTTATAAGCGGTTTCATAAGCAGATCGCCTGCTTTGGCAAGACCTCCAAAGAACACATAAGCTTCTGGCGAACAGAAAGCCGTAAAGTCGGCACATGCCTTTCCAAGCAAATCTCCGGAAAATTCGTAAACACGCTTTGAGAGCGCGTCATCTTTCATTGCAGCCTTGTAAACGTCCAACGATGTAATCTCGTCTGGATTAAGTTCACGCAGCAACGACGGCTCATCCGTATTGGAAAGATATTCGCGTGCCGTGCGTGCCACTCCCGTAGCAGAGCAAAAAGCTTCGAGGCATCCGCATCGTCCGCAACCGCAACGGCGTTTGCTGTCGCGCAGTATCGTGACGTGACCCAGTTCGCCGGCCAATCCGTCTGACCCATAAATCATTTGTCCATTAAGCACTATTCCCGAACCAACGCCCGTGCCAAGAGTAATCATTATAAAGTTCTTCATGCCTTTTGCCACTCCATATGCCATCTCGCCAAGTGCAGCTGCATTTGCATCGTTGGTGATTGAAACGGGAAGAGAGAGTCTGTCGCTGAACATCTTGGCCAAAGGCACCGAACATTCATGCGCCCAAGTAATGTTTGGCGCAAAGTCTACCGTGCCTGTATAGTAGTTTGCATTGGGTGCTCCAATCCCCATGCCTTCAATGCGGTTAATTCCGCCAACTTCTTCGATGAGAGGTTTCAGTGCCGCAACGCCGGCATCAACGAAATCTTCTGATGTGGAATACTGTTGCGTTTTGATAGAAGTATGTGCAACGATGTTGCCTGCCGTGTCTACTATGCCAAACACAGCGTTTGTGCCGCCAAGGTCCAGTCCTACGGCATATGGTCTTGTTGTCAGTTGTGGTTCCATAAGGAATTCGGTTTTGTCTTTTGGTAAAATAAGGTTGATTTACTGTCTACAAAGATAGAAATTATCTGTCGTAATGCAAAGACTTAAACCGTTGGTTTTTGTCAAATATGACTAATGGCTGACATTTGTCAACTTCTCATTGCAGATACAGCATCGTAACAGTGATATAAGCCTGCATAAGGGGAATTATTAACACGCAAAACTTGTATCTTTCGTAAAAAATACTGAACTTTGCACCCACTATGCCATTTCAGTTTCATATAAACATACTGGATTTGCTGTTCAAGGGCGTTATCATTGGCATCCTCGTTTCAGCGCCTATGGGTCCTGTGGGCGTGCTTTGTGTTCAGCGCACCCTTAACAAAGGCCGTTGGTTCGGCTTCGTGACAGGTATAGGTGCATGTCTTAGCGACTTTATCTACGCTTTGGTCACGGGATTCGGAATGTCGTTCGTAATGGACTTTATCAGCAACGGGCACTATCGCTACATACTGCAGATCAGTGCCAGCATAATACTGTTGGCTTTCGGCGTGTATTCATACCGCAGCAACCCCATGAAAAAAGTGCACGTGAGCAACAGAAACGGTAAAGGCTCGCTTGTTCACAACGGCGTGACGGCATTCCTCGTTACATTTTCCAACCCGCTCATCATCATGCTCATGATGGGACTTTTCGCCCAGTTCGCTTTCATCATACCAGACCACCCTCTTGAAATGTGTGCCGGATACATCGGCATAATTGCAGGAGCGTTAATGTGGTGGTACGGTCTGACATGGCTTATCGACAGGATAAGGGGAGTGTTCGACAACAGCGGCATACTTATAATAAACCGCGTGGTGGGCAGCATCGTCATTATAATGTCGGTTCTGGTGCTTATCGGAACAGTGTTCAATCTGTATACACTGCCAACCATGTCACACTGAGCACAATAAATCTTAAGGACTTACACAAGTCAAAAACAGTGTAAACTTTTTCTACATCATACATGTTCATATCACAACAACTCCGTAAGAGCAACATTGCGGAATACCTGCTGTACATGTGGCAGGTGGAAGACATAATAAGAGCATACGGATGCTCCCTGGCAAGAATACGCCGCGAATATATCGAAGGTTTCAACTGCGACGAAGAACAAAAGGAAGAGATGACAGACTGGTACGGCAATCTCGTGCGCATGATGAACACCGAAGGATGCCGCGAGAAAGGGCACTTGCAGATAAACAAAATCGTGGTGCAACAATTGTCGGAACTCAACTCGCAGTTGCTCTCCGACGCCAAGTTTCCATTCTACAACAGCGAATATTACAAGGTATTGCCCTTCATCGTGGAACTGCGCAAACGCGGAGCCGACAAAAACGAAGGCGAGATTGAAACATGTTTCAACGCACTCTACGGCGTAATGATGCTTAAACTGCAGAAGAAGGAAGTTTCGCCCGACACAGAACATGCGATAAAGGAAATAAGCACATTCATCGGAATGCTTTCCGACTATTACCACAAGGAAAAGAACGGAGAGCTGCAATTCAGCGAAGACTGACCTTATCCACAATAAAACAACAACAAAGAAAGATGAACATACTCGTTACAGGAGCCGGCGGACAGCTTGGCAATGAAATGCAGATCGTGGCAAGGGGGAGCAAAGACAAATATGTCTTTACAGACGTGTGCCCTGGATACGAAAGTCTGGACATTACCTCTCTAGACGATGTCAAGCGAGCAGTAAAGGAGAACGACATAAAATGCATCATAAACTGTGCAGCATGGACCAACGTGGACGCAGCGGAAACGGCAGGCGAAATTGTTGAGAAACTAAATGCCACTGCCCCCGAAAACCTGGCAAAGGCAATGAAAGAGGTTGACGGACTGCTTGTGCACGTAAGCACAGACTATGTCTTTGGCGGAGACCCTTACAACACTCCATGCAATGAAGACCAAAAAGGAACACCAACAGGTGTCTACGGCTTGACAAAGCTGCATGGCGAGCAAAAGATTGCGGCAACCGGTGTAAAGCACATTATACTGCGCACGGCATGGCTATATTCGGAATACGGGAAAAACTTCGTAAAGACCATGCTAAACCTCACGGCAACGAAGCCGCAACTCAAAGTGGTTTTCGACCAATGCGGAACTCCCACATATGCGCTGGACCTTGCAAAGGCAATAAACCATATAGTGGAAAACAGACTGTATGAAAACAACTCTGGAATTTACCATTTCTCCAACGAAGGCGTGTGCAGCTGGTATGACTTTACTGTGGCAATAGCCAGACTTGCAGGCAACACGAAATGCAACATACAGCCATGCCACAGCGATGAATTTCCGAGTCCTGTAAAAAGACCGGCATACAGTGTGCTCGACAAGACGAAAATCAAAAACACCTTCGGCGTGAACATACCGTATTGGACCGACAGTCTGAGACAATGCATGAATAACATGGGCATAAAACAATAAAGTACCGACAAGAAAAAAGATGGCAAACGAAATAGAAAGAAGGCGCACATTCGCCATTATATCCCACCCTGACGCAGGAAAGACAACGCTGACGGAAAAATTCCTGCTCTTCGGAGGACAGATACAAGTGGCGGGGGCAGTGAAAAGCAACAAGATAAGGAAGACAGCAACATCCGACTGGATGGATATTGAAAAGCAACGCGGAATATCGGTATCCACTTCGGTTATGGAATTCGACTACGAAGGATATAAAGTAAACATCCTTGACACACCGGGACACCAGGACTTTGCGGAAGACACATACCGTACACTGACGGCAGTAGACTCCGCAATAATCGTAGTAGACGGTGCCAAAGGCGTGGAGGCACAGACAAGGAAACTAATGAGCGTGTGCCGCATGAGAAACACACCGGTCATCATATTCATAAACAAGATGGACCGCGAGGGAAGAGACCCCTTCGACCTTCTTGACGAACTGGAACAAGAACTGGAGATAAAGGTGCGCCCACTGTCATGGCCCATCAACCAAGGAGCAAAGTTTAAAGGTGTCTACAACATTTACGAGAAAAAGCTCGACCTTTTTACGCCCGACAAACAAAGAGTAACTGAAAAAGTTGAAGTTGACATAGACAGCAAAGAACTCGACGAAAGAGTTGGCGAACAAGACGCAGCCAAACTGCGTGAAGACCTTGAGCTCGTGGATGGAGTTTACCCTGCATTCAACGTTGAGGAATACCGCAATGCGACAGTTGCACCGGTATTCTTCGGCTCTGCCCTTAACAATTTCGGAGTGCAGGAACTGCTGAATTGCTTCGTTGAGATAGCACCAAGTCCACGCCCCACACAGGCAGTGGAAAGAACTGTAATGCCAGACGAAAAGAAATTCACTGGCTTCATTTTCAAGATTACGGCAAACATCGACCCGAACCACCGCTCATGCATAGCATTCTGCAAAGTGTGCAGCGGAAAGTTTGAGCGCAACAAACCCTATCTGCACGTAAGGCAAGGAAAGACTCTGCGATTCTCGTCGCCAACACAGTTCATGGCGCAACGCAAGAGCACTATAGAGGAAGCATATCCAGGAGATATCGTGGGTCTGCCAGACAACGGAATCTTCAAAATCGGAGACACTCTTACAGACGGTGAACAACTGCATTTCCGCGGACTGCCGTCATTCTCGCCTGAAATGTTCAAGTATATAGAAAACGATGACCCGATGAAGAGCAAACAGCTCAACAAGGGAATCGACCAACTTATGGACGAGGGCGTTGCGCAGATGTTTGTCAACCAGTTTAACGGCCGCAAGATTATCGGAACAGTAGGGCAACTTCAGTTTGAAGTAATACAATACAGACTAGAAAACGAGTATAATGCAAAATGCCGTTGGGAGCCAGTGCATCTTTACAAGGCATGCTGGATAGAGAGCGACGATGAAGTGGAACTGGACAACTTCAAAAAGCGGAAATACCAATATATGGCAAAAGACAAGGACGGGCGCGACGTATTCCTGGCAGATTCCGGTTACGTTCTGTCGATGGCTCAACAAGACTTCAAGCACATCAAATTCCACTTCACCAGCGAATTCTGATGCATATGTTGATATTAAACAAATTGGCCAAATGACTTGAACAATTTTCGTAACACATAGCTGAAATAAATTGAGGGCAAACGCTTTGACGTTTGCCCTTTTTCGCATATATTTGCAACGTAAACATCATTAACCTTTAAACACTTACCACTATGAAAATCGGAATACCAAAGGAGATCAAGAACAATGAGAACCGTGTGGGAATGACGCCTGCTGGAGTGGCTGAACTGACAAGGCACGGACACGAAGTTTACGTGCAAAACACTGCCGGGAAACAAAGTGGCTTTACTGACGAAGCGTATATGGCGGCAGGAGCAAAAATGCTGCCGTCAATAGAAGACGTTTATGCTACGGCTGACATGATAGTGAAAGTGAAGGAACCTATTGCCCAAGAATATTCGCTAGTGAGAAAAGGGCAACTTGTATTCACATATTTCCACTTTGCATGTGAGCGTGAATTAACAGATGCCATGATTGCAAGCGGAGGTGTTTGCCTTGCATACGAAACGGTGCAACTGCCCGACGGATCACTGCCTCTGCTGATACCAATGAGTGAGGTAGCCGGACGAATGGCAACAATAAACGGTGCATACTATCTACAGAAGACAAAAGGTGGAAAAGGCAAGCTCATTGGCGGTGTGCCGGGAGTTGAACCTGCAAAAGTATTGGTTCTCGGCGGTGGAATCGTAGGCCAGGCTGCTGCACGAATGGCTGCCGGAATGGGAGCACGTGTCGTGATTGCAGACGTATCATTGCCTTTGCTGAGACAATTGTCTATTGACATGCCCGCAAACGTAACGACAAGATATTCCTCTAGGCATGCCATTGAAAACGAACTAAAAGACACTGACATTGTGGTTGGCTCTGTACTGATACGCGGAGACAAAGCCCCAAAACTAATAACGCGCGACATGCTGAAACTCATGGAGCCGGGCACAGTTCTTGTCGACGTAGCAATAGACCAAGGAGGATGTTTCGAAACTTCACATCCGACGACACACTCTGATCCCGTTTACGAAATTGACGGAATATTGCACTATGCAGTAGCTAACATTCCAGGCGCTGTGCCAAACACGTCAACGGCTGCACTTACCAATGCAACGCTAAAATATGCAGTGGCACTTGCTGACAAAGGATGGCAACAAGCTTGCCGCGACGACAAAGCACTCGCCGCAGGACTAAATGTTGTTGAAGGAAAAGTTACGTTCAAGCCTGTGGCTGATCTCTTCGGCCTGCCGTATGAACCGCTCAGCAACATTCTATAAATCACCCGCAAAGTAAGATGCTTAAAGCATAAAACGAAAAATTTGGAGGCTTCACAATAACTGTATTATTTGCGAGACCTCCAAATTTTCATTTTCACACGAACTTAATCCTGTGAAAGCGAATAGCGTACGCCACTACGATAATTGACAGTAATTTATCCCAATTGCATCTGGCGAAGCAAGTCTTTCTGACGTTCCGATAATCCCGTAGGCAACTTTACGTTATAGGTTACAATCATGTCACCTATAGTGCCGTCACCTCTATCATATCCCTTTCCTCTCAGCCTTACCTTTGAGCCATTCTGAGTTTCCGGCTTAACTTTCAGTCGTATCTTTGAGCCGTTGCCCAACTGCAGAAGCACCTCGCCACCAAGAAGCGCCGTATAAAGATCAATGTTCACGGTTGCATTCATTTCCCCCGTGTTCTGACGTTGTTGGCCACGGGCGCGCGATTTCTGCCTCGAACCAAACAAATCCTTAAAGAAATCGGAAAAGCCTCCGCCTCCCTGTGTAAATTCAGAGAAATTAAAGCCATCAAACGGAGATCCGCCGCTACTGGAAAAGCCATATTGCGTTCCTCCTTGACCTCCAGCACCTGCATAAGCCTCAGCTTCACGCCAATGCTCGCCGTATCTGTCGTATTTTGCTCTTTTATCAGGGTCGTTCAAAACCTCGTATGCTTCGTTCAATGCCTGAAACTTGGCTTTTGCCTTAGGATCATCGGGATGGAGATCAGGATGAAACTGCTTTGCTCGTTTAAGATAAGCACGTTTTACATCCTTTTGCGGAATACTTTTGTCCACACCCAAAATTTTATAATAATCAATAAATGCCATAATGTTCCTCCCTAATTACGTAATTTGATCGTATCTGAATATACATTTCAATATAGTTCTATGTCTAAAACATGCAATGCAAATAATGTGCCGAAGAAAATAAAGCTGAAGAATAGTACATTATGTCAGTTTACAGATGTAAAGAAAAGAAGACAGACAAATGCACCTATTACGAGCAACTGCCTGTCCCCTTATACCTATATGATATGGAACGTCTACATTTTCTTCATTATATCTCCGCCAACCTTTATTGCGTCCATGTTTAGCGGAATCAGTTTGTGATGACGTTCAGGCAAAGTTTTGAACAAAGCCTTCTCAACACCATTTTCACTTACTACAGGGCAGACACTGAGCATACCTCCAAGAACGATCATATTGAACACCTTAGAGTTCTTCATTTCAGCAGCCTTGTCAAGAGCATCGATTCGATAAACATCGATATCCTTGCGCTTGGGCGGATTTATTATTCCGTTGCCTTCGTAAATAAGAACGCCGCCAGGTTTAACCTTGGGTTCGAACTTGTCGAGAGAAGGTTGGTTTAGAACGATGGCAATATCATATTTGCTCAAAACCGGCGAAGAAATTCTCTCGTCACTGACGATAACCGTAACGTTAGCCGTTCCGCCACGTTGTTCCGGGCCGTATGCCGGCATCCATGTAACTTCCTTGTCTTCCATTAGTCCGGAATAGGCGAGAATCTTACCCATAGAAAGCACGCCCTGTCCGCCGAATCCTGATATTATAATTTCCTTTTTCATTGGTCAATAGTGTTTTTAAGGTCACCTTTAGGATAGAATTTGAACATGTTCTCTCTCATCCACTCATTTGCCTTGACGGGAGAGAGTTTCCATCCACTGTTACATGTGCTTACAATCTCAACGAGACAAGAACCTTTGCCTGCCATAGATGCTTCGAAAGCCTTTCGTATTGCCTTTTTGGCAGAACGTATTGATGGAACACTGTCTACACTCTGTCTTGTTACATAACACGTTCCCTGAAGTGTAGCGGCTATTTCAGTCATCTTTAGCGGATAACCATGCAGTTCCGGCGTACGTCCATATGGGCAAGTTGCTGTTTTCTGCCCCAACAAAGTAGTGGGAGCCATTTGTCCGCCCGTCATACCGTAAATGGCATTGTTGATGAAAATCATGGTTATGTGTTCGCCTCTGTTCAGAGCATGTATGCTTTCCGCAGTACCGATACAAGCCAAATCTCCATCGCCTTGATATGTGAATACAAGTCTGTCTGGCCAGCATCTCTTGATACCTGTGGCCACAGCGGGAGCACGGCCGTGAGCCGCTTCAGACCAGTCTATGTCAAGATATCTGTAAGCGAAAACTGAACAACCTACTGGGCAAACGCCTACGGTTTTGTCCTGCATTCCCATTTCTTCTATCACTTCAGCCACAAGTTTGTGAACCACACCATGCGAGCAACCAGGGCAATAGTGCATCTGGGTGTCGTTCATGAGTGACGGTTTTTGATACACCAGATTCTCTGGCGAAACTATATCCTGTTTCATGATTAGTCTGATTTAAGCGTTAAACGTGCCGTTTTTTATATTCTCCTTCAGGGAATTTACAATTTCTTCTGGATCAGGAACAATGCCACCAAGGCGACCGAAATGACTTACAGGGACCATTCCGTGTGTGGCCAAACGAACATCCTCAACCATTTGGCCGGCATTTATCTCGACAGAAAGGATTCCTTTCTTACCCTTGGCCAATGCCTCAATCTGTTTTTCGGGGAATGGCCAAAGAGTAATAGGACGGAAGAGACCGACCTTTAGTCCTTCCTCACGTGCTATTTCCATTGCTTTCTCGGAAATTCGCGCTGCACTTCCGAAGGCAACCAAAATATAGTCAGCATCGTCGCAACAAGAAGTTTCATACCTTACCTCATTCCTCTTCACTTCTTCGTATTTTTCCAAAAGTCTAAGGTTTCTCTGTTCCATTACCTCAGGCTGAAGTTCAAGCGATGTGAGGATATTAGGTTCGCGATCCATTGATCGCCCTATCGTAGCCCAAGGGCATTCTTTCTTTATTTCCTCTTCCGTTCGTCTTGGCTTGACTGGCGGTAAAACAACCTTTTCCATCATCTGCCCAATAACACCATCACTTAATATCATGGCCGGCATACGATATTTGAAAGCCAACGTAAAAGCCAAATCAACGAAGTCTGCCATTTCCTGAACTGAAGCTGGTGCAAGTACGATAACGAAATAATCACCGTTGCCACCACCGCGTGTTGACTGGAAATAGTCACTCTGAGAAGGCTGAATCGTTCCAAGACCTGGACCGCCGCGCTGCACATTTACGAACACGCCAGGTATTTCTGCACCAGCCATATAGGAAATACCTTCCTGCATAAGAGCAACGCCAGGACTAGACGATGAAGTAAATACACGTTTTCCTGCGCCTGCTGCACCATATACCATATTTATGGATGCCACTTCACTCTCTGCCTGAAGGACTACCATGCCGGTAGTTTCCCAAGGCTTCTGTTCAGCAAGCGTTTCTATAACCTCGCTCTGCGGTGTTATGGGATATCCGAAATAGGCATCGCAGCCGCATCGTATGGCAGCATGGGCGATGGCTTCGTTTCCTTTCATCAAGACAACTTCTTTTTCTGCCATTACTTAGTCCTCCATCTTTTTTTTGTAAACACTAATACATCCGTCTGGACATACAATTCCACACGAAGCGCACCCGATACAGTCATCAGGGCGCAATGCCACGGCGTAAGGATATCCATGTACGTTGACATGTTTGTCAGACAACGCAATCACATCCTTAGGACAAGCTACAACACACAACGCACAACCCTTGCAGCGGTCGGTGTTTACTACAATTGCTCCTTTGATTTTGCCCATGTTTTTGTTTTTTAGACATTTCCCAATGAAATGGTCCACGTCATAGTTAAATTAAATTGAAGGTAACAGTTCGGAAAAACAACTTTCAAAAGCCATCTTCCTCGCTATAAGATTTTGCCATTTCCTTAATTACGGCAACAGTATCGATAGCTACAAGAGTAGAGTGAAAATCTATGGATTATAAATATCCCTACAATAAAATTCCAATATGGACATTACCATTTTCTTTGCTTCACCAGCCGGACTATCGGCATCAAGCTCAACTGCTTCGTTGTAGCAGCGTATTGCCTCTTGCCAATTACCGGCACGCTGGAACTCTTTCCCTTTTTTGTAATATTCGTCTGCTGTCATAATGTTTTGTAAACTTTCGGTGAGGAGATAAAATGAATGCCGCAAAAAAGATTCTAACGGTAATATTGCTTTTTACCCGCCGCTAAAGTGTTCTTCATAAGTGAGCAGATAGTCATCGGTCCTACGCCTCCAGGCACGGGAGTAATGAAAGAACATTTTGGGGACACCTCATCGAATTTCACATCACCGTTTAGACGGAAACCGCTCTTGCGGGTAGAATCAGGCACACGTGTTGTACCGACATCAATAACAACGGCACCTTCCTTCACCATGTCTGCCGTAACGAAATTAGGCTTGCCTATAGCTGCAACAATTATATCTGCCTCCTGACATTCACGTTTAAGATTTCTAGAATGACTATGACAAACCGTTACGGTTGCATCTCCATATTGCTTTTGCATCATAAGCTGAGCCATAGGCTTGCCAACTATATTGCTGCGGCCTAAAACGACACATTTCTTTCCGGACGTTTCAATTCCATAACGTTGCAGCAAAGTCATTATGCCAAGCGGAGTGGCTGAAATGAAACATGGCAATCCTATTGACATTCGGCCAACGTTGACAGGATGGAAACCGTCTACATCTTTTCTATAGTCTATGGCCATAATAACTTTCTGCTCGTCTATGTGTGGTGGCAACGGTAACTGTACGATGAAGCCGTCTACGTCTTCATCATTGTTCAGTTCGTCCACTTTGGCAAGCAACTCATCCTCTGTAACGTTGTCTTCATAGCGGATAAGCGTGCTCTTGAAGCCACATGCTTCGCAGGCCAGCACTTTGTTTTTCACATAAGTCTCACTTCCGCCATCATGTCCCACAAGAATTGCAGCCAAATGAGGCTGTTTTCTGCCATCTGCGACAATGCCTTTTACCTCAGCCGCAATTTCCTCTTTAATCTTGGCCGCTATAGCCTTTCCGTCAATCAGTTGCATATCAATATATTTTATGGGGACTTTAGTCAAGCCCTATGATTATTTTGAATTTCGGCAGGCAACATTAAATTACCTCCACCATCCGTGTATTTTCTTTAATTATAATAAGAAACTACATCTTGGGCATTCCGGGCAACCCCGGCATTCCGCCCTTCATATGTTTCATGGCGTTCATCATCTGTGTCATCTTCGAACCCGTAACCATTTTCATCATCTTGCGGGTCTGATCGAATTGCTTTATCAGTCTGTTAACATCCTGGATGTTCGTTCCTGAACCTTTTGCTATACGCTGACGACGACTTGTGTTCAGGATTTCGGGATTAGAACGTTCCTTTGGCGTCATACTCTGAATTATTGCCTCAATACCCTTAAAGGCATTGTCGTCAATGTCAACATCTTTAATGGCCTTTCCTACACCAGGAATCATTGAAGCTAAATCTTTTAGGTTTCCCATCTTCTTGATTTGCTGTATTTGACCAAGGAAATCGTTGAAATCAAACTTGTTTTTCTGGATTTTCTTTTGCAAACGCTTTGCCTCTTCCTCGTCAAACTGCTCCTGTGCTCTTTCAACAAGGCTTACAATATCTCCCATTCCGAGAATGCGATCTGCCATTCTGGCTGGATGGAATACATCTATAGCTTCCATCTTTTCGCCCGTTCCTACGAACTTTATCGGTTTTGCAACAACCGTACGTATAGAGAGAGCAGCACCGCCTCGGGTATCACCGTCAAGTTTCGTCAGCACAACTCCATCAAAATCGAGGCGCTCATTGAACGTCTTTGCAGTATTGACAGCATCTTGTCCCGTCATTGAGTCCACGACAAAAAGCGTCTCTGTTGGATGAATCGCATTCTTAAGACTTTCTATTTCATCCATCATTTGTTCATCAACTGCCAAACGTCCTGCCGTATCGACGATTACCACATCATTGCCTTTTGTCTTGGCTTCCTGCATAGCACGGTTTGCTATTTCAACAACGTTTTTGTTGTCATCTTCAGCATATACAGGTACACCTATTTGTTCTGCTACAACCTTCAACTGTTGGATTGCAGCCGGGCGGTAAACGTCGCACGCCACAAGTAAAGGTTTCTTGCCTTGTTTCTGACGAAGCATGTTTGCCAGTTTACCACTAAATGTTGTTTTTCCAGATCCTTGAAGTCCGGACATCAGAATTATTGCCGGACGCCCGTCGAGATTAAGCTTTGCAGCCTCCCCTCCCATAAGTTCTGCAAGTTCGTCGTGCACAAGCTTTACCATGAGTTGCCCCGGTTTCACTGCCGTCAGCACGTTCATTCCCATGGCTTTCTTCTTGACGGTGTCGACAAATGTCTTTGCCACCTTATAATTAACGTCTGCTTCGGTGAGAGCGCGGCGCACATCCTTTAGCGTCTCAGCAACGTTGATTTCAGTTATTTTCCCTTCTCCCTTAAGTATCTTGAACGACCGCTCAAGTCTGTCGCTTAGGTTTTCGAACATATTATTATAATAAATATTGTTTTGTCGTAAAAAAATGTTTCCAAACAAGTGTCTTCAAGTGAAACGCACCGGAACTTACCAGTTGTGAACTTTGCCAATAGTTTGCGTATAGTAAACTTTTAAAACGCTCTTGACAGAATTACATTCACTTTTATGACACTGCAAATATAAGAAATAAATGACAAGTTACGTTTATTGTCATATAGGTATTTAAAATATTTTAAACACTTTATAGCACAAAATGCGCACACCGTCCATCGGTGTGCAGTTTTTAATAGAAAAGTATGGCAAAAGCTCCTGATCAAACACAGAAAACTATTGTTTATTTAAACAGAGACTCAAATCCGTTGTTCGTTTTTTCCAAAAAGATAACCCGGTTCAAACATTATGTACATCGTTCAATGGCTACCTAAAGAGATAAATCCATTGTCTTCTCTTTCTGATTGGAAGCACTGAGGAAGATTATTGTAACGGGTAGCTTGAACAGTAAGCTGTACGCTAAAGGATGGACTGAAATTATATTTAAGCGATGCACCTATACGATCACCCACATCATTCATTACGGCATAACGAAGAGGCATCCGTTTGTCTACAAGACTTTTTCTTACGAATGCTGCACCTTCCAGCCGTTCACTGAATCTGTAACCTAGAACAGCGCTTAATCCTGCGTCTGTTATCCGTGCGCCCGACCAAAACACGTTGCTTATCCATCCTCCAAGAGCAAGAGTCACACGTTTGGAAAGCGGCAATGCATACATCAGAGAAACATCTTGAGCAAAGCCTGCCCCCGAAGGTGTCCCCTTTCCAAATGCAGCGAAGACAGAAGCTCCGATGTTCATATTGAGTCCCTTGTGCAAATTCCAATTGTCAAAACCCCACAATGGATGATAAGGATACGACATCAAAGGCACTGTACCGTATTGCGTTAGCATTGGCAAATGGAGAGTGTCGCCATATTCTCTGTCCTTATTAAGAGAAGAATATGACGAACGCATATCAAGAACATTATGACAATTTAAGTCTGGGGCGAGCAAGCCTATTGTATCAGCATCTATTCCATTGTCTACAGAAGGGGTGATTGGGGATGCATTTTCATTCTGCGCCTCAACACTTACCGCCAATGCCAAAAACATGGTCAATACAAGGATTATCTGTTTCATAGCCACAAAATTAGCAGTTGGAAACGAAACGAACAAGCATCTCAACCATTTTTCAGCATATTTAAGGTGCATTCCAAATTAAAGGCAAAAACGAAACATTTAGCTGGTATTTACATATAAATCAACCGACATGCCATAAACGTCATAGCTAATTATAAGTATAATGACAAAGCAAAAGAACTTTTTTTACAAGCAAAGTCGGATAATCCGGCAAAATAGCGTACCTTTGCAAGGTATTTTAAAGTTGTGACAGCCCTTTGGTTACTGTTTACAACTTGCAGACTCTATTAAATTTAAGGTATAAAAAGAATGAAAGCATTTGTATTTCCCGGTCAGGGAGCACAGTTCGTCGGAATGGGCAAAGATCTCTACGACAACAATTCTCTTGCGAAAGAGCTTTTCGACAAAGCTAACGAAATTCTCGGTTACAGCATAACAGACATCATGTTCAACGGAACAGACGAAGAACTGAAACAGACAAAGGTTACACAGCCAGCCGTATTCCTGCATAGCGTCATAAGCGCACTCTGCATGGGTGAAGCTTTCCAACCGGCAATGGTTGCCGGTCATTCTTTGGGCGAGTTCTCCGCCCTAGTAGCTGCTGGTGCACTCAGTTTTGAAGATGGACTGAAACTTGTTTACGCCCGCGCCATGGCAATGCAGAAAGCATGTGAAGCCGCACCTTCAACAATGGCTGCCATTGTAGGACTGGCCGACGACAAGATCGAGGAAATCTGCAAAGAAGTAAGCAAGCCTGGAAACATAGTTGTTCCCGCAAACTACAACTGTCCGGGACAACTTGTCATATCGGGCAACATCGAAGCTATTAACGAAGCTTGCGAGAAATTGAAAGCTGCAGGTGCTAAACGTGCTTTGCCCCTTAAAGTAGGAGGAGCTTTCCATTCACCACTAATGCAACCAGCAAAAGACGAGTTGGAAGCAGCAATCAAAAAGACAGAAATAAACGTTCCTAAGTGTCCTGTTTATCAGAACGTAGACGGAAAGCCCCACACAGATCCTGAAGACATAAAGAAAAACCTCATCGCTCAACTTACGAGCAGTGTGCGTTGGACCGCATGCGTACAAAACATGATTGCCGATGGTGCTGACGAATTTACCGAATGCGGACCGGGCAAAGCCCTTCAGGGAATGATCGGACGCATAGACAAGACCGTTTCTGCCCACGGCATCCAATAACAAACAACCAATAAAAGAAATCTAAATCAAGTAGGAAGGAAGCAAAAGACGTTTTCTTCCTACTTTCGTTTTCCACCTATCAAAAGGTTTGCTCATAAAAATTCGCGTCCAGAACACAAGCAACAAGCAACAAGTATAGCATAAAACAGAAAATTCAAGAGAAGTTCTTCACTTCATAAAATGACTAATAATGTATTAACTAGGATAACAAGAGAAAAAACAAAGCAAATCACTTCCGACTGACATAATTATTCATTATCTTTGCATTGTTGGCTAAGATAAAATCAAGAAAAGTAAAACATCAAACGAACCTATAAAACCTATGCAAAACAAGATTATCATCTACCAGATATTCACTCGACTATTCGGAAACACATGCACAAACCGTAAACACGACGGCACGTTAGAAGACAACGGATGCGGTAAATTCAACTCTTTCACTCCGTCAGTGCTAAAAAGAATAAAAGAACTTGGAGCTACGCACGTATGGTATACCGGCGTAATACGACACGCAACGACAACCGACTATACAGCCTACGACATTCCACGCCAGCACCCCGCCATTGTAAAAGGCAAGGCAGGCAGTCCTTACGCCATTGTTGACTATTATGACGTTGACCCGGATTTGGCAACGAACGTAAACAGGAGAATGGCAGAATTTGAGTCGCTGATAAAACGCACACACGAAGCGGGACTTGAAGTTGTAATGGATTTCGTGCCAAACCATGTGGCAAGACAATACAAATCCGTCTGCCATCCAAAATTTGAAGGAGACTTTGGACAGTACGACGACACAAGCAAGCAATTTTATCCACAAAACAATTTCTATTATTGTCCGGGAGCTTCGTTCGAACCGTCAATTGATCTAAGAAAAGACGAAAGCATCCCGTATTGCGAATTTCCTGCCAAAGCTACAGGAAATGACTGCTTCTCTAACCGCCCTGGAACAAACGACTGGTACGAGACAGTCAAACTAAACTATGGTGTTGACTATTGCGATGCAGGAGGAAAGTCAGACCACTTCTACCCTATCCCAGATACATGGAACAAGATGCGCTGCATTCTTCTGTTTTGGGCCTCAAAAGGAGTAGACGCTTTCCGTTGCGACATGGCAGAAATGGTGCCTTCGGCATTTTGGAATTGGGTAATCGTTGAAGTCAGGAAGAAGCACCGCAATATCAAGTTTATCGGTGAGGTTTACAACCCTGCCCTTTACCGGCAATATATAGGTGCCGGCTTCAACTATCTCTATGATAAAGTCGGGATGTACGATTGCATGCGCGACGTTATATGCGGAAACCGTTCCGCAGCAGACATAACCCGCCAATGGCAGCAAACTGACGACATTTCCGATCATATGCTTTATTTTCTGGAAAACCACGACGAACAGAGACTGGCAAGCACATTCTTTGCGGGCTGTGCGCAAAAGGGAATCCCGGCCCTCATCGTCAATGCACTGATGCGCGGTAATCCTTTCATGATTTATGCAGGACAGGAATTCGGCGAAGAAGGAATGGATGAAGAAGGATTCAGCGGTAGAGACGGACGCACAACAATCTTCGACTATTGGTCGTTAGACTCGCTCATACACGGCTATAATGCCCGCAAGAAGATGACATCCAAGGGAAAAGAGATTGAAGCACAATATAAAAAAATACTTGGCATAGCGCATAAAGAAACCGCTATAGCTAACGGAGATTTCTTCGATCTAATGTATGTCAACCCTACGACAGAGAGTTTCGATGCCTCAAAACAATACGTTTTCCTGAGAAAATACAAAGACGAACTGCTCATTGTACTGGCCAACTTTAGCGACGAAGAACGCACCTGCAAGATAAACATCCCACAACACGCCTTCGACTATCTTAAGATAAACAAGGGAATCATGCAATCCACCGACCTGCTTAACGGGTCTAAAGGCAGCATTTGCCTTTCCAGCGAAAGTCCTGTAAAGCTCACAGTGAAACCTTGGAACGGCAGAATTATAAAAGTAAAAAGTCTTTGACGCTACGCTTGAGGCGCAAGGGAAAAGAAAATTCACGAATAACGAAAAAAGCCAACATCTATGCCCGACTATGAATTGAATACGCACAACAAGGAAGAGTTTCCTCCGGCACATACGGCAGAGCACCTGCTCAACCAAACCATGATACGTTTGTTCGGATGTGAACGCTCAAGAAACGCACATGTTGAACGCAAGAAGAGCAAGATTTCCTACATTCTTGACCATAAGCCATCGCGCAACGAGGAAAAGGAAATAGAGCGGCGCATGAATGAACTAATCGCAGAAGACCTGCCCGTCACCTTCGAGTTCGTGGACCGTGACCACATTCCCGACGATGTGAAGCTTGACCGTCTGCCGGATGACGCTTCGGAAACGCTTCGGCTTGTGCGCATCGGCGACTATGATGTTTGTCCTTGCATCGGCAAGCACGTGCGCTCCACATCACAAATAGGCAAATTCGTACTGCTCGGAACGAATTGGGACGAACACGAACATTCGTTCCGCGTGCGCTTCAAGATTGTGGCAGACTGAGAACACGTGCATTTTCAAGACAATTTCCGCATGCACCCAGATAAAGACGGGAACAGACAATAAAAATTTAAAGAACAAGAAAGTATGGTTGCCATTTATACCGAAGGCAACCATACTTTATTTTTTTAGTCGGCAAAGCTTCGCTCATAGAAAAGTAAACGAAGTAAGAAATAGAGAAAAACAAGAAGTTGATAAGGAGAAAAAGCCTTTTTGTTTTATTTTCTCGTCATTCCTCTGCCAAATTAAAAACATTTTACTATTTTTGCAACAAAATTTAATTATGTAACGACTAATAAGGAACATTATTTAATTGTTGCTTTCTGAATGAAAGTGGTTCATTCTGTTCTATAACGCTAATATAATTAAGCACAAACATAAACCTAAAAAATTATGAGAAAAACTTTACTCATTGCTTCAATGCTCTGCATTACAGCAGCAGGATGGGCACAGTCATCATACTCTGACGCCATCGAAGCACAAGTAGGCAAGAATGCTTACACAGTTGAAGGTACTGAGGCAGACTCAGTATTCTGGAAATACACTCCAGAGAAGAACTGCCTTGCTCTTGTCGGACCGCAGGACGGCAGCTACACACTTACCACAGCAACCGTTATCCGCGCTAACGCAGAAACTTCTACAAACGACACGCTTACATTAAAAGCTGCCGACGAGAATTATCCAAAGAAGTATTTTGCGTTGAAACAAGGCGAGACATACTACTTCATGCAGTATGTAACAGGAGCAACGGAACTAAATCTTGAACTAAAGGACTGCGAGGACCTTAGCGGCGGTGCATCACAGGAAGCTCCCGTTACAATCGTTCCCGGAACATACCAAATGGTAGGCGATCCTTATGCGACAGGCTACACAAGCAGTTCGTATTATGCGTCATACACGGCAGACAAAGACGGTATGCTTATCATCTCAAGCTTTTCTTACCTGGGTTCAGCATCCGTCAACGGCACTCGCGTAACTTCAGAATACAAGCAGGGCGTTGGCTATCAGATAAAGACAACGGTCAAGTCAGGTGAAACATACGCCTACACATTCTTCACTTCCACCCCAATCGTGTTCTCTTCAGAGATGACACAGCCCACAGCCGGTTCGCTCGACTATCCGTTTGAAATAACAGAAGGAGAGAACACCGTGCCCGCAGCCTACGGCGACTACTATTACACTTACACGCCGACAAAGACGGGCTACATGAGCATAAAGAGCGACAACGCTCTGCCTGGCGGACAGGTTAAGATTTACTCAAGCAAATACAGTGTCAGCTCCGGCTATTATACAGCAGCTTCAGAACAGGGTTCTTACAATGTGCGCACCGAGGTTCCTTACGCCGGTTACTACACTTACTACATCTGCGTAAGCAAGATTGACGCAACTGCTGCCGACGAGACTTTCACATTTGCAATGGAAGACTATCAGCAAGGCGAAACGGAGTCAAATCCGTTGCCCATTGACACAGTGCCTTCCACAATTACGTTGCCTGCCGCACAGGGTACATTCTACTACGGCATGACCGTGCCTGCAAACACTAGCAAGTTCCTCAAAGTTACTGCAACAAGCGAGACTGTAAGCTCTGGCACTTCTGTGAAGATTTATGCTGACGGCAACAGCTACGGCGGCGCTTCAGGCACAAAGTCTGCAAGCTTCGACGTAACCTCTGCCAACGATCAGGTCATAACAATCAAGTGGACAGCATCAGAAACAGAACCTCTGACATTCAACGTTTCATACGAAGACATAACCAAGGGCGACGTTATAACAAACCCTGAAACTGCCGTACTCGGCGAGAACACCATTTCCGGCAGCGGAACAAAGTACTACACTTACACTCCAACCAAGAACTGCAAGCTTTCAGTCAGCGGAACTCCCGACATGACTCTCTCTTTCCCGACTGGAACTTCAAAGTGGGACGGAAACTACGAAACATTCGTTAACGGCATTGAATACAGCATCGAAGCTACAGAAGGCGTTGCTTATCTCATCAAGCTTGAAGGTTGTGCCGACAAAGACGTATTCACCGTTGCAGAAAACGAGTTCAAGCAGGGCGAAGTGCAGAGCAATCCTATCGTTGTTGAAGATTCTGTTTACGACATCAACAGCAGCAACGCTTCAAATCTATGGCTCAAGTATGTTGCAAAGAACGACGGTGTGGTTACAGTTTACTGCGATGTGCCATATTCTTACTTAAACACAGTTGAATACGGCAAGTATACAGATGGATATTACACCGGTATGGTTTCATCAGAGCAGCAAGGCGGCGACTACATTTCTGTTTACAAAGGCAGCAAAATTGTAAAGAAAGACGATGCAATAATCGTTCACCTTGCAATCAAGGCATTCGGCACCGACAGCGAGGGCAAGGAACTTCCTGCCACCGTTAAATTCACAGAACGCGGCTTTGAAGCAGGCGAGGATATAACAACACCTATCATCTTGGCTTTGGGCGACACCGTTACGATAACCAATCCTAGCTACGACAGTCCCGTTTGGGTTAAGGCAAGCCTCAACAAGGGCACCTCAATCTTCAACTGCGACCAGTATCTCGGCGGCGTTGCATTCAACGGGCTCGACAATGCAACACTTGGCGAAAGCTACGGAACGAGTTTCTCAATGAACAGCGCACAGGACGAGAATACAGGCAGCTATTACTTCACGTTCGAGCAGACAACCGAAGAGGCAGGCGAATACTATTTCATGATACGCCAGGGCTACGGCAGCGCAAAACTGACTCTCGCAAAGAACGGCGACGTTGTTGACGGTATCAGCGAAATGACTGTCAGCACGACAGGCAAGGGCGTAAAGGTTTACAACTTGAACGGAACATTAGTTGGCGAGAGCATTTCCGGCCTGAAGGCAGGTATGTATATCATCAGCGAAAACGGCAAATCGACAAAAGTTGTCATTAAGTAATTACGCAACTAAAATAATGATTCGGAATATATTCTGATCAACCACAACAAAGGCAAGGGATGCACATAGCCAAACATTGGGCTGGATGCATCTCTTGCTTTTCGCTTTTTATTGGCACTTTCCTCAGACATTTACTAAAACAGCAAGTATAAAGAAACAACGCCAATATTTGCCAAATCAAATTTTGACGCCACAAATTACGGCAGAACGCTGTATAAAACATTGCGGAGAGTATTCACAACAGACACCGTATCTCCCCAAAAGAATGAAAAGCAAACGTCATAAAGACGACGTTCAAACATTGTCCAAACGACTCTTGGACAAGATTTAAACGACGCTTGGACAAAACAAAGAGCAAACGTCTTGTTTGTCAAGACACACAAAGTTGAAACATCAAGCCATTTAAGGCAACACAAGATAAAAAGCAAACTTGCCATAAAGTAAACAAAAATTTAATCAAACAGTATATGAACATTCTTAAAAACCTGCTTCTGGCTTCCGCTCTCGGACTTGCAAGCATCGAGACGGCAAGTGCCATAGGAGCATTTCCCCGCCCTATCGTCATGAGACAGCCCGACGGAAGCACTCTGACAGTAAGGATAAGAGGCGACGAGAATTTCCACTACGTTACAACGACTGACGGTTTTTTATTGAAGAAAGACGCCAGCGGATATTTCCATTATGTCGACTACGATTTCACCACGGGGAAACAGAGCACCACATCACAGCGTGCGCACAACGTGAACGAGCGCGACGAAAGCGAAAGGAAACTGTTGGCACAGTTGAAGGCGGCCCCAATTGTGAATGCTGACCTAAAGAAGAAAATCACAATAGGCAGAATGACACCGGCCACAGTGCTGAACAAGAAAATAGTTGCCCCTCGCAAAGCATTTGGCCGGAATGCAGAAGTGAAGGAATCGCAGTATCTTGTAATACTGGTAAACTTTACCGACAGCACATTCCGACACAAGAATGAAGATTTCGACCGCTGGCTCAACGAGAAAGACTACAGCGTGAACGGCGGCACGGGCAGCGTGAAAGACTACTATCGCGACAACTCCATGGGCCAGTTCATCCCCAACTTCAAAGTTGTTGGCCCTTACACGCTCTCGCAGCCTACAAGCTATTACGGAAAGAACTCAAGCAGTACGTCGGGAACCGACACCAATCCGCGCGACATGGTAAGGGAAGCTTTGCAACTGGCAAAGGCCGACAATCCGGACCTTGACTTCAGTCAGTTTGACAACGACGGAGACGGAGAGATGGACAACTGCTACATCATATACGCCGGCTACAGTGAAGCCAGCACAGCCAACGCCGATGACATATGGCCACACTCTTGGAACATGGGCGACGACAAGCCGATGTACGACGGCATTGCCGTCAACAACTATTCATGTTCAGCCGAACTTGTTGGCATGCCAGGCAGCCCGGCAGTTCCGTCGATGGACGGAATCGGTACGTTCACCCATGAATTCGGCCACGTGCTCGGTTTGAAGGACATGTATGACACCGACAGCGACACCAACGGCTACGGCATCGATCCCGGGAACTACAGTCTTTATGCCTCGGGAAGCTATAACAACGACAGCCATACGCCGCCATGCCTCATGGCTTTTGAGCGCTGGCAGATGGGATGGATGCAGGAAGGCAATGACATTGTAGAGATGAAACAGGCAGAGGACGTGTCGCTTGAAAGCATTGCGCAAAACAAGGCACGCTTTATCAACGCCCAACCCAACCGTGAGGAAGGCACCGGAGTGGAGTGGCTCATCTTCGAGAACAGACAGCAGACGGGGTGGGACAAATACATTCCGGCACACGGACTGCTAATAACGCACTTCGACTATACAAAAGAAATGCAGGAGGAATACTGGAGTGTTAACGGTCCGAACAACAATGCCAGCCACCGGTGCATGTATATCAAGGCGGCAGACGGCATTGACGATGCAAACACGCGCAGCGGCGACACCTTCCCCGGAACGTCGGCCAACACGTCTTTTACGGACACCACTACGCCAAACTCTCTCAACTGGGAGAAAGAGAAACTCAACGTGCCCGTGACGAACATTAACGAAGGCGACGGCATAATAAAATTCCAGGTAAGCGGCGGCGTGAGCACATGGAACGTGATAAAGACCGAAGTGCCAACCGACGTGAGAGACGTTTCGGCCACATTCACAGCAACTGTGCAGAACAGCAAGGTTGACATCGACGAGGTGGGCTTCTGCTGGGCTATAGGCAACGGCGAACCTACAATGAACGACAGTCATGCTGCGGCTGCCGACAAGAGCAACCCGAAGATTGAAGTGAACGACCTTACTCCGGGCAGCAGCTATAGCGTGCGCTCATACATGAAGATGAGCGACGGCACAACGGTGTTTGGCTCAGCCGTTCCGTTCAGCACAGAGTGTGAATCCGTCGGAACGCCTTTCGTGGCAGATTTCACTTCGTGGACCAACGGTCAGCCTGACTGTTGGCAGATTGTGGACAACAACGCCGACGGAACGACGTGGGTCAGCGACGAGAGCAGCAACTCGATAGTCTATTCATACAACGGATGGAACGATGCCGACGACTACATCATCTGCAAACGCCGCATCCTCGTGCCGGAAAACGGCGTGATGTTCTTCACACGCGGCGTGGCAGACGAATCGGCTGTTGAATCACTCGACGTGCTTGTCTCTACAAAGACGAGCAACATAAACGACTTCCATGTGGTTGAACGCTTCTCCTTTGCCGACTACTTCTCTCAGACGCACATTGAGGAAGTTGACTTGAGCCAATATGTAGGCAAAGAAATATACATAGCGTTCCGCTGCACTTCGGAAAAGTTACAGGGCGATCTGTGGCTTTGGAACATGATTGTCACGAGCAAGCTTGCCACACCTACAATTACCGACTTCAGCAGAAAGGACGAAAGCAACCTGCATGTGGAATGGCCCCCCGTAGACGGTGCAACAAACTACTATCTATACCTCGGCAAGGAAACGACAACCGTCAACCAACAGGCGCTCTTCTGCCCAATGTCCTACTACAAGGAAGTTGAAGGAGACGTCACTCTTGGCAACGGCATGATATTCTTCAAGAGCAGCGGTATGGTAACGCTAAAGGAAATACCCGAAGGTCTGGACGACTGCAAGTTTGTTGTAACTACATCCGGCCCTGTGGGAACATCGGAACTCTTCGTTGAAGGAACAAGAGACGGCGGACTAACATGGCAGACCATTGGCGGAAAGACATCGCTCTCCGAGTACGATTCCGAAGGACAGAACGTCGACCTGTCTTCGTATCTCAAGGACAAGAAATACACGCAACTGCGTTTCCGCTTCAACCACAACGGGCGCAACGGCAAAATAAAGTACCTCACGCTCATCTTCAACGACGGTATGGAATATGAGACGCTTGCTTCCGGCGGAGTTTACGACACGCAGATTGACATCAGAAACAAGACAGCAGGCGAATTCGACAGCGGAAAATACAAAGTATGGGTAGCTGCCGGCTACTATAACTTGTTCTTCGACGAGTCTGCGCCTGCATACTATAGTGCAGAAGAGACTTCCGTCCACGACGTAATTGACGGCACCGGCATAGGCATAACCGTTGCACACGGCAATGTCGCCGTAAGCGGCCTGCAGAAAGGGTACACAGTGAAATGCACGTCAATCGACGGAACGGAACTGTTCTCAGCCAAAGCCACATCGGGGGCCCTCTCGTTCCCGACCGCAGGCAAGAACGGAGTTGTAATCCTTACAGTCGAGGGCAACGGCCAATCATTCCATACCAAAGCAATAATAAAGTAAACAACAATGAATCGACATACATTATTATCAATAGCACTGTCCGCAGCAACCTGCGTTGCCATATATGCAGGCTCAGCCTTCTTAAACAAAGACGACGGACAGTCTGAAAAGCAACGCCCCAACAGCGGTGCAATTGCCAAGGCACCCGTATCAACGGCCAGTTACGTCAAGTTGAAAGCTGACGGCAATACAGACGGTTCACCCTATGGCTTGTCGCTAATGGGAGTGAACGACAAAACTGTGCAGCTGCGTTGGCTGTCTCCCGAACCGGTGGACGGATACTTTGACGATTTCGAAGACCATTCTGACTTTGAGATAAATTCTGCCGGCAACATAGGTTGGCAATACATTGACGCTGACAACGAACTGACTTACACTTGGCAAGCCTGCAAATTCAGGAACCAAGGCCAGAAGATGGCTTTCATCGTGATGAATCCATGGGAGACATCGCCCGCAGTGAACGAGAATCCGGACTACCAGCCATATTCCGGAAAGAAAATGCTCGTTGACTTCAGTGCCGTTAGCGACCAGAACAACGACTATATCATCTCGCCGGAGCTTAACTTCGAACAGGACTTCCAAGTAAGTTTCATGGCACGCAGCTACAAGATAGGCACAAACATGAATGCAGAGCGCATACGTGTAGGCTATTCCACAACAGGCAAACGTCCGTCTGACTTTACTTACGTCAACGATGGCGACTACATCGAACTGCCGGCAGCATGGACTTTAATAAAATACAATATTCCGAAGGAAGCAAAGTACGTTACGATAAACTGCGTTTCATACAATGCTTTCATGCTGATGCTCGACGATCTCTTTGTTGGCACGAACAAAGTGCGACCCGGCTCAGCGTCTGTACCAGCTGCCAACCCTCTCATAGGATTCAACATTTACCGAAACGGCGAAAAAGTTACCGATGAACCTATCGACTCACTACGTTTTACCGACAACGTTCCAGACTACGGTGAGTTTACTTATACCGTTACAGCCGTTTATGCTGACGGCACGGAGTCTAAAAAGAGTGAGGAGCTGAACGTAAACGTGCCTGACATCCGTCTTCTTCCATTTGAAGACGATTTCGACGACTGGACACTACACTCCGACAAATGGAGCACTATGCAGAACGACGGAGAAGAGACACGCTGGTCTATCGACTACTACGAATACGGACTTGTAGACCCTAGCGCCACATACCGATGGTCAAACCTCACGAACTACGACCAATCGCTCGTTACCCGCGAACTGCACACACTCGACCGCAACAATACTTATCTGCGGTTCAACCTGCGCTTGCGTAACTCAGAACAGACAAACGTGGATTATCTTTCGGTGGAAGTGAGTTGCGACGGGGGCACAAACTGGACAGAAGCCAAGACTTACGACAACAAGAACGGTGGCTTTGAATGGACAATATGCCAGATTCCACTTAATAGCTATCTTACTTCCGATCTGTTCCGCATACGTTTCCGCGCCCACGGAGAATCAGCACAATGGATAAACTACTGGTATGTTGACGACGTGAAGATATGGAATCCCAAATGGACAACAGCACAAATGAGCGTCTCTTCGGCAAACGGGAAACTTACAAACTGCAACGTTAGCATGGATGCAGACCACGGGGCAGTGATCGAAACGACAACTGATGCCAACGGCAACGTTGATTTTAATCAGATTGAAGCGGGAAATTACAACGTAAGCATTCTGAAAGACGGCTATAACATCTACCGCACAACTTGGAATATCGGCACAGAGAGCGACAATGTTCTCAACGTGAACATGACACGCCCGTCAGCTGAACTGTCGGCAACAAGCATTACTTCCGATATGGAGGCCGAAGCAAAAATTACGAAGCAGTTCAGCCTGAAGAACACTGGCGACGGACCGATGACTTGGTATTTGAAACAGACACCGACCAAGTTCTCCGGCAACCCGAGCTGCATGTGGAGTCCATTGACTTCATTCTCAACATCGGGTGATCTCCAACAGTCTGTGGCTTTTGATGGAGAATACTATTATACGACTTCATCCATAGAATTGGGCAAGTTTTGGAAATACGACAAGAACGGCAAGTTCATCGAACAGTTTTCCATCCCTCAAATGTACTACAAGCTCTATGACATAACTTTTGACGGCCGTTATTTCTATGGCAGTGACTGGTCGAACCGCTTGTTCAAACTTGACTTTGACAATCGTCGCATAGTTGACATTATTACAGTTAAGGATGCCAGCGACTTGAAGATCACTCACTGTAGCTACGACCCCGACAGAAAGGGTTTTTGGATAGGAACGTTCACTACAATCGGCTTCATTGACATGGAGGGTAACATTCTGTCTCGCTTTGCTTCGTTTGACAGTAACAATTCCGTATCAGTCTATGGCTCTGCCTACGATAATATAACACCTGGCGGCCCGTTTCTGTGGCTTTCTGACATGACGGCAGCCTCAGACAACCAGATTGACAAGATACAGATTCGACAGTTCAACCTTACCTCACGCAAACTTACCGACGTTAAGCACGTACTTAACGATGCACCGGGTTATAAAATAGGCGACAGCTCAACGGGACAGAACTATGTGTGCGGTCTGTTCGGTTCGCTAGATATCGAACCTGGCAGGTTTACGCTCGTCGGCACGCTTAACCAAAGTCCAAATCTTGTGTTCCGCTACAACATGGCCGAAGTAGACAACTGGCTTGCCCTTTCACCCAAGCACGGAACGCTTCAAGCCGGAGAGACGATTGGCATCAACGCCACATTTGACGCACTTACTGCAAAAAACGGAGACAGTTTCAATACAAGCGCAACATTACTTACGAATCCAGAAACTGATGCACAGGAAATAACCTTTGCCCTCAATGCAAACAGCGAATCGTCCGTTCCTCGTCCACTCAACCTAACAGGAACAGCAGGCAAAGCAAGCGTAACGCTGAATTGGACAAAAGGCAACGGCTCTGCAACTGCCGATGGATACAACATATACCGCGATAACGTAAAAGTGAATACAACTCCGGTAAAGGACTTGACTTATACCGATACGAAGCTCGTCTACGGCACATATATATATAAGGTAGCAGCGCTTTATGCCGGAGGCAAAGAGTCGGCAAAGAGTGATTCGGTTGTCGTAACCGTTACTGACGGTGCGCAATACTATGCTCCGCTTCATCTCAATGCAACCATAAGCCACAACAAAGACGTTACCGTGAACTGGCAATCGCCACTGGCCGACAACGGACGCCGCGACACCATGTCTTGGGCAAACGGCAACCATTCCGACCAAATTGGTCTTGACGGAGGAGGATATTTCTACGCTGGCTCAAAATGGGAACCAACCGACATTGTGAAATACAGGAACAAGAAAGTGTCGTCTGTTTCTGTTCAGCTTGTAAACAACTGCACTTACCTTGCCGTCAGGATAATGAAAGACGGAGAGATAATCTACAAAAAGCAGTATAAAGGCAACTTGACTTTCGACGGAACGTTCACTGACATTCCTGTAGACGAAGACATTGTTCTTGAGCCAGGCCATACATATTTGTTCGGGTTGCAGATCATGAATGATGACGGAGTTAATCCTCTGTCTATCGACGACGGTAAAGCTGTAAACGGCAAAGGCAATCTGCTCTCCACCGACGGTGTCAACTGGTTCTCCGCAGCCGAATCGGGCATTGCGGGTAACTTCAACATTCGTGTCAACGTGGCGCCAAATGCCAACGGCACGGAGAGTGAGCCCACCGGATACAACGTATATCGCAACGGGCAAATAGTGAACAGCGCTCTTGTCACAGGCAAGTCATTTAGCGAGACTCTTCCCGAAACGGGCATATATTCCTATGCCGTTTCATCCGTTTACGCCGATGGCGGAGAATCGGATTTGAGTGAGGCAACAAGCATAGAAGCTTACGATATTACAGACAAGATTGCACCACAGCATATCAACGCCGCCGTTGAACGCAACCGCAACGTCTCAGTTCGCTGGGACCTTCCTGTCAATAACGGTCAGGCAATACCCGCCAATATAACAACACGACCTGTAACAACCGATGCTTCAATGCCAGAGTTTGTATCGTCATTCACTGGTGAGATGTCGTCGATGGGTGTAGTTACCGACGGAGAATATTTCTACACTTCAATCTATAACGAGGACGGGCGCATAGAGAAATATACCCTCAACGGGCAATTCGTGGCAAACTACCTAATAGACGATATTGAAGGAATACGCAACCTTGCATACGACGGTGAATATCTATATGCCGCTGACTACACTAACAGTATCCACAAGATAGACCCGAAAGACATGAGTCTTGTCGAATCCATCTCCATATCTGAATACTCTCGTCACCTCGCCTTCGTGCCAACACTCGACGGAGGAAACGGAGGCTTTGAAGTGGGCGACTGGAATACAAGTATCCTTGTGGCCAAAAACGGAAGCAAGCTCGGCACGGGACCAACACTTCAAGCTGCAAACGGAACTGCTTATTACGACGGAAGGCTCTATGCCTTTGAACAAGCCAACGATGCAAACTACTACACCATCGGAATATACGACCTTGCAACAAATACGCGCGTCGGATCTATCGACATGGGACAGTATCTTGAAATTAACGACATTGCCTCAGCACAAGCCGGCGGCATGTCTTCGTTCAAAGACAAGAGCGGTGCAACATATCTTGTTATGGCTCTACAACGACGCAACAAGCCAACAGAATTCGTAACAATCGAGATTGGAAGCATAAAGACCATTGCCGGGTACAACATATACCGCAACGGAGAGAAGTTGAATGCCGAACCTCTCACACGACGCTACTTCGAGGAGTCGCTCTACAACGAGGGACAATATGACTACACCACGGAAACGGTTTACATCGACGGTACGACATCTGAGAAATCAGCTTCGGCCTGCATAACAATAGCTCCACAAGGCGAGGCAAAGGTTCCTGCAAACGTAAAAGCTATAGCATCAAGCTACGGCTACAACGTGCTTTTGTCTTTCTCTGATGCTGACATGCACAAGGATGCAACCACAGCAGAGAACTTCGACAACCTTACAGACGGTACATCTGCACTGGCAGTTAACGGAACGGCATACAAATCAAACTGGAAAGTAACTTCCGAATTTGCCTTTACCGGCACAAAGGCTCTTGCAGCAGAGGAAAAACAGGAGGCTTTCGGAGTTATCAACGCTGATGGTATGAAATATCTTCGCTTTGCCATTAGAAACGACGATGACCACAACGGCAAGGGTACTGTTGGCGTATACTATTCAACCGGTGGCTCAGAACGCAGCAACTTCATTCAATTGCAGAGCTATACTACCGACGAGGCATGGCAAGATGTCTGCATCGAACTGCCTGAGGGAACAGAATATGTCGCAATTGCCAAGGCTGCCAACGTATCAAAGCAATTTGTTGATGCTGTGGCGCTCTACAAGCAGAAGCCTACTTCAAACGTCTACGGATACGACATCTATCGCAACGGCGAGAAACTGAATGACAATCCAGTGAGTGGTATATCCTATGTTGACCACAATCTTGTGCAAGGCCGCTACGAGTACCAAGTTCGCACAATAACTAACACATCGGCTGAAAGTGAACTGAGCGACAAGGCAATAATAAACCTTGAATACGACAATGGCGGAATGGCGCCAACCAACCTTACTGCTGAACGCCAGAGCGACGGCACATACAAACTTAACTGGATGTTTCCATCGCTTGGTGAACCCATATACCTTCGTTGGCACGACGGCAACAGCTACGGTACGGCCGGTCTTCCAAACGGTGGAGCCTTCTATGCAGGAGTGAAGTGGTTTGCCGAAGACCTTAAAGGATACGGCAGCATGTCGCTAACCGACGTTGAGTTCTATGTAAACCAAGTGCCTGAAGCATTCTTCCTGCTAGTCTACGAGAACAACACATTGGTGCGCCAGCAGTTCATTCCAACAGTCAAACAGTATTCGTTTAACACTGTACATCTTGACGAGCCTCTGAAAATAGACACAGGAAAAGACCTACGCGTGGTGATCTACGTTGAACACAACAGCGCCACCGTTCCGCTTGGCTACGACCACGGGCCGGCACGCAGCGGACGCGGCAACCTATATTCTACCGACGGTTCTACATGGACAACAATGGACGACGACGATACCGACATTGACGCCAACTGGTGTATATCTATCGGGCTTAGCGCTTACTCGCAGGAACCAATCGGAAGAACAGCACAAGCATGCAACGCTACATCAAGGTCTACACTTCGTAAATTCACTCCCAAAAATACGGTACAAGGTGTACTCCACGGAACAAGACTTGATGTTCCGAGAATGGCAGCAGCGACAAACGCCCCAATGACATCTGAAAAAAATGTGTTTGAGGGTTACAACATATATCGAAACGGAGATAAATTGAACGTAGAGACAGTGTTCGACACGACATATGTTGACGAAAAACCGTATTCGGATAAGTATCTTGAATACCAGGTGGCAGCTGTATACAGTGTTCACGGCGAGAAGTTCTCAAACAAGGTAACGCTAATGACATCCGGAATAAACGGAGAAGCACAAAGCAATGGCATTCGCATCAAAGCTGCTAACGGTGAACTACAAGTTTACGGTGCTCCCATGGGATCAACAATCAGCGTATACAGTATAGATGGAAGCCTCGTTTCCAGCACAGTAGCAAAGGATTCATTCGTTCAGAACGTGTCACTCAACCAAAATGCACAAGGAACATATATAATAAAGGTAGCCGACAGTACATTCAAACTGAAAATTTCTGAAGAAAAGAGATAAGCGTAAACCTTATCGTGCGGTTTACTCATAAACAAAAGAAAGACTCCCTGACAACAAGCAACATTGTATGTCAGGGAGTTTTCTTTTCCGGATTTATCCAAGCCAATTCTCAATGATTTGTTTACCGCAAGGTGTGAGTATACTCTCGGGGTGAAACTGTATACCGTGTATGTCATATTGCCGATGACGCAGCGACATTATTTCACCATCGGGGCTTACAGAGGTTATTTCTAGACAGTCGGGAAAATCCTCTTTGTCAACAACCCAACTGTGATATCGCCCGACTTCTATTTCGGCAGGCAATCCTTTGAACAATTTGTCAACCGCAATAATATTGCAGGAAGTGGCAACGCCATGATAAACTTCTGACAGATTTTTAAGATTTGCGCCAAAAACTTCACCTATAGCTTGATGACCAAGACAGACACCAAGAATCGGTTTTCTGCCGGCATAAGATTTTATCACGTCAAGGAGCAGTCCTGCTTCAGACGGAACGCCTGGACCAGGACTTAGCATTATTGCATCGTAAGTTTCAAGTTCAGACAGATGAAATCTGTCGTTGCGCAAAACCGTAACATCAGCACCAAGACTCTTTACCAAATGTGATAGGTTGTAAGTAAAACTGTCGTAGTTGTCTATGATAACAATTCTTTTCATCATCATCTTCATTATTGTTTACCTATTCAGCATTACGTATTGCTGCACGCAATGCGCCAAGTTTATTGTTCACCTCTTGCAACTCATACTCAACATCGCTCTTTGCAACAATTCCGCCGCCAGCCTGAAACCAGAGTTCCCCGTTGCGGCTCACAAACGTGCGTATTGTAATTGCCTGGTTCAAGCTACCGTCAAGACCGATGTATCCTACGCATCCTCCGTAAGCTCCCCTACTGTGAGGTTCATACTCACTTATCAACTGCATTGCCCTAACTTTTGGTGCACCGCTCAGCGTTCCTGCCGGGAATGTATCGACAAATGCCTTTATCGGATTGGCATCTGAATTTAGCGTACCGCTGACGCGACTCACCAAATGAACAACATGACTGTAATACTGAAGATCCTTGTAAAAGTCCACCTTTACATCGTGACAGTTGCGCGAGAGATCGTTACGCGCCAAATCAACAAGCATTACGTGTTCAGCATTCTCTTTAGGATCATTTCGCAAGTATTCAGCTGCAAGACGGTCTGCTTCAATATCACCTGTGCGTTTAGCTGTTCCTGCAATAGGGTCGATGTAAGCCTTTCCCCCTTCTATCCGACAATGCGTTTCAGGGCTGCTGCCAATAAGTCTGAATCCTCCAAAGTCAAAATAAAACAGATAAGGCGAAGGATTTATACTTCTCAACGAACGGTATAGCTGGAAATCGTCGCCTTCATAACGTTGAACGAAACGTCGAGACAGTACAATCTGGAATACATCACCGCGCAGACAATGGCGTATTCCTCTTCGAATGTTCTCACGATGCTCATCGTCTGTGAGCGGGGAAGTTACGTCTGCAATACACCGGAACGGATACGCTTGGGATTTTGAGCGTTCAATACGTGAGAGAATATCATCAATACGTGTTGTTGCAACAGACTCTCCAACTCCGTCATCAACAACAGTCACCACAGTCAACTTGTTGTTAAAATGATCGAACACAAGGATATCCCTGAAAAGGATGTAAAGGATGTCTGGAGCATCGTTCTTCTCCAATGTTTCGTCCTTAACGTCAATTTGTTCGAAATAACGCACCGCATTGAACGACGTATAGCCATAAAGTCCACAGTATTGACTGCCGTCCCCTTCCACTTTCACCTTATCCAGGAATTCAGTTATGGCGTCTTCGCATCTATATTCGTTTGATATTTCAGCAGATTTAGACTCGCCACCCGAAAACTTCATTTCCACTAGCCCATGGGCAACAGAAACATATCCCAAGGGGTTAAGGGCGATAAACGAACGACTATTTGTCGCGGCATGATAGTCGGAACATTCCATCAGGACACTCTGTGCCGAAAGATCGCGCATTTTAAGGTATACGCTTACGGGCGTATGCAAATCGGCAAGTATTGTTTTTGTATAAGATTTCATCCTTTGTTGTATTTTGTCAGGTGCAGACTATTTTGTCTATCAACCCTACATGTATTTTAGATAAGTTTCAATATCTTTGTCGCCACGCCCACTTACCGTCATCACCACCACTTCGTCTTTTTGAAAATCCATTTTCTGCAAAGCTGCAACGGCGTGTGCACTCTCAATGGCAGGGATGATTCCCTCAAGTCGAGTCAGTTCGAATCCTGCCCGTATCGCTTCATCATCATCTATTGCAAAGACCTTCGTACGCCCTTGGACAACCATGTTGCAATGCATCGGCCCGACACCCGGATAATCCAGACCTGCAGATATAGTGAAAGCCTCTTCTATCTGTCCATCATCGTCCTGCATCACGAGCATACGGCTGCCATGCAATATTCCCGGCTGTCCACAATGAATTGTTGCTGCCGTATGACCGGAATCGATTCCCTCGCCGCCTGCTTCGGCAAGAACTATGCGAACGCGTTCATCATCGGCGTAATGAAAAATCGTTCCCGCGGCATTTGACCCGCCTCCTATGCATGCAACAAGTGTATCAGGGTAGTCACGGCCTTCCTTTTCCATTAGTTGCCATTTTATTTCCTCGGATATTACGCTTTGCATCCTTGCTACAATATCCGGGTATGGATGCGGTCCCATTGTGGAACCGACTATATAAAAGGTGTCTGAGGGATGGCAACACCAGTCGCGAATAGCAGCGGAACAAGCGTCGCTCAGTGTCATGTTGCCGGTAGTGACAGGATTTACCGTTGCGCCAAGCATTCTCATGCGCTGCACGTTTACATGCTGCCGCTCAACATCAGTCTTGCCCATAAATACTTCACACTGCATACCCATCAGAGCGCACACCGTTGCAGTTGCGACACCATGCTGTCCTGCTCCTGTTTCGGCAATGACACGTGTCTTTCCCATCTTCTTTGCCATTAGAATCTGGCCTATTGTATTGTTTATCTTATGCGCCCCTGTGTGATTAAGGTCCTCACGCTTAAGATAAATCCTGCATCCGTATTTTTCGCTGAGCCTGCGTGCAAAATACAAGGGCGAAGGTCTGCCGACATAGTCACGCAGCAAAGAGCGGTATTCATTGCGGAAATCTTCGCTGTTTATAATCGGGAGATAAGCTTCCTGTAGTTCGCTGACACAGCGATGCAGTATTTCCGGTATATATGCTCCGCCAAATTCGCCGTAGTAGCCCTTTGGCGACGGAGTGACATAACTTCTTTTGTCTGCTTCCATAAATTACGTATTTGGTTGTTCTATAACTTTTGCGTTATCTGTTCTGATGAATAAAAGAATGTTTCATTTTGAAAGAGCTTCAAAAAGTCTGTCGAGAGCCTCGTCAGTACTGCTGCTTTCGTTGAGCAACGTCACGAACTTGCTTCCGATTATCGCGCCGGCAGAATTTTTCTGCGCTGAATCCAGAGTCTGACGATTTGATATTCCGAAGCCAATCATGCGCGGATTTTTAAGGTTCATGGCGTTGATACGTTTAAAGTAAGCTTGCTTGCTTTCGTCAAACGCCTGTTGTGCACCTGTAACGCTTGCCGACGATACCATATAAATGAAGCTTGACGTTTGGTTGTCGATAAGTCTAATGCGTTCATCGCTTGTTTCCGGAGTTATCATCATTATAACTTTTATACCATAGGCGTCAGCTAGTGGCTTTATATCTTGCATATAGTCGTCAAACGGCAAGTCTGGGATTATAACTCCCTTAACTCCACACTCTACACAGCTTCGGAAGAAAGCATCAAAACCGTAATGCATTATAACATTGAGGTATCCCATCAGAATCAGAGGTATCTCAACTTGAGACTTTATTTCCTTTAGCTGCGAGAACAGAAGCCTTAGCGTCATGCCATTTGCCAAAGCACGCGTGGCGGCAGCCTGGATTACAGGCCCGTCAGCCAGTGGATCACTGAACGGAATGCCTACTTCAATCATGTCTATACCTCGACGTTGCAGGGTGAGTATTACTTCCTGTGTACTTTCAAGTGTGGGACATCCTGCACAGAAGTACAACGACAATAGTTTTCTGTCGGTTTTTTCAAATATCTTCATCGTGTTCATGTTGTCTTATTGCTTATCGTCTGATTTCTGAAATGAATTTTTTCAGTTTTTCCACGTCCTTCAAAGCCGGTTGAAGCTCAAACCGGCTGTTAAGGTCTATTCCGAACATGCGGGGATGGGCAATGTTTCTGATTGCGTCTGCATCTTCGGGTCCTATTCCACCGCTCAAGAAGAAAGGCAGCCCGCAGTCGTAGTTCTCAAGCAGACTCCAATCAAAGTGTTCTCCGTTTCCTCCCTTCTCTTTCCCCTTTGTATCGAAAAGAATGTAATCGGCATGCCCCTCATATTCACGTGCCTTACGTATGTCGTCAGCTTCGCCAACACTGATTGCCTTGATTATCTTTATCCCTGGCATGATGTCCGGATCGAGCGTTCGCCTTAGATTGTCTATCATTACAGGTTCCTCGCTGCCATGAAGCTGTACATAGTCTAGGCGATAGCCATATACTCGTGTCACTATATTCTGTGGCATGTCGTCGACAAAAACTCCCACACGCTCAACTTTGCCCCACACTTCATTCGCATCACCTATTCCTTGCATTTGGCCGGCAGAAACATAGTCGGGAATAATGCCTGCCATAGACGGTAGCATCCTCACGCAGCGCTTGCTTTGCGGGCAGAAAACGAAACCTATCATGTCTACACCCAGATTAACCACATCGCTGATATTGGCGGGGTCGCGCATTCCACAAACTTTTATCTTCATATAACTGAATTGAATTTATCTGTTTTTACACTACAAAGGTAGTGTTTTTTCCGTTCGCCGAACCATCAAACCGCCAAACTGCAGTGCACATCATTTATGAAAGTGCCAAGAGCAGCGCCCGGTGACGCTTCCTTCATGAATGTCTCGCCTATAAGGAATCCATTAAAACCAGCCTTTACGAGCTGCGCCACAGTGGCAGGACTTGAAATTCCGCTCTCGCTCACTTTGCAAACACCATTTGGAAGTTTGTCTGCCAAACGGAAAGAGTTTTCAACGTCTGTAACGAAAGTGCCAAGATTCCGGTTGTTTACTCCCACCATATCCGGCGAAACATCAACATACCGAAGTTCTTCTTCTGAATGAATTTCCAAGAGCGTTTCCATTCCGAGCCGATGGGCAATGGCATTAAGAGCTTTACATTTTTCTATACTAAGGCAGGCGGCTATTAGAAGAACGGCAGAAGCGCCGCAAAGGCATGCTTCATAGAGCTGGTATTCATCCATTACGAAATTTTTATACAGTATCGGAACGGAAACACCGCTACTGCGTGCATTGACAACAAACGTATCTTCTCCTGCAAAGAAACGTGAATCGGTCAATATGCTTATTGCTGCGGCACCGTTGTTCTGATAATCCAGCGGAATTTCCAAGGAACTTGCGTTTTCGTTTATCCATCCTTTCGATGGAGAACGGCGTTTAAACTCGGCAATGATGCCAAAATTACTTCTGGTAAGGGCGCGGCACATTGACGGCTTGGCGCACAAACCAGCGATGTTGACTTTCTCCTTCAAAACATCCAAGGCACATGCGGCTTTCTTCCGCTCCACTTCTTGGCGCTTGTAGCTCATTATTTCATGTAATATATCCTTTGCCATCTTTAGATTTCTTTAATTTAATAAAGTGTTTTCCGTTTACTTCAATACATGCCACATTTCGAAAAATGCAGTCAGGAGTTAAGCTTCACGAAGCGTTTGAGCACTTGCAATGCCTTTCCGCTTTCAAGCGATTCGCGCGCAAGTGCAACGGCTTCGCTTATGTCTTTCGTTTTGTCAAGCACACTTATTGCAAAAGCGGCATTTACAAGAACGACGTTCTTTCGTGACTCTGTTGAACGGTTTTCAAGCACGCTGTCGAAAATTTCCTTCGCCTCTTCGACTGTATTTCCGCCCCTTAGCTCTTCGGCAGACACCGGTGGCATGCCGACAGACGAAGGTGTGTATATTTTGTCCGTACTGTTTGTCGTCACTTTAAAGTCGCCTGTAAGCGATATTTCGTCGTAGCCGTCCACACTGTTTACTATTCCGTAATCCAAGCCAAGATTGTTGAATACACCTGAATACAACCTCATTTGTCCTAACGTTGCCGTGCCGAGCAACTGACACGCAGGCCGTGCTGGATTTACCAGCGGTCCCAACAAGTTGAAACACGTGGGGAAAGGAAGCGATTTGCGCACGGGTGCCACATATTTCATCGTCTTTGCAAACAAGGGTGCATGAAGATATGCTATTCCGCATTCTGACAAGCTGCGGTTTATAGTGTCGTTGTCAGAGCTAAACCTCACTCCATGCGCTTCCATAACGTTCGAAGCGCCACTTGTGGAAGTTGCGGCATAGTTGCCGTGCTTTACAACCTTGTAGCCTGCACCGGCCACAACAAAGCATGCGCACGTGGACACATTGAAAGTGTTCTTTCCGTCGCCGCCTGTGCCAACTATGTCTATGAAGCGGTCCGCTTCAATGTCAACCGGTACGCCCGTCTCATAAACGGCATCGCGCAGTCCAACAAGTTCGTCTACGCTCACTCCGCGCATTTGCATGGCTGTAAGGAGTGAAGCCACCTGAACGTCAGAATATTCTCCACGCGTAATTCCAATCAAGACGTCGTGTGCTTCCTGTCGGGAGAGATGCTCTCCCGTTATTGCTTTGCTTAGTGTTGTTGTCATTCCCATAATAATTTCCTTTTTTTTGCGGTTATTTCCGATGTCTTCCTTACGGTTTCCCAAAATCTTCAAACAATAAAAAAAAGGGACTGCCGTAAGTTCGACAGACCCTTTTTGCTTTGTTTAATTTCAATTTACGCATAGGCTGTATTGCTCACGACTTAGAAAATCTTGAGTTGCGCCACCACCATGCTGTAAATTGTACATTAACCATAATTTCCTTTCTTATTAACAATTTACCGCAAAGTTAAACATTTTTCCAACACCTACAAATAATTTCGCGATATTTTGTATCACTCTGTAGTTTATTGTTTCATTCAAATTTATTCGCCGTTTATTTACCTTATATAATAAGAGGGAAAAGATTGATTTGAAACTGGCTATTGCACTTGACGAAGGCAACGTTAAAAAGACCCGGACTGTGCCGTAACCTTACCACAAATGGTGAAAAACATTAAAGGCATCTCCGACCAAACGAGGATGCCTTTAATATATTTACGGTGCAAGTTATGTTTACTTAACGAGCTTCTTGCCGTTCTGGATAACGATACCCTTTACATTGCCGTTAACACGCTGACCTGCGAGGTTGAACATAGGTGCGTTGTTGTCTGTCACTTCTGCATTGACATTGTTGATACCGTCTGTTGAAGTGATTGAATACAACTGGTTACCGCTGTTAATCTCATATGTTGTTCCGTAGAGCGTTAGTTTGCCGTAAACGATAACTTCGTCGCCAACCTTTATCTGGTCTTCAGAAGTGAACTTCTGGCCATCCAGATAATAACCGCGATATACTGTGATCGTTGTAGCGGTTGTTCCATCGTCAGAAATGTTGTAGGTTGCGTTGCCGTAAGTTGTGTTTACTTCCTTTATTGACGCAATCTTTCCCTTGACATAAACCTTTGTGTCAAGACCTTCGTTTGCCGTAATCAATTCTATTGCGCGAGCCACTGAATAAGCCGTTTCGGGAGTATTGCTGATGTCAACGGTTGAAGCTGCATTTACGGTAAGAGTATAAGAAACCTCGCCTGCCTCAAATTCGTCGTTGCCTGCGAAAGATGCGGTAATGTCAGTCTTGCCTGCTGCAACGAGGGTGATAGTTCCGTCTTCTGCAATGGTAGCCACTTCCGTGTTGCTGCTTGTATATGTAACAGGAAGGTTGTTTTCATTGGTAAGTGTTGGGAAAGTATTGCTGTCAGAGCCGATTGTCACTTCGCGAGAAGCTGTTCCCCAAGATAGACCAGGCGCTTTCTTTGATGCACCTGTGAAGAACTTGATGTTGTCAAGGCGTGCATTGCTTGAACTGCTGCTGTTGGCAAAGGATATTGTAACAGTTTCGGTGCCTTCAGCAACGTTGATAGTGCAAGAGTAGTCGTTGCCTGAACTGGTTATTTCACCTACTGTGGCATTTTCTGCACTGACAGCAAGAAAACTCTTGTTACACTTGTACTGGAAAGTGATGTCGCCGCTAACGCCGTTCATCGGAACTACTGCAGTAAATTTACCACTCTTTTTTGCCACGAGTAGCTCTGGAGCTTCACCTCCGGCAAGCTTCTCTGCATAAACTTTTGTGCCTGTTGCCTCACATGCATAATTGTAAGTGCCACCTGTTGGAACGTCGTCTTTAGAATAGCTGCCGAAATCTTCCGACCAAAGAACAACACTCTGTGCCATAGCGCCAAGCGTCATGAACAAAGTTGCCAAAACGAGTAAAGTTTTCTTCATAATGATGATTTTAGATGAGTTAAATTGAGATTTCTTAATATGTATTGCAAAGTTAGTGTTTTTATCGTTATGTTCGCCCGTTTGGGTGTTAAAATTAAATTAAGAAGCCTATACAATATCGTGTTTCCCGCATTGAAAGACAAAGCAATAGCAGACAGTTTTCAAACAAGGGGCATTCTGCCCAAGAGGACGGGAAAGAAACGGCCAAATACAGATTACGATAATCGCTATGAAACAAAAACTGTGACAAAGGAAGCGCAGATGCTACTGAGTTTCCGTTATCACAGTTTTAAAAGTCACGCTGAAAAATTTCTATCGACGTTATTACTTTTTCAGAACCTTGTCTGTTGTTGTCTTGCCACTGTCAAGTGTTATCTTGCGAATGCTTACACCGCGCTGAGGAGCAGCTAGTTTTGTTCCGTCTAGCGCATAGTATTCCACGGACTTTATTTCAGACTTCTGTTCAACAGAGCCTATGCCGGATGCCACTGCGGGATAATATTCGTCGACCGACGTTTCTGCATCCGCATTTTCAGCCTTCACAATGTCCTCAACTATTGAGTTGAGATAAACTTCGAGGTTGGTATACCATCCCTTTTCGGTGTCAAGCGTCTTCAACGTAGCGTCGGAAGCATCGTTAGGATTAAGTCCGTTGGCAATTTCCCATGCATCCGGCATTCCGTCGCCGTCGGTATCATATCCTTCCGGACGGGTCTCTGAAGTGAAGTCGGGGTAGCTTACGGTTGTCTCGTCTATTGTTCCTTCCGGATCGTTTACTACATCCACAATGCCTTTTGTCTTGCTGATGGCACCGGTATAGGTAACAGTTCCGTTCTTTGTCTCTTCGGCAATACGGGCGTCAACGGCGTCACGATAAAGACTGGCTCCGGCATATGCCACAACCTTCTCGTAAGCCTTCTCAGCAGAGTGTGTTGTCACTTCGCCTGCATCGAAAGGTGAATCGCACTTAATTTTAATGCAGTCATGTCCGCTGCTGTTCTTAACGTATGTCTGGTCATCACCGTAGTAATGGCTTGTGTCTTCCATGCAATAGTCGCCGTTGACGAGAATTGTCTTATCGTATTTCACACCTTTCCAATCGTAGTTCTGCGCTGCGTCGCCTGCGGCAGTAACATAGTTGCCGTTGATGTAATAGCGACTAGCGTAGTTAGGGAACGGATTGCTGCCGCTATTGCCGGAATCGGCAAATGAAATTTGCGTGACGCGCGTTCTGTTTGATGTGCCTGGGCCTGCCTTGTAATAATTGTTTATCATGTTTACATATCCGCCGCCGGGTCCTCCGTAACATCCGTTGCCGTTACCCCAGTTATACATAACGCAGTTGCGGAAATCCACCTGTTCCGCCTGTATGGTATTTGCGTACTTTGTCTTGTCGTAGCCCTGCCAGTTGTAGCGTGCACCGTTGAATCGCGGCGTGCGGTTCTGTGCATGTGCTATGAAATTATGGTGGAACGAAGCCCCTTTTCCGCCCCATATTCCTCCGTAGCTGTGCTCTCCCTTTGAATGTCCAGGGTTGGCAAGAGCTTCTGTCAGGTTACACCACTGCATGGTGAAGTTACGGTTGTCGTAGAACGAGCCGAGTTCGTCGATACTCCAAGAGAAAGAGCAGTGGTCGAGTATTATGTTGTTGTGGTTACGCCCCCATGATGCATCGGCACCGTCGTTCACGTTCTTTATCTGCGAACGGCGGAAACGGAGGAAACGCACGATGACGTTGTCGCATTTGGTAAATTCTACCGTATAATAGCGGAGTGTTATGCCGCATCCTGGCGCTGTCTGTCCTGCAATTGTGGTGTTGGACTGTATCTGCAAGTTTGATTTCAGATCGATGTATCCGCAAACGTCGAACACAATAGTGCGCGGTCCGGCCTGCGAGACAGCCCATCGCAACGATCCTGTACCGCTGTCGTTGAGGTTTGTCACGTGATAAACATGCGTTGTGCCGTTGGTTCCGCGCCCGCCTGTTGTTGTATAGCGGGCAAAGCCTTCTGCTCCAGGGAATGCCGGTGCAGTATTCTGTGCGTTTGAAGCTATGGCTACCGCAAGGGTGGCCATCATAGCGATTGTTTTTTTCATATAGTTTGTTTGATTTTATGTTTTGTCAATAGGTCTTTCAAGTATTCTGTCTCCACAAAGCCATTAAGGCAAATCATTGATGACACTGGCTACAAAGTTAAGTGTTTTTATCATAAAAGCAAAAAAAGCGCCGCCGGGTTTAATCCCAACGGCACTTTTTGTTTCCTTTTTATTTAAATTTAACCGATATTCGGTTATTGGGGTTTCTGTTTGGTTTCAAATCAATGCAATTACTTGTTGAGCGCTGCCACATCGTAACCCATTCTTTCCATTTCGAGCGAAGCCCAGATGAACGGACCAACGCCCTTTCCGTCGTTGTCACGAATCGGCTCGCTAATGTAATACTCAAACGAACCGTCGCGACGCTTGTTCTCTTTCACCTTGGGAGCGGCTTTAAGAACCTTGGAACTTACGCCAGGACCAAGTCCCGACACTTCGCAGCAGCGTGTCAGCGATATTGTCTTGTCGGCATTAACCTTTATAAAGTTGTCCAATATTCCTTTATATCCTTTTATGCCGGCTTCCTTGAGCTTTGCATCGAAATAGCCGAGACGTGAACCTTTCAGCAGGACATAAGTGAACATTGAAGACGCAGTAGCCTCAAGATAGTTGCGGTTGTCTTTAACGTCCATCACATCATACCACAAACCGGTGTTCTTGTCCTGATACCTTACTGTTTTCTGCATCACGTCGTTAAGCATGTCGATAAGAGCCTGGCGGTTTTCGTAGTTCTCAGGCATAGCGTCAAGTACTTCGAGGATTGCCATTGCGAACCAACCTTGAGCTCTTGCCCAAGTGTGCTGAGAGAGACCTGTCTGCTTGTCTGCCCAGAACATTTCGCCTGTTTCGTCCCATGCGTGTTTCCAAAGCTGTGTCTTTTCGTCGTAGGTACGCTTGTATGTCTTTGAAATCTGCCGGAAAGAATCGTCGTAGTATTTCTTGGCTTTCTTCTCGCCTTTCAAAATAGGAGCCGCCATAGTATAGAACGGATGTCCCATGTATACGCCGTCAAGCCATACCTGATAAGCATAGATTGCCTTGTGCCACCACACGCCGTCGGTTGTTCGCGGCTGCTTTTCAAGCTGCTTGAAAATGGTTTTCAGAGCAAGTTCGTTTTTCTTTTCGGGGAAGAGCTGGTTCATACGCAGTATGAAACGTGCAGGACGAGTGTTGTCGAGATTGAAGGCAGAATAGTCATATCCTGTGATATTGCCCTTTTCGTCAATCATCTTTGCGGGATATTTCTTCAGATATTCAATGATGCTCTCGTCTTTGGAGGCAAGATAGGCGTCGAGCAAGGCTTCTTGTTCTATGCCCACAACGTAGCCCCATTTGGGTTGCTTTGCAAAATCAAGATAAACAGGGTCGGGATAACGCTGCATCTCTGACTTTGCCATCCATTGACTGTATGTTGAATACGGTGCCTGCGACAAAACCTGCGAGCCGTTTATTACAACGTTCTCGTAGTGGGGCTGATCCGACTGTCCTGTCATATAAACAGGTTTGCCATACACGCCGTTGAAAGTACAGTTCTTCAGGTTTATGTTGTGGATGCTGTTCAGATTGTCGAAACCAACAATCATTACGCCGTACTTGCTCTTCTGACATGTCACGTTTTCCATGTAGACGTTGCGCACGGTAGGATAGAATCCGCGGCGTCCCTTCTCTTTCGGTTCGTAATTGGTGTTGATTTTCAACACAGCTTCGCGACACTGGCCAACGGTCACGTTACGGAAATACACGTTTTCAATGACACCGCCACGGCAAGAGTTTGTCTTGATACGAAGAACACGCTCAAGATCGGGACTGTCCATGGTGCAGTTTTCCACATATACATTGCTGCATCCTCCGGATATCTCAGAACCAAGAACGACACCACCGTGTCCGTCTTTCATATCGCAGTTGCGGATGATTATATTCTTGCTTGGTCTGCCTGCATATTTTCCTTTGCCGCCTTCGCGTCCGTCCTCGTTGCGACCGCTCTTGATAGCGATACAGTCGTCACCGGTATCGAAGATACAGTTTTCTATAAGCACGTTTTCGCAAGATTCGGGGTCGCATCCGTCACCGTTAGGACCGTGGTTTTCCACATGCACGCCACGCACCGTGATATTCTTGCTCAGCAACGGGTGCATAACCCAGAACGGAGAACGAATCATCTTAACGCCCTCAATCAGGATACCGTCGCACTGGTTAAGGTTTACCGTCTGCGGACGAAGTCCTTTCCCTGCACCAAACACGCGCTTTTCAACGGGCACACCGTTTTCCGCCATTTCAAGAAGGTCTGCACGACCGCCAGGATTCTGTTGCTTCTCCTTTACGACAATGTCACGGCTCTTCGGAGTCTTGCCGCTCATCAGCCACCAAGTCTCGTCGGAACCGTTTCCGTCGATAACGCCCTCACCAGTGATGGCAATGTCTGTCTCCTTAAATGCATAAATCAGCGGAGAATAATTGATACAGTCAAGACCTTCCCAGCGTGTTTCTACCAAAGGGTACAAATCGCGGTCGAACTCGAAGAACAGCGTTGCACCTTTTTCAATTACAAGATTAACATGGCTGCGCAGACGAATTGCGCCTGTTTTCCACGTTCCGGCAGGCACAACAACTTTTCCGCCGCCCGCTTTCGAGCAGGCCTCAATAGCCTTGTTTATCGCCTTTTGGTTCTTTGCTGCCGTATTTTTCAGCGAAGCTCCATATTTTGAGATGCTGAACGTGCGGTTTGCAAACTGTGGTACTCTGATGCTCTGCTCCACTTGCTTGTACTCGGTATCCCATACCGAAGCCATTAGACTAAGCGGAAAAAGCAGACACATCAACAATAGTGCTTTTAGCTTTTTCATAAATTTTCGTTGTGTATTCGGTTTAAGTTTATATAGTCAGAGTTTCGTTTACGTAGATTGCTGCACGCAAGACGCCAAGGGTGTTTCTCTATAGTTTCATTTTAAGCACAGTAATAACCACGGCAGTCAAAAAATGCAAAACAAAAGTATGCCATTTTTATCAGTAGCATCTTTTTCTCATGCAAAGACAGTGCAAGCCAAACACAATGAAACAAGTTCCGTTTGTTCGGACACAACCTATCTTATGCAAAGATACACATTTATATATAATGAAGAGAACATTATTACTATTTTTTCAACATGAATGTTAAAATTCAGAATTACCTTGCATTATGCTTGCACAATTCATAACAATCAATTAAATTTGCGGCATCTTATTTATGATTTCGCGATTTACGAAATCCCTTGAGGTTGGTTGCTTCCTGCGCCAACCTCTTTTGTTTTCCGGACAACCGCAAAAAGCAAAAATAATTCAGCTTGCTTGTTGCTTTGCTTTACTTCTTTTTCTACATTTGCAACACATTGTCAAAAAGAACCTTAGGAGAACCATAATAAACACACCACCCATGAAACATGCTATCGCCGCACTTACATTCCTGTCTTTTCTTTTTACGACTCTTTCATGCGAGAAGCCGGTTGACGACAACGATAGCGGGAACACTCAAACCGCAAAGCCCGCCACCGGCAACAACTCGCATTCAGGCAAAGACAATGGCGGATGGGCCAACGACAGCACTTCCACTGACGGAGGAAACATTTCCGAGGGCGACACGCTTAACGTAGCTGCATTCATAAACGATACAAAAAATGGAGACATCGTATGGGTAAAAGGATACATTGTCGGGTGTGCCAATGGCAGCAAAGGCAACCAATACTGTTTTTGCGAACCATTCGAATTCAGCACAGCAGTGCTTCTTGCAGACAACAAAAATGAGACAGACCCACAAAACACCATTTCAATACAACTAGCAAGCGGTTCTGCGATAAGAAAGGCAGTCAACCTTGTGGACAATCCAGAGAACTCCGGAAAGACACTCGTTATAGCAGGAAGAAAAACAACCTACTTGAAATTAAACGGTATAAAGGAAATTTATGTCTACTTTTTAAGATAACACGAATAGGAAGGTCAAAGAATTTGCTTTGCAAACTATAACAATAACGTATGAGGCCCCTACTCTGCTTTCCGTGGCAGCTTTATCATCTTATCACAATTGCGAATTTTTCCAGTGACTGAATAACATTTCATTTTAAGCCACCATTGCAATGCGTCTTTCTTCATTTGAAGTTGTTTTATATTAGAATCTCGTTTAGGCTAAAACCGCAAATATTCCGCTTCTCTTTTCCCCAGACATCAAGTATTTGAAAACCGTCAACACACTTAGCTATCAAGCATATACAGTTAAGCGGAAACATTTCATATATCATTTGGAAACAAACAATACCCCTTATCGTCACTTCGTTTTGAGTATTGTTCTGCAATTATTTGTAGCTTTGCAAAAAACAAGAATTACCTGAATCATCAACGATAGTAACGAAATGTTTCATCAACATAGAAACAATACTTTAAATTTATCATATCAACTAATAAAAACATCCTGGTTATGAGGAACACCTTGTTAAAGAAAGGTTGCATAAACACGCTCTTATGCAAAATTGTTGTGACGGCATGCTTGCTGTTCCCTGCAATTAACGTACTTTCATCAGGTACGCTCAATGCGAAGACTATCAACGGAAAAGTAGTCTCTGCAACAGACAATGAGGCTCTCATCGGAGCATCAATTGAAGTACAGGGACGCAAAATTGCCACGGTCACCAACGTCGATGGAGAATTCACGATTGATGCAGAAGACGGAGAAACGCTTCTAGTGTCGTACATCGGCTTTGTGCAAAAAAAAGTAAAAGTAAAAGGAGAAACTCTCCACATCTTGTTGCAAGAAGATTTGCAATCATTGTCTGACGTCGTTGTCATCGGCTATGGAGTCCAGAAGAAAAAACTAGTAACTGGAGCCACAGTGCAAATAAAAGGCGATCAGATAGCCAAGCGCAATACCGGCAACGCTCTTCAAGCTATGCAAGGCCAAACGCCCGGAGTCAATATCATTTCAGAAAGCGGACAGCCAGGCTCTGGCATGAAAGTCATTATCCGTGGACAAGGATCAAACACAAGTAACACACCGCTCTATGTTATTGATGGAATTCCAGGAACAGACATCACTACGGTCAATCCTTCGGACATTGAAAGTATCGATGTGCTCAAGGATGCTGCATCTGCCGCCATATATGGTGCACAGGCAGCCAACGGTGTGGTTATCGTTACTACAAAGAGCGGAAAAGCCGGTAATGCAAAAGTTACATTTGACGGATACTACGGATGGCAGAGCGTAGCGAAAAAAGTCAAAATGTGCAATGCCGAACAATATATGATGCTCATGGACGAGCAAGGGAAAAATTCCGATGCATCCTTTACTGGCTACGACTGGAAATCATACAAATCCATCTACGATGCCAATGGCAATATAAACGATACTGATTGGATGGGACACATGTTCAAAGGCGGTGCTCCAATACAAAACTATACTCTTGGTGTATCTGGCGGTTCAAAGAACAACACTTACTCAGTATCACTTGGATATTTTGCACAAGAAGGAATACTTGGTGGAAAAAGAGCCAGCAACTATGAACGTTACAATTTCCGTACGAACCTGGAACAGAGCCTGTACCACGACATATTGAAGATCGGTGAAAATGTTGCACTGTCATATGTAAAGAACAAAGACGGAATTTCCGGCAACATGTACACGAACAAACTACGTGGAGCTTTCGCTACATCTCCGCTTCAGTCACTATACCTGCAACAAGACGGCCGCGAAGATCTTAACAACGGATATGGCTATTCAAAGGAAACGGACTGGTATTCAGATGACGGGAATCCTGTAGCCAACCTCTATCGAGGGAACAATAAAACCGATGCACAAACATGGGTGGCCAACGTTTATGCAGATCTGCAACCAATCAAAAACTTACATATAAAAACTTTGCTTGGATTCAATCATAATTCGAGTTCCTACCGAGCATATAAACCAAAATATTTTTCAACCCCACATGATAGCAGGACATCCGACTCAGAAGTTGAGCAGAACATGTATAAAGGATGGACGCTGACATGGACAAACACTGCCACATACGATTGGAAAAGCGGAAAAAACCAATTCAACTCACTTCTTGGAATGGAAGTGGAGCGCAACTTAGGCGACAATCTTGCAGGAAGCAATGCTCTACTTACTGCATACAGCAGTTGGCAAACAGCTTATCTTGAGAACAACAGCAAAGGAAACAATGGATATGTGACAGGATATCCAGATGCAGAATACCGTCGTATCTCTTACTTCGGACGTTTTGGATGGAACTATGACGACCGTTATATGGCTAACATAACTCTGCGTGGCGATGGTAGCTCAAGATTTGCAGAAGGACATCGCTGGGGCATATTCCCTTCGGTATCGGCAGGATGGGTCGTAACAGGTGAAAAATTCATGGAAAAGACATCTTCATGGCTTGATTTTCTAAAGATACGCGCAAGTTGGGGACAGGTTGGCAACAATAACATCGAAGCTTTTCTGTATGCTGCCACTGTAAACATGACGAACATTGGCTACAACTTTGGAACAGGCAAAGGTTCTACGCTAAACACATCCGGAGCAATCTCCAACAGACTGGGGAACAGTAAATTAAAATGGGAAACATCCGAACAGACAGACTTCGGTATCGATGCAAGATTTTTGAACAGTCGTCTTGGCCTTAACTTTGACTGGTATTACAAAAAGACAAAAGACTGGATAGTGCAAGCACCTGTACTGGCTGCATACGGAGCCGACGCGCCATACATAAACGGCGGTAATGTCACGAACAAAGGTATTGAGCTTGGCCTCACATGGAACGAGCACAAAGGAAAAAGCTTCAGCTATAATATTGGTGCAAATGTTTCATACAACAAAAATGAAGTTAACGAAATTCCCACCGAAGGAGGTATAATTCACGGATATGCAACAGGCATGACGGTAGCCAACTTGATGTTCAATAACCAGCCTGAGTTCTTCCGTTGCGAGAACGGGCATGCAATGGGCTTCTTCTGGGGGTACAAAACAGCGGGAATATTCCAAAATCAGAAAGAAATTGATGACTGGAAAAGTGCAGGCAATGGCGTTCTGCCCAACACGCAACCAGGAGACTTGAAGATTGTTGACACAAATCACGATGGCACCATTGATGATGATGACAAAACGGACTTAGGCAATGGTATTCCTAAATTCACATTCGGTCTGAACATTGGACTTACATACAAAGCCTTTGATTTTGCCGCTACATTTTCTGGAGCAGCAGGCTTCAAGATTGCAAACGGAGGATACCGGAATTGGGGAAACAGTTACAAAAGCAACTATACAGAAAAATTCCTTGGACGCTGGCATGGTGAAGGCACGTCCAACGAACTTCCACGACTGACAAATGACGACAAGAACTGGACCAATTTTTCTGACATCTATCTTCAAGACGGTTCATACCTGCGCATAGCAAATATCACAATTGGATATGATTTTTCAAAGATCATATCACTAAAAGCTATTTCTCAGGCGCGTCTGTATTTGCAAGTGCAAAATCTTTACACCTTTACTGGATATGACGGGATGGATCCTGAAGTCGGATATGGAGACAAGGCATGGATGTCTGGAGTTGACACAGGGTCATATCCTCACGCTCGTACATTCATTATTGGTGTAAACTTGAAATTCTAAATCAAAACACTTATGAAAGGATTCTGTTATGATAAATACAATAAAAACAAAAATAGCAATTTTAGGATTGTCTGCCCTAATGTTGGCCGCATGCACTGACGATTTTCTTGATACGACATCGAAGACAAGCCTCAACACTACAACATTTTATAAAACAGAAGAACAGGCAGAAGAAGCGCTTGTGGGTTGTTATGACCAATACCAGCGTACCATCTCCAACGGCTCATACCCTACTATTTACCAAGCTGCAGAAATGATGTCCGACGAGTGTTTCGGGGGAGGATCTTCCAACGACATCACGAACCGCTTGCTTGACCGCTTCGACCAAACGATGAAAAGCGATGCGACAGATATTTTCGCAGGAATATGGAGCGACTATTTCAAGGCCATCTATAACAGCAACTTACTTATTTCCTCACTAGACAATATAAGTTGGATAAAGCCGTCAGACAGAAGCAGAATAGAGGGAGAAGTACGTGCACTGCGTGCTTTGGTTTATTTTGATATGGTGCGCATGTTCGAAAATGTTCCATTACAGACAGAGCCTACAAATAAAATTATACCTCAGTCTGACCCTAAAGATGTTTATGCGCAAATTGTCAGTGATCTCAAGTTTGCAGCCGAAAACATACCATCAGACCTCTATACCGACAACAATGCTACACTTGGACATATCTCCCGCTACGCTGCAGCAGCAATGCTCGCGAGGGTATATCTGTTCTACGATGGTGTATATAACGGCAATGAAGGTAAAGAAATGCCAGGTGGACTGACCAAGTCTGACGCTCTAGAATATTGTGAAAATATCATTAAGTCCGGTGTCTATGAACTTGAAGCGGATTTCAGCCACCTTTGGCCTGCCGCCTGCACAGAGAAATCAACAAAAGAACAAGGAAGGAAAACACAATATAATGAAGCAAGCAAAGAAATTGTCTGGGTTGTAAAATTCAACAATGACCAAAACTGGACAAACGGCAAAAAAGACTACAACAGCTTCGTTATAAATATCGGTATGCCCAATGCATCATACGCCCCCTACGGAAATGGTTGGGGTGCCTGTCCTATATCCCCTGTCGTAAGCGGATGGTTCGATGAAGGAGACAAGCGGGCCTACGCTACAATAATCGACTCTCGCAAATTACTGCGCGACAACGGTGCTTCTGTATACAGCGAACAGATCAATACAGACTGTACCGACTTTACAGGAATGACCATTCGTAAATATGCCCCTATGATTTACGCTGACGGAACGACTATGCAAGCAGCAGAAACAGACGTAACAGGTGGCAACCTAATGACTTCGCAAGATCAAGACTATATTATAATGCGTTATTCCGATGTACTGCTTATGGCAGCAGAACTTGGAAGCAGAAATGCTGCCAGCTACGTTAATAAAGTTGTGGAACGTGCATATGGCAATTCATCACACGACATTATTGGAGTTCCGACCCGTGATCAGATTTGGAATGAGAGACGAAAAGAATTCGTTGGCGAGGGCATACGCTATTGGGATTTGAGACGTCAGGGACTAGACGCCTTTGTGGAAGCAATAGTAGGTCAGGCCACAGTAGACGGCCAACCAGCAAAAATATATGCCAGCGGCAAAGAAACGACAATCTCAGACTCATATAAAGAAGCCAACATACGTGACAAGAGAGGCTTTTGGCAAATACCTGCCGGAGAAATACGTCTGTCAGGAAACGTATATAAGCAGAATAGCGGTTGGTAACAACCTTATTAAAAAATCGTTTGATGTGTACTCATAAAGAAACAATATAGGTATTAGAAGAGGGGCGGCATAAGGCGAAGGCCGTGTCGCCCCTCATTTTATCACAAATAAGTTAGAACTAATGAAATAAAAACAGTAATTTTGCTATATATTGATTTATAACAAGAACCTTAATTATTTCAGGCTATGACAAATGCGAAACAATACCGTCTTTCATGCATCATCCTTTTGTTCCATTTTATTTCGGTAGCAGGGGCTGAATACAAATTCCGTTGTCTCAACGTTGACAATGGATTAGTAGACAGCCATGTCAATCGCATTTTCAAAAGCAAAGACGGATATATGTGGTTCGGCACAGATGCTGGACTATGCAGATATGATGGTTTCCGCTTCAAGACATTTTATTGTCGGATATCTGACGACACGTCCATCAACAGTAGCCAAATATTCGATATACAAGAAGATCGAGACGGAATATTATGGATTCAGACAAACGAGGGATGTTGTATTTACGACCCCAAAACAGAAACTTTTAACCGCAACACAAAAAGTTGGATGCGCCAACACGGGATGGATGGCACTCCAGACAAGATTTTCATAGACAAGCAAAAAAATTTTTGGCTTGCCGTGATAAACTTAGGATGCTATTTTTACAACACGTCAACTGGCAAGCATGCCCTATTCCGCTTTGGAAATGGTTCGAACGACATTCCATACGGGAATATTAGCGATTTCTGCGAGAGGGGCAACTCTTTGGTTGTAACGTTAGACAACGGCATGTTGGTCCGGCTTGACGCCTCACGCAATAAAATAGTATGGATAAACAGAAACATACCAAAGACAAGCATAAGGAAACAATACTACCATACATTTATTGACCATAAATATAACTATTGGGTTAATTCAGTAAACAAGACTTTTGTTTATTCATCACAAGAAAAAAAATGGTACTCTTCCGTATCACAATTTCTTAAAGACAACAAGATATCCAGCAATACTCATGATTTTATTTCGCACGACATAAAAGAAGATGAACAAAAAAGACTTTGGATAGCAACAGAACACAACGGACTATATATCATAGATTACAAGAAAAAGGCCATAGAACATATGAATTATGATTCTCACAAGCCTTACAGTCTGCCCGACAATACTCTCGAGAGCATATTCATAGAACAAAATGGAGCGATATGGATCGGCACATACAAAAACGGTGTTGCCTACTATTCACCGACGCTGTCCATCTTTGCCACTATTCCTTTAGGGGATGTTTGCACTATGATACAAGACAAAGACGGAAATTATTGGTGTGGAACCAACGAAAGTGGCATTGTGCGATTTAACCCCAAAACAAAAAAGAAGGATGTATTCCTTTCCGACAAGACAAGACTCGGGTCTGACGTAATTGTCAGCAGTTTACGCGATACCGACGGTTCATTATGGTTCGGAGCCTATAATGGAGGCCTTACGCACTATGTCAACGGAACATTCACATCATTTCGTCCACAAAAAAGCGGATTGGCTGAAGATTGCGTATGGACATTGGCTGAAGATAAAAAGGGACATATTGTAATCGGCACACTTGGAGGTGGGCTGCAAGTATTTGACCCAAAGAAAAATTCATTCAAGACTTACACAACTGCCAACACTTCATTACCGTCAAATTACATATCCTCTGTTGTTTGCGGGCAAAACGGCAATATAATCATCGGACATTCAAGAGGTCTTTCCATCATTGATGGACATAATGGAAAAATTCGCAACATAACAAAAACGAAGAACAATGAAAAATTCTCCAGCCATGCTGTCAATCAGGTATTCGAAGACTCACGCGGATTAATATGGAACATCAATATGTGCGGAATAGATGTTTATGATTCTTCGCAAGACAAAATATACAATATTTATACAACGCCGACAATGGCATATGCCGTTACGGAAGACAGAAATGGAAACATTTGGGTGACACTAAACCGCAATATCATACGTATATCAACAAGGAAAGAAGCTTCCAACTGGAAGTTCTCTACCACTAACTATGATGAACTAGACGGTTTACAACAACACCGTTACAATTATCGAAGCATAATGGTTGACAACTCTGGAAACGTAATTGTAGGTGGTCAGGACGGGATAAATGTTCTGCCTGTGGGACACGGTTCGCTTAAACCAGAAAACGCAAAAGTAATGTTCTGTGGCATAGTTTTGTTAGACCATCCTCTAAATGTCGGTGAGAAATACAACGGGCATACTTTGTTAACTACGTCGCTCGACAAAAGCAGAAGTATAAATCTAAAATATTCCGAGAATACATTTTCCATCTTACTCGCTTCCGACCACATAGGAATTCCACAGAAAACCAGATTCCTCTACCGCATGAAAGGTATGGGAGACGGCAAATGGTTTATGACAATAGAAGAACAACCTAATATAACATACACGAATCTCAGTCCGGGTAAATATGTCCTTCAAGTACGTACTATGAACAATGACGGAAGCGTTAGCCGCAATATAAGCGAACTGAACATTCATATTGCCCCTCCAATATGGTTATCCACTTGGGCCTTTATCATCTATATCATTGCATTAGGAGGTATTCTGTGGCTAGCATGGTATATCACAATACAACGCAAGATGGAAAAGATGCGTCTTAACTTTCTAACTGATATAAGTCACGAATTACGCACGCCGCTCACTCTTATAATAGAACCGGTTAAAAACCTTGTTAAAGACGAGAAAGACCCTCTGAAGATTTCACGTCTACAACTTGTCTTGCGGAATGCCAACAGACTGCTGTCATTAGTAAATGAAACTCTAGACTTACGAAAAATTGAGAGTAATCTATCTAAATTAAATTATACTACAACAGACATTGTGGCATTCATACAAACGACATGCAAATCTTTTGAAGATTGTAGAGAACGGAATATCACGTTTACATTTACCTCTAACATGCCTAATCTTACGATGTCGTTTGACAAGGACAAGATGGAGAAAATAATATGCAATTTGCTTTCCAATGCCTACAAATTCACTCCAGACAACGGTAAAATAAAGGTATCAATTACTATTCATGAAAGCGACGACACAGTAACCATTGATGTAGCGGATACAGGATGTGGTATCAGTGATAAAGAAAAGCAACACATCTTTGACCGTTTCTATCAAGTGCATAATGCCAAAGCGCTTAACCATGAGGGAAGCGGCATTGGACTCAGCCTCGTAAAGGAACTTGTACAGATGCACGGGGGAAAAGTTTGTGTACATGACAACCAAGGCGGAGGAAGCATCTTTACTGTCACATTACCTATTAATAAGAGAGAATATACCACGAATGAAGAATGTAACAGCATTATTCCTATAGAAAAACCCAAAGAATTAAAAACAGAAACAAAGGGACTAAACACAAAGGAATACGAAATACTTATCGTTGACGACAGCGAGGATTTCCTTTCTTTCATGTCTGAAATGATGTCACCAATGTATAAAGTAAGAACTGCAGCCAACGGCAAAATTGCGCTGAAAAAAGTGGCAGAACATAAGCCAGATGTCATTCTCTGCGATGTAATGATGCCTGTAATGGACGGGAATAAATTATGCCAAGCCATACGTTCCAATCCAAAGACTGAACGCATCCCGTTTATCATGCTGACGGCACGCCTGGCCATTGACAACAAAATAGAAGGTATGGCTATCGGGGCTGATGACTATATCACTAAACCTTTCAACTTTGACCTGCTTAATCTACGTATTCTCAATCTCATAAAATGGCGCAATGCCACACCTTTGGGAGAAAAGATAAAGCCTGAAATCAAGCAAATAGAAATAACGTCTGCCGATGAGAAACTAGTAAAGGATGCCACATCTTTTGTAGAGAAGAACATCACTAATTCTGAACTCACGGTGGAAATGATGAGCGATTATTTAAACATGTCAAGGGTCAATCTATACAAAAGACTGCTTTCCACTACCGGAAATACTCCAAAGGAATTCATAAGATCCATTCGTCTGAAGCATGCTGAGCAAATGTTACGTGAAGGACAGTTCAACGTTAGTGAAGTTGCTTACAACGTTGGGTTCAACAATCCTAAATATTTCTCAAAGTATTTCATTGAGATGTTTGGTACGACACCTTCACAATATAAGCGGCAATGCCAAAAACGGAATACTCAATCTGAAAGAACAATATAAAAATATTAAAGCACTGGTATATGAGAATAGAACGATATTTAGTTTCAAGTTTGTTTCTACTTGGTACAATTGCAGTCAGCGCAGCCAACTACATTGACAACGGGAAAAGCATAACCATCAAAGTTAGCAACCCAATTAAAAATGGGGCTAAACTCCTTCGAATGGAAGTTATAAACGGCAGCATCATACGTGTTCGCGCCACAAACGAGGAAATTTTCCCCGACAAGCGAGAAAGTCTCATGATTGTCCCGCAAAGGCAAAAAGCCACATACAAAGTTACACAAAAAGGAAATTTCGTAACCATAATTGCAAAAGAAGTCAAAGCCACTGTAGATGTAACTACCGGGCACGTGGCATTCTATGATTCAAAAGGCCACATACTTCTGAACGGCAGCAATAACTGCATGACTTTTAAACATTTCACCGTACCGGAAAAAGAAATCGGCAACGGGACAATAACCGAAGCTCAACGAAACGGATGGTCATGGAATGCCACATTTGAAAGTCCTGACAACGAAGCATTCTACGGTCTGGGACAACATCAGGCCGATGAATACAACTACAAGGGAAAGAACGAAGAGTTGTTCCAATACAACACAAAGATATCTGTTCCTTTTGTCATTTCAAACAAGAATTACGGACTTCTTTGGGATTCATATTCCTTGTGCCGTTGGGGTAACCCAAATGCCTACAGACAACTCGGACAGGAATTCACGTTATACAACAAGGAAGGAAAAGAGGGAAGTCTTTCCGGAACATATACTCAAAGCGATGGCAAGAGCATCACACGCGACGAAGATTCTATTTATTATGAAAACTGCGATGAAGTGAAACGCCTTCCAAAAGAAATCAACCTTGTCGGTTCAAACGTCGTGTTTGAAGGTTCTATAGAGCCGCATGAAACGAGCAATTTTCATTTTATCCTCTACTATGCTGGCTATACCAAGGTGTTTATTGACGGAAAAGAAGTCGTTCCGGAACGTTGGCGCAAAGCATGGAATCCCAATTCCCATAAATTTGCAGTTCGCTTGGAGAAAAATAAAAAAGTACCGCTACGCATAGAATGGCAACCGGATGGAGACGTATCATATTGTGGACTGCGAGTAGCTACTCCAACTACAGACGAAGAACAAAACAAGATCAGCATATGGAGTGAAATGAGCAGGGATATGGATTACTATTTCATTGCAGGCAAAGATATGGATGGAGTTATTTCAGGCTACCGAACTCTTACTGGCAAAGCTCCTGTCATGCCAAAATGGGCTATGGGCTTTTGGCAAAGTCGCGAACGCTACCGCACGGCAGATGAAGTAACAAACACTCTCAATGAATTCCGCAAAAGACGTATTCCAGTTGACAACATAGTGCAAGACTGGAATTACTGGAAAGATGACCAATGGGGAAGCCATGTGTTTGATGAGACAAGATACGCAGATCCACAGAAGATGCTTGATAATGTACACAAAATGCACGGTCGATTCATGATAAGTGTTTGGCCGAAATTCTATCACAACACTGACAACTACAAGGAACTCCAATCACACGGATGGATGTATACACTAGCGGTGAAAGACTCCTTGCGCGATTGGGTCGGGCCTGGCTATGTTGCAGGCTTCTATGATGCCTATTCCGAAGGTGCCCGCAAATTGTTCTGGAAGCAGATGAACGACAACTTATATAAGAAATACAACTACGGCATTGACGCTTGGTGGATGGATGCATCTGAGCCTAACGTTCGCGACTGCACACCTATAGGCTATCGCAAGGCCCTTTGCGGCCCTACCGCCTTAGGTTCAAGCACAGAGTATTTCAATGCCTATTCCCTTGTCAATGCCGATGCCATATATAAGGGGCAAAGAGCAACAGGAAACAACAAACGTGTATTCCTGCTCACAAGAAGCGGGTTTGCAGGATTGCAGCGATACAGCACTGCATCCTGGAGCGGTGACATCGGAACAAGATGGGAAGACATGCGGGCACAAATGACTGCTGGCCTCAACTATTCCATGTCGGGTATCCCGTTCTGGGGAATGGACCAAGGCGGTTTTTCCGTTGAAAGCCGTTTCGAGAAGGCGCAGCGTATATTTGACCGCACCGGAGAAGAAAATGAAGACTTGAAAGAATGGCGCGAAATGCAAACACGCTGGAACCAGTTCGGATGCTTTGTGCCACTGTACAGGACACATGGCCAGTGGCCGCTACGCGAAGTATGGAACATTGCACCTGAGAATCATCCTTGTTACAAATCTATTGTCTACTATGACCGCCTGCGTTATCGTATGATGCCATATCTTTATAGCATTGCTGCATGGGCAAACTTTAAAGACTACACTCTGATGCGCGGTCTTGTGATGGATTTTGAAAACGACGCCAATGTAAACAACATCGGTGACCAATGGATGTTTGGTCCTGCATTTATGGCATGCCCTGTTGGTTATTATAAAGCTCGCACACGAGAGGTTTACTTGCCGAAACAGTGCGGATGGTACGATCTTTATACAGGGAAGCACTATACAGGCGGACAAACCATAACAGCAAATGCGCCATACGAAAAAATACCGGTTTTCGTTCGCGAAGGAGCAATCATACCATATGGACCGGAAATACAATGGAGCGACGAAAAGCAACCGGAACTTATCACTCTTTATGTCTATACTGGAAAGGATGCAGATTTTCTTCTTTATGAAGACGAAGGAACCAATTATGATTATGAAAAAGGAGAATATGCAACTATCAATATCCACTATGACGAATCTTCCAAGACGCTGACATTAGACAAGCGCAACGGTACATTCGCAGGGATGCTTGATAACAGAAAATTCAAAATAGTAACTGTAACTCCAAACAAATTACAGAATTTGGATTTCGACGATGCACAGGGCAAGACCGTTTTTTACAACGGCAAAAAGATTTCTGTGAAACTCTGACAACAATGTCATAAACCATCTATTACTAACCATGCGATGCCTCATTTGTGGCACCGCAAAATACAATTCTGAATGAAACGAATATTTTTGGCGCTGACGGCAACGATTATAACTTTTGCATGCGCAGCACAGAAACGTCTGAATTTCGATGAAGGGTGGCGGTTTACCCTTGGGGATTCTATACAAATGTCTTATAACGACTATGACGATTCCTCATGGCGTCTGCTTGACCTTCCACATGATTGGGCTATAGAAGGAGATTTCTTAGACTCGAATCCTTCGGGTGCTGGCGGTGGAGCTCTACCTGGTGGGACAGGCTGGTATCGCAAGCATTTGCACATTGACAGAATCACAGACAACACAAGCCGATGGTATATTGATTTTGACGGAGCCTACATGAACTCAACCGTCTATATCAACGGTAAAAAAATTGGAACAAGACCATATGGCTATAGTTCTTTTCGTTATGAACTGACTCAATACCTAAATTCAGAGGGAGACAATGTTATAGCAGTCCGCGTGGACAACAGCGACCAACCAAACAGCAGATGGTACAGTGGTTGCGGCATTTACCGTCATGTATGGTTAGTGCAAGCTGCCCCTATTTCAATTGCACACTGGGGAACATTTGTCAAACCTATAGTTTTATCCAACGGACAAGCACATATCCAAATTGAAACGACACTAGAAAATGCAACTGTCAACGCTATTAAAGCCAAAGTACGCAATACACTTTACGACTCTAATATGAAGAAGATAACATCTTCTGAGGAAGCAATACAACTTAAGCCGAAGACAAAATGCATTTACAAAGCGGAAGATGACGGATACAAGAAGTTACAGACTAATACGCAAACAATCACGCTGCGCAATCCGAAGCTATGGTCGATCGAACACCCGAACTTGTACTATGTAACGACCCAAATCATTGTGGGAGGACATATCGTTGACGAATACACGACCCGAACAGGCGTGCGCACCTTTGCCTTCAGCCCGGAAACTGGTTTCTCGCTGAACGGGAAAAACATGAAAATAAACGGAGTTTGCCAGCACCACGACCTTGGATGTCTTGGAGCCGCCCTAAACGAGGATGCACTTCACCGCCAGTTACGAATGCTAAAGGACATGGGGGTCAATGCTATCAGATGCTCCCATAATCCACCTGCACCGGAACTGTTGGAAATGTGCGACACCATGGGATTTATCGTCATGGACGAAGCGTTCGACATGTGGCGCAAAAGGAAAACGAAAAACGATTACTCCGTATACTTCAACAAATGGCAGGAAAGGGATCTAACCGACTTAATACGCCGTGACCGAAACCATCCAAGCATAATGATGTGGAGCATCGGCAATGAAGTCCTTGAGCAATGGACACATGCCGATGCCGACACTCTGTCACTTGAACAGGCAAATCTCTTGCTGAACTTCGGTCATGATGCTTCAATGCTGGCTAAAAGCGGAAAAATGAGCGTAAACTCCATTCTGACAAAACAACTCGTCAGCGAAGTGAAGGAACTTGACACTACACGTCCCGTAACAGCCGGATGCAATGAACCTGATCCTAACAATCATCTCCACAAGAGCGGTGCATTAGACATCGTGGGATTTAACTATCATGAGCAATACGTCAAGGATGTTCCTACAAACTTTCCCGGGAAGCCGTTCATAATGACCGAAAGCGTATCAGCTCTCGCCACACGAGGTTTCTACCTCATGCCAAGCGACACTGTCTTCGAAGCACCAACATCATGGTGGGAACAATATACAGACCCAACCTTCCAATGCAGTTCATACGACAATCAGCACGTGCCTTGGGGAACAACACATGAAAGGACATGGGACATTGTAAAACATACCCCTTGGTGTTCAGGACAATTCATATGGACAGGATGGGACTATATCGGCGAACCGACACCATACTCCTACCCTGCCCACTCAAGCTATTTCGGAGTCATTGACCTTGCAGGCTTCCCCAAAGATGCATTTTACATGTATCAAAGCGAATGGACATCAAGAACTGTTCTACACCTTTTTCCACACTGGAACTGGCTGCGAGGACAAGACATCGACTTATGGTGCTACTACAACAATGCCGATGAAGTGGAACTCTTTATCAACGGAAAAAGCCAAGGCATACGCCGCAAGAAAGATGACCACCAATACCACGTGCAATGGCGAGTAAAGTTCGAACCAGGAACGGCAAAAGTAGTATCAAGGAAAAACGGAAAGGTAGTGGCAACGCAAACAAACTACACAGCTGGCGCTCCTGACCATATCAGACTGACTCCAAGCCGCAAGGAAATGAATGCCGACGGCAAGTCGCTGACCTTTGTGACTGTGGAGATATTGGACAAATACGGACATCTTTGCCCGAACGCAACAAACCAAATATTCTTTGCGACTGAAGGCAATATGAGCATAGAGGGTGTGGACAACGGAGCGCAATGGTCGTTGGAACGCTACAAAGACAACAAACGCCATGCCTTGTACGGCAAGTGCCTTGTTGTTCTGCGCGCAGGAAAGTCTGCAAGCAAAGCCACTCTTACTGCACGAGGTGTAGATTTGAAAGACGCAAAGATAACTATTGACATCAAATAAAAGGATATATGAAAACATCATTATTGGCTATCGTTTTTACCGCTGCTACGACAGTCGGTTTATCGGCTCAAGAAAACATTTGCCACAAGTATCTTGACCAAAATGCAACAATAGAAGAAAGGGTGCAGGATGCCCTTTCACGCATGACAACACATGAGAAAATCAGCATATTGCATGCACAGAGCAAGTTCACTTCCGCCGGTGTTCCACGCTTGGGCATACGTCAACTGTCCATGAGTGACGGTCCGCACGGAGTACGTGCAGAAGTAGACTGGAACTCGTGGAACACTGCAAAATGGACAAACGACTCTATCGTTGCTTTTCCTTCCCTTACTTGTCTTGCAGCCACTTGGAACAGAGAGTTGTCAAGAATCTACGGCAATGCAGTAAGCGAAGAATTCGCCTTTCGCGACAAGAACGTGCTTTTGGGTCCAGGAACAACCATTTGCCGCGTTCCTCTCAACGGCAGAAGTTTCGAATACATGGGAGAAGATCCATATTTGGCAGGTGAAATGGCAGTGCCATACATACAGGCAGCACAGAAAAACGGTGTGGCATGTTGCCTTAAACACTTCGCACTGAACAATCAGGAAATAGACCGCTTTACAGCCAACATTCACGTAGGAGAACGTGCACTGCGCGAAATATATCTTCCTGCCTTCAAAAAATGTGTTCAAGAAGCTGGGCTGTGGTCTATTATGGGGTCATATCCTATCTGGAACGGGCAGCATCTTTGCCACAACGACTCTTTGTTGAACAAGATTCTGAAAAAAGAATGGGGATTTGACGGTTGCGTAATCAGCGACTGGGGCGGTACTCATGATACTTGGGAAGCTGCGATGAACGGCCTAGACATAGAGATGGGAACAGACACCAACGGAAAGACAGAGGACAAAAGTGCAGGATACAACCATTATCGGCTTGCCGACCCTTTTGAAAAACTCATAAACGAGGGAAAAATACCAATGGACATTCTCAACGAAAAGGCTGCCAGAGTTCTCAGACTCATCTTCCGCACTTCAATGAACAAAAACCGCGCCATCGGGTCACAATGCTCAGACGAACACTATGAAGCTTGCCGGAAAATCGGTGAAGAGGGAATTGTATTGCTGAAAAACCAAAACGGAATCCTTCCATTGCAAGACTCCAAATTCAAGAGAATACTTGTTGTTGGCGACAACGCCACACGCAACATGAGCGAAGGTGGCGGATCTTCTGAACTAAAGACGAAATTCGACATTTCACCGCTTGAAGGACTGAAAAAAATATACGGCAACAAGATCGAATACGCACAAGGCTACTATGCAGGACGCCCGCTCTATGATGCCATTGACCCGATAGACAATGACAAGCAAGCGGCACTGAAATCAGAAGCATTGAAAAAAGCAAAAGACACAGACCTCATTATATTTATCGGCGGGCTGAACAAAAACTGGAAACAGGACTGCGAAGACGGAGACCGCGAGAGCTACGACCTTTCATACGGCCAGAACGAACTCATAACAGAACTGGCAAAAATACAGAAAAACATCATCGTAGTAACATATGGCGGAAACGCATTTGCCACACCATGGCTATCCAATGTCAAAGCACTGGTGCATTGCTGGTATTTAGGTTCAATGTCAGGCGTATCACTTGGCGAAATATTGTCAGGAAAGATAAGCCCGAGCGGAAAATTACCTGTTACATTCGCAAAAGAACAAAACGATTATCCTTGTTTCAAGTTCGGAAAGAGAGGTTATCCTGGTGTAGACAAGCATGTTTACTATGACGAAGGTATTTACGTAGGCTACAGATGGTTCAACACGAAAAAGGTACAACCGCAATTTCCCTTCGGTTTTGGCCTAAGCTATACCACTTTTAAATACGGGAAACCAGTGTTGTCGTCAAAGACAATGCAAAAGGACGGTAAAATAACCGTCACTGTCCCTGTCACCAATACCGGACGAATGGAAGGAAAGGAAATCGTGGAACTTTTCATCGGTGACGCTGCTTCATCTGAAGAAAGGCCGACCAAAGAATTGAAGAATTTTGCAAAAGTTTCACTTGCACCCGGAGAAACAAAAAGCGTGCAATTCGACATTACCACAGAGGATCTGCAATATTGGTCAACAGCTGCTCATGGATTTGTTGCCGAACCAGGAAAATTCAAAGCCTATGTCTGTGCTAGCGAAACTGACGTACGTGGCGTAGCCGAATTTGAATTGAAATAGCATAATATCGTTAAACTCAAGACGGGGTGTAACATGGACATCCCTATAACAAAAGAGTGTTGCCTCACGGTAACACTCTTTTTGCAACTAAATTAACTTATATAATAATACACGTATGATATTCACGTACACCGGCACATTAAATTCAAGAGATTTCAAGAATGGAAAAAGTACAACAAGCCACCTTTGACTGAATCCGCGCATACAATGATGCGCGAACACCGCAAAGTTTAATGACATTATACATCATATCTGTTGTGCTTTCACCCCTTACATCGAGAAGCGTCGGCTGCTTTTAGGACATATGGCAGGTATTCTGACTTCACTCCGTCCTACTGCCGCCTTCCCACCCTGTCCAACAAAGAAAAAGGGCAGTGGCATTGCTGCAGAAGGAACATAAAGGAGCTTACAGCTGCGGGACAGTCGGAGACTTACACTCCGTTCCCTTTTAATCGCGTCGTCCGCGAACCTCTATGCCGGAAACAAAAACGTTTTTGTTTTCCGCTGCAAATATATCACATTTTAATTTAACGACAAAGGAAATAAAAGAAAAATAAAGTGTATCGACAGTCCAATCCATTATTGTAGACCGAAAATTTGTTCAAACAAATATTTATGTATACTTTTGCACAAATGCCGTTTTTATAATGACGGCGAGCATTTTTATAAAAAACAGCAAAGTACGCGACAAAGTTGCGCTTCAAGACAATAAAACATAAACAGAACGCCTATTGAAACATCATTTACTTCACTAAAAAAATTGAACAAAAATGATAAAACTGAATGAGATGACCGACGAACAGTTGGCATTGTCATACGCAGACGGAAACAATCAGGCTTTCGACATACTGTTGTCGCGCAACCAATCAAAGTTGTTTTCATATATTCTTTTTGTCGTACACAGTCAAGACTTGGCCAACGACATTTTCCAGGAAACCTTCGTCAAGGTTATAACACGGCTGCAGGAGCGCAAATACGTTGACTCCGGCAAATTCTCCGCATGGGTAATGCGCATCGCTCACAATGCCATCATGGACTGGTATCGCGACAACCGTTCCCAAAACATAGTGGAAATGAACGAAAACAACGATTTGTCGAATATAAACGTGGGCGGAACTCTGGACGCAAACATTGAAGACCGGTTCGTAAACGAGCAGGTTATGTGCGACTTGAAGACAATGATGCGCCTTCTGCCGCCTGCACAGCGTGAGATTGTCTTTATGCGTTTCTATCAGGAAATGTCTTTCAAGGAAATTGCCGAAACGACTGGAGTAAGCATCAACACAGCCTTGGGGCGAATGCGCTATGCCATTCTCAACATGCGGCGCATGGCAAAGAAGAACAAGCTCTCACTCGAAACCGTTCTATAAGCGACTCCTCTAAAAGCGGCAAAATGCCGCTAAAGACTTTTCAGACTTTTAATCACTTCGACGGGCGTTGCGCTCTTGAACACATAGCTTCCGCTCACCAACACATCGGCACCAGCTTCGACAAGACGCGGCGCAGTTTCTCCTTGAACGCCGCCGTCAATTTCTATAAGCGCATGCGAGCCACTGCGAGCAATAAGTTCGCGCAAGCGTTTCACCTTGTCTATTGTCCCCTCGATGAACTTCTGTCCGCCAAAGCCAGGGTTTACGCTCATCAACAGCACCATATCCACATCCCGGATAATGTCTTCAAGCATACAAACCGGTGTGGACGGATTAAGAGTAACGCCAGCTTTCATTCCGGCGGCGTGGATTTCCTCTACAGTGCGGTGCAGATGCAAGCAAGCCTCATAATGAACGTTCATCATCATAGCTCCCGTCTTTGCCGTTCGCAGTACGTATCGTTCCGGATGCTCTATCATGAAATGAACATCAAGCGGTTTGCGGCATATTTTTGCCACAGCATCAATAACGGGGAAGCCAAAAGAGATGTTCGGAACGAAGCTGCCGTCCATAACATCCATGTGAAGCCAGTCGGCTTCACTATTGTTTATCATTTCCACCTCACCGCACAGATTCGTAAAATCAGCTGCAAGCAAAGATGGCGAAACCATTGTTGCCATTTAAACTAATGGGATATAATTCGTTTTCCTTTATATTTTTGTTCTTTAGCACATAATGCGCTTTGACTGATTACAGCGCAGACAATATCATCAGCCTGTTCAGTTCAGGCATAAGCCGTACATTTTTCCGTTGATATCCATAACACGGTAAGTGTAAGCTATCGCCCTTATTATGTCAAGCGTGCGCTGCGACGGCTGAGCTTCTTCTTGTGTAAAATGTTTCATAGGCATTATTTGTCATTTTGGTCACTGTTCAATTACTTAACGACAAAGACTGCCCTTTATTATATAAAGCACACAATTTTTTCTTCACACAATAATATATAAATGTCGTTCATGTCATTCTGCATCATGTTTCAGACCATTTTGTAAACATTGAAGCTAAAACAAAAACGAACCACACCCAGACGCAAAAAGTTGCACACTGAGTATGGTCCGTTATCATTGTATTTCCACTATCCACCTGCGTACGACACAGAAATGGATGCAGTAACGTTTTAAAGTTTCACCTTGATGGTCTGAAGGTCTTTGTCCATGCTTGATGTTCCAACGAACAATGTATGGTTGCCTTTCTGCACGCGCATGGTGTTGGTTGAAGCGTCCCAAAGTTCAAAACTCTCGCGAGGCATATCCACTTCAACCGTCTTTTTCTCGCCAGCCTTGAGGTCTACGCGTGCAAAGCCACGCAGAGTTTTTGCCGGTCCGTCTACGTCTTTGTCGTTGCGAACGTAAACCTGTACTATTTCCGTGCCGTCACGCTTTCCTGTGTTTTCTACAGTTACTGTAACTTTACCTGACTTTTTGTCGTAACTAGGCTTGCCCAAAGAGAAAGTAGTGTAGCTCAGTCCGTAGCCGAAGTGGAAAAGCGGTTCGCCCTTGAAGTAACGGTAAGTGCGGTTCGCCATGTTGTAATCGTCGAAAGCTGGAAGCTGACTGTCATCCTTGTAGAACGTAACAGGCAACTTGCCACTTGGATTGCAGTCTCCGAACAGAATCTCAGCTATTGCCTGTCCACCTTGCTCGCCTGCATACCAACCCTGAACAATGGCATCGCATGTCTCCGTTTCCGGTGTCAGTGCGACAGCACTTCCGCTACAGTTCACCAAAACGATTTTCTTGCCAGCCTCGTGCAAAGCCTTGAGTACTTTTCGCTGCGCCTCGGGCAGTTCAATTGTAGTTCTGTCGCCGTTGTCGAATCCTGGCTCTGTGACGCGTGCCTCTTCACGCTCAAGGTTTGGCGAGATACCGCCCACAAAGATTACGGTTTCCGCACCGGCAGCTTTTTTCACAATGTCCTCAGGACTTAATGTCGTTACTTTTGCAATGTCGAACGACAGGCATGCACTTCCCCTAAGCTGCATATGGTCTATCTGAATGTCGTATTTCTGATTGGCTTTCACATTCAGCTCACGCGTTTCAATCCTCAGTGTTGATGATTTCCATCTGTCATAAATCGTATCGCCGTTCACAATCACTCTCAGTCCGTTGGTGTGCGAGAAGTTCATCTGCAATATTCCGTCTTCAGCAGCAACGTATGTTCCATGGTATTGAACCGAAAAGTCATGCAGGTTAACGCCCGCTTCGAACACGGTATTACCGCCGTTGTCGAAGATAAGCGGTGTGGTGTAGCGTTTTTCGAGGCATGGTTTTCCCTCCATTTTCGGGTTGTTCCAATAGCGGGCAGACATGCCGTTCTTTCCGTCTTCGGCAACAAGCCTGTCGATGTAGCTCTGAACCTCGCGCATCGTGGTTATGTCTGTTGCCTTTGTGAAGGGCAGTTCACGTCCAAGCACATTTGCCAATCCTTCCTTCACGGTTACGGTATGTGTGGGCTGACCATAATATATGCCCCAAAGCATGGTTGAATCGGCAGCGTTGGGTCCCATAAGCATTATCTTGTTGTCTGTCTTGCTCAGCGGCAGCAAGTTTCCGCGGTTTTGCAACAGCACCGTCTGCTGGCGTGCCATTTCAAGCGCAAGGTCCTTGTGTGCCTTGCATGCAATAACGCTTTGCGGTATATTTGTCCATTCCACAAGCGAATCAGGTTCGAAGTCACCCAGTTCAAAACGCGCGGCAAGCAGTCTTTTCACGCTGACATCAATCTGTTCGGTTGTAATGTAGCCTGCCTTTACAGCCTCTGGCAGTGTCTTGTAATTGCTTCCGCACTCTACGTCGGTTCCGCTCACAACAGCCTTTGCCGATGCATCGGCAGCGTTTTTCGAAACGCCGTGGCGTCCTTTGCCGAAAAAGTCGGTTATTGCTCCGCAGTCGCTCACCACGAGTCCTTTGAATCCCCATTCGTTACGAAGTATTTGCTGCAACAACCGTGTGCTTCCGCAGCACGGCTGACCTTCAAAACGCTGGTAGGCGCACATTACTTCGCGCACATTGGCTTTCTGCACAAGGTCTTTGAACGCCGGAAGATACGTCTCCCACAAATCGCGTGGCGACAGATTTTCTATGTTGAAGTGGTGACGCGTCTTTTCCGGACCGCTATGCACGGCAAAGTGCTTTGCGCACGCATACAGTTTAAGGTATTTGTGACCTTCCGGCCCCTGAAGTCCGCGAACAACGGCCTGTCCAAGTCTGGAGTTCATATATGGGTCTTCACCGTAAGTCTCCTGTCCCCTGCCCCATCGCGGGTCGCGGAAGATGTTGATGTTAGGTGTCCAGAAAGACATTCCTTGGTACGTTTGGAGTGATCCATTCTTGCGCTGCGCCGTATTTTTAGCGCGTCCTTCATCGCTCACCGCGGTAAAGATTTTCTCAATAAGGGCATCGTTGAAAGAAGAGGCCATTCCTATGCACGAGGGAAACACGGTGCTGTATCCGTTGCGCCCTATTCCGTGCAAGGCTTCGCTCCACCATGCAAATTCGGGAATGCCAAGGCGCTTGATTGCAGGCGACGAATTCTGCATGAGTGCAGCTTTCTCTTCCAAAGTCAAACGGGCACACAAATCTGCGGCACGCTCTTCGGGCGAAAGGTTAGGGTTCTGATAAGGCAACTGCTGCGCCCCGGCACCAATGCCGAAGAAGAGCAGCAATGAGGTGATTACTACTTTACTATTCATATTTTATATTATTGTATATGTTTTTCCACAGGTTAGCATTTTTCCAAGCGCAAATTTAACAATAAAACTCTTAATTGGCAACCCGCCACACGTGGAAAAACATATCGGAATACGGGTAATTGTACGATATTACCCATAATACGCTTGAATATCGCAAGCGAAACATCGTACAATATCAATTATTGCCTAACTTTGCACCATTCAGAAAAAAGAAACGAAAGGACACAATGACACTTCAGCAAATGGAATATATAGTGGCGGTTTACCGCTTGCGCCACTTTGCGAAAGCCGCAGAACAGTGCGGCGTGACGCAGCCTACACTAAGCGCGATGATACAAAAACTCGAGAAGGAACTGGGAATAAAGATTTTCGAACGTTCTTCGCAACAGGTTGTACCCACTGCCGTCGGCAAGCTTGTGGTTGAACAGGCATGGAAAGTGCTGGCGCGCGCAAACAAGATAAAGGACATCGTTTCAGAACAGCGCCACTCGCTAAGCGGAACCTTCCGCATCGGCATTCTTCCAACCATTGCGCCTTATCTGCTGCCACGCTTCTTCACCAAGCTGGAGAAAGAGAACCCTTCGACAGACTTCCGCATACTGGAGATGAAAACGGCGGAAATAACCAAGGCGCTGCAGCGCGACGAAATTGACGCCGCCATTGCCGTAAGGCTTGACGAATTGGACATCTTCACACAGACTACGCTCTTTTACGAACAGTTCATCGCCTATGTCGCAAAAAGCGACCCTCTGTTCACGAAAAAGAACATAAAGACTTCCGACCTAAGCAACGAGTTTTTGTGGCTGCTTGACGAAGGCCACTGTTTCCGCGACCAGCTTGTAAAGTTCTGCAACCTTAAATCGGCAACTGAAAGCAAGGCGAAATATTCGCTTGGAAGCATAGAAACGTTCATGCGCATGGTGGAAAGCGGCGAGGGAGTGACTTTCATACCGGAGCTGGCCCTGTGTCAACTGTCGGAAAAACAGACTGAACTTGTCAGGCCGTTCGCACTGCCAATACCCGTTAGAGAGGTAGTTTTGCTTACGGCAAAGAACTTCGTGAGAGAATCGATAGCCGAAGTCATAGTAAAATCAGTGAAAGACAACGTGCCCCAAAGCATGCTTTCATACAACAACACTGAACAACGGATATAAAAAAGACACAGTTTGCTTTCGAAAGCGTTTAAACGTGCTTTGGGAAACGTTTAAACTTGAAAAAAATTGTATTACAACAGTTCCGGTGCCGGAGCCGCTTCAAGGCGCTGTCCGACACCGGAACTTTCATATTCCATCAGTGTGAAAAGAGAAACGGCTTTCAGTTCATCATGATTTTTTTACCGTTGCGAACATATATTTCCCCCTTTACGGCAGAACTGACTTTCATGCCCTGGAGATTGTAGACACTGTTGTCCTGCGCCTTTTCAACAACCGTCTCGATGATTCCCGTAGGGTCATTGTATACGGTGTTTCCGTTGATATACTGTCCGCCTTCATTGCCTTTCTCCATGATTTCAGCAACAAGACTGTTCATGTAATGTTCAAGGTTGGTATAACCGTCGCTGCAAACAGTTATCCCGTCGGCTGCATTGTTTTTGTCCAGACCGTTGGCGTCTTCCCAAGCGTCGGGGATTCCGTCGCCGTCGGTGTCTGTAATGTCAATTGAACTATCTGTTGCCAGTTCTGGCCAAGCGCTCCAGTCATCGGCAGCACCTTCAGGCTTGTTGTCGTCCTGGTTGTTTATGATTCCGGGCGTGCAGTCAGTGCCTGTATAGGTAGCCACACCGTTGCGCGTGTCGCTTACCATAACGGCATCGAGAGCGTCGCGGTGGAGCGAAGCGCCCGCATAGTCGAGCACTCTTTCGTAGGCATCTTTTGCAGTGTGGGTTGTTACCCATTCGTATGTCAGCGGCTCATAAAGTCTTATCTCGTCATCGCCTGGATAAGTGCCGTCGTTTCCGCTCTTGTCTATCTGCTTTGACACACCGTATGTAAAGTTGTCGGCATTCATGTCCTCATAATTTGGATTGTAATTGCCTTCGACATAAAGCTTGCACCACACATGCAGCATCTTCTTCCAACTGTTCCAGGCCACGTTTATAACCTTTTCGCCAACGGTTATGGTGTTCACCGTACTGTCCATGTGCTCTATGGGGTATCTCTTGCTCTTTATGGTTACGTAGTTTGTGCCTTTGATACATGTGCCCGACACGTTGCTGGCGGTACAATCCTCACCTGTAGCTGTTTTGTAGCGCGATGCCATTGTGCTCTTGTCAAGGCAATAGTCAACGGTTCGTATGCCGGGTGCCGCAAGGCGCTGCTGTATTGTTGCACTGCGTTTAAGAGTGGTTGGACCTGGCTTGTAGTAGTTGTTCACTATGTTCACGTTCATTCCTTCTCCGCCATAGCATCCGTTTCCGCCCCAGTTATAGAACACGTTGTTGCGCATGTCCATCCTCTCGTCTTCCTGTGTGCTTGGACGCGGGCCAAGGCGCGGCACTCTCGACACGTGATGAGCCATTAGATTGTGGTGATATGAGGCTCCGCTGCCGCCCCAGTTGCCTCCATATCCGTGAGCGCCCTTTGAATGTCCTGCGTTGTTAAGGCTCTGCGAAGCGATACACCACTGCACTGTGATGTTTTTGCTGCCGTAAACGGAAAGACATTCATCAATGCTCCAGCTCACTGAACAGTGGTCTACCATCAGGTTCTTGCGGTCCATGCCTCCCAGTCCGTCGCCCTCGTGGTTGGCAACGTTGCGGTTTCCGCAGCGGAAGCGCAGGAAACGCAATATAACGTTGTCTGCTTTTATCGTAAACGGATAGTCAGCGATGCAGATTCCGTCGCCGGGCGCAGTCTGTCCGGCTATCGTTACGTTGCCGTTCCGCAAGTCCAAAGAGCTTTTCAGGAAAATTGTGCCGTTAACGTCGAACACAATGGTTCGGGTTCCGCTTTTGTTGCATGCCCAACGGAACGTGCCTTCCGATCCGTCGTCGTCAAGTTTCGTTACATGATATACTGCTCCGCCTCGTCCGCCTGTGGTATACATGCCGAAACCTTCTGCTCCGGGGAATGAAGGTATCGTGCCTTGTGCCATAACGCAGGAAGGCTGGAACGAAAGTGTGGCAAGAGCAACACTTGTCATTAGTAGTTTCTTGATTTCCATCATTTATAGGTTTTATGTTTTTCTTTGTCTTCACGCATTATCTCAAGGAGATAAATGTTTTTAAGTGTTGCGAAATTATACAAATCACTGCAAACAGCCAACTGTTTCCGGTTCAAAAAACGGGCATCAAAGCCAAGATAACAATAATTTCCACCATTCTTGGAAATTATTACCACAGAGACGGGATACGGAAAAGGCGGGAAACGAGCAATGTGCCCCTTCCCGCCTTAAATGTTTTCACAAAGAATTTGTAGCACGACTATTCAGCCGGTATCCAGCGTGGGTCGCCGTAATTCTTGTATGTATTGTTCATCACTGTAAAGTCACCGTCCTTCGTTGCAGGATTCTTCCACAACTGAGCAGAAGTTTCGCTAATCTGAGAGCCTATCTCGTAGCCTTCGTTCCAGTTGAAGTCGCTTGTGTATGAAGTTCCGGTTACATCGCCCATGGTCTTCAAACTGTGACCCTTCACTGTCTGCGTGCCGTCGGCATTGTAATAAGCGCCGATAAGAGTATTGGTGCAGTTGATAGTCACGTTGTCCTGCTTCTGAACGTCGAAGTATGGTTTGCCGGCAGGAACACAGTTCCACATCGTGCAGTGATCGATGTCAATGGTGAAGTTGTTCTGGCTTGTGTTCGTCAGTACAGAGTTAACCGTATTGAAAGTACATTTGGCAATCTTCACTGTTCCTATCACAAGGGCTTTCTGGTCTTTCGTGTTGAATATACCGTAAGAACCAATGTTGGTAAACTGGCAATCGCTTATCGTTGTCTGACTTACCTTGCCCGACGTGATGCTCTGGAAACGGAAAATGCCTCGGATGTCCCTTACGTTGCATTTTTCCATCTCAACAGAATTTGCGGTAAAGGTGCCGCTCTGGTTCAGCACATAGCCGTCGGTGTTTGAAGAGCAGTACAGTTCGAGGTTGTAGAAGCGCACAATATCCAGATCAGTTGCCTCAAAAGAAACGCCCTTGAACTTCCACTGCGGTTTTGCATCGCCGGAAGCGCCCCAGAAATAGATTGACTTTATGTTTTCAGGAACTTTGAGCGAAGAGAGACTGCCGTCTTCTGAAAGCGACTGATAATCCATACCCTGCGGGAAGACAACAACGACCTTGTCGGATGTAGCTTCCTGAAGCAGTGTGCGGATGTTGTCGCCGTCTGCCAGCGTTATTATTTCGTAGCCTTCCGGATATGCCTCGGTAGTCGTAAACTTCATCGTTCCACGCACCGTTTCGCCGTTAAGGAGTTTTACCGAATAAGTTGTCTTAGCTTTAAGACCGTCAATAATAACCGTTCCGGCGGCTATCTCTTCTGCAGTCACAGGCTTTGACGCAACGATTTCCTCGCCTTTCACGACCTGTGCTTCGGTCAATTCCTTGCCGGGAGTGAAGTTAACGGTTACTTTTGTTGAGCCTGGCGTTACACTCGAAATTATCTGCTCTGCCTTAGTGGTAAAGCTGTAGTTGTATTCAGTGTCGTCAAGATATTTCCATGTGGAGCCTTTGCCTGTGGTTGAACATGACTTTATGCGCAGGAAATACTTCGTTGCACCTTCAAGGTTGAGTATTGTGTAGGGAGAAACAGTTATCGACTTGTCTTCTCCAAGCACAACACTGTGTGGAGTTGTCTCCACTCCGTCGTAAAGCGAATCGGTGCTGTATTCAATAACATAGTATTCTGCATCCGGCATCTTCTTGAAAGTGACTTCGGCATTATCTTCGCCCGCTTTCACTTCCAGTTTGGACGAGTGGAAAAGACGGTCGTATGCAGGATCAACGTCCCAGTCGTTTACGTCTGAGCATGCTGTGAACGTTGCGCCAGCCAGCAGCATTGCGGCTCCGAATACAGCCTTGCTGATATTTGATTGTATGAAATTCATTGTTTCTTGTTTTTATTTATGGATAAAGCCATATGAATTGGTCAGCGTTCCTTCTGAATCGTTTATCGTTGAATTGTAAATCGGCAGAAGATAGCGGTTCTTTACAGTCGCATTCAAGCCGCCGCTGATGAACTCCAAGTTTGTGAGGTTTGTCTTCTTGGTGTTGGAATCTTTTGCCTCATCGCCCCAGAATGTTACATACTCGTATTCAGAAGCGTTCTGAGGTGCATCACAGTCGTACCAGCGCACAGACTTCATGTCGATCTTCACCAAACCGTTTTCCTTATAGGTCTTGTAGTAAAGCTTTTGAGGGTATTCGTAAATCTGCGACTTGTAATCTGCTTTCATCTGGTCTATCTTTGAGCTAAGAAGATTCCATCGTTCAAGCTCGTACTTGCGCACTCCTTCGCCTGCGAACTCAAGAGCGTTCTCGTCAACAAGGGCATTGAAGAACGCATCCTTGTCTGAAGAGATTCCTGCCACATATGCCTGTGCTACGGCTTTGTCGGCAGTAGCGTATGCACGGCAGTGAACTTCTGCAAGAGCCTGCCTTGCTGTCAGGCCACAACCGCCTGTAGCGTCGTCTGGATTGCCGTTAAGCTCGTTGAGTATTTCGGCATACCAAAGCAGGACCTGCGAATAGCGCAGTTTGACATAGTTTATTCCTGTTCCGAACTTTGAATCCTTTATCTGTGCTATGGCAGACCAGTCGGAGCTAAACTTGCGAACATCCCATTTTGCACAATAGATTCCGAACGGGCTGTTGCCGTTCATTGTCTCTGTTGTCACTCCGTCTTCAAGCGTTATCTGGTACGGTGCACATGTAAGGTCGCGGCGTGTGTCTTTACCGCTGTGGTCATACATCCAGAACAGTGTTGAAGGAAGTTGCACGTTTGCTGAAGAATTGCCTTTCAAGGCGTATGAAGTCTTGTCGGCAAAACGTACTCCGATGCCATATCCAAGCTCGCTTGAGTTGCCAAGTCCCATTGGTATCTCGAAGATATTCTCGCGGTATTCGTTATCGAGTGTGCACTGGTTGATTTTTGTCCACTCGTCGTCGAAACTTGGGTTAAGCGCATGCTTGCCTGAAGATATCACTGCATTGAGGTGAGACAGGGCGAGTTTATAATACTTCACACGGTCCTCATCGTTGCAACGCTGAGTGGGGTATTGCGGATCGCTGTTCTCTGCGGCAGTAACGTAACCGTCTTTTGCAGCTTCGCGTATTGCCCAACCGGAACGCTGAAGTGCAATCTGTGCCAGAAGTGCGTGTGCGTAACCCTTTGTCACGTGCTCTGTTGTGTAACTGTTCTCGCCAGCCCAAGGAAGATAAGTTATGGCTTCTTCAAGATCAGCGATGATTCCATCCATAATGACGTCGCGGTCGGTCTTGCCTACGTTAACATTTGACAAGTCGTCGTTTGAAGGCTCAGTTCTGTAAGGCACGTCGCCCCAGTTGCGCACAAGTTCATGATAAAGCATGGCGCGGATAGTGAGCGCTTCGCCCTTGTAGCGGAGCATCTGCTTGGTTGTTGACGTTGCTCCCTCAAGTTTCAGGTCTTTCAAACCATCTATGATGTTGTTGCAATATTCAATACATTCATAAATATGGTCCCAAGCCGAAGACAGTTTGTTGAACGATGCGTCGTTGTTGGCGTAATAATTGTTCAAGTCTCGCCCCTTTCCTTCTGCCTTTGCGTTTGATTCGCCATAAGCGTTAGCAAACTCAATGTCGGAATTGGTCATGAACGTGTAGCAAAGCACCTGCGAATAGGTATAGTCTTCGCAAAGAAGTCCATACGCTTTATTAAGAACGTTCTGCGTATAGTATGAAGACTGCCACACGTTGTTGGCGTCAGTGTCGGACGGTGACTTTTGGTCGAGGAAGTCGCTGCATGATGTTGCTGTCAGAAGCACGGCTCCTCCCAATGCTATCGTCTTGAATATATTTTTCATTTTTCTGTTCCTTATTATGAAATTAGAATGAAACGTTTACGCCGAATACATAGAGGCGGCTCTTTGGATATGATGCGTAGTCTACACCAGGAGACATCGGCGACTTCTTGCTACTGGAGTCAACTTCAGGGTCATTGCCTGAGTAACCTGTTATAGTTAGCAGGTTATAGCCAGTGAAATAGAAGCGCACATTGTTCAGGAATACGCTCTTAAGAAGTTTCTTAGGCAGTGTGTAGCCTATGGTAAGGTTCTGCAGACGCAGGAAAGAGGCATCTTCAACGAAATAGTCGAGAAGGTACATCTTTGTTACGAGTGCGGGGTTGAAGATGCTGGCATTGGCGTTAATCGCATTAAGACGAGCTATTGCTTCTGCTTCTGTCACGCCTGTTGCCGTGGCATAGGTAGTTGGATTTGACAACGACAAGCCATTGGCCGGGTCGATGTTTGTATATCTGTTGACGAAGTCTCCGTTAAGGTTATATCCCTTGCGAGTGTCATGATAGAACGACGAACCGAGCTTTGTTCCGTTGACAATCTTGTTTCCGAACTGATAGTTGAAGAATATCGACGCATCGAAACCGTGGAATGTTGCATTCAAGCCGAAACCGCCTGCCCATGGAGCTATGGTGTTGCCAAGACGTTCCTTCACAGGGTTTCCTTTCTCGTCTACCTTAAGCTTGGGAGAACCCGGCGCAAGTGTTCCGATCAACTTTGAAGTCTCGTCAACATCACCTTCGCGCAACTGCCATTTGCTTCCATTCCAAACAAGTTCTCCGTTAGGATTGCTTGTTTCGTCGTATGCAGTGTAGTAGCCATTAAGCCTGTAACCCCACACTTCACCAAGTGAACCGCCTTCAACAACGCGGAAGTTATTGCCGGTATTGACGTCGGGAATAGTATAGTTGGTATCCCATTCCGAACCTGTGTTAAGCTTGTCTATCTTGTTTTTGTTATAGGAAATGTTTCCTGTGAAATTGAGAGTGAAATTCTTCTTCTCAACTATAGCTGCGTTGAAAGCAAGTTCCACACCCTTGTTGGAGGTCTGTCCAAAGTTTCTGTACTGGTAACTGTAACCTGAGCTTGAAGAAATCTTGCTCTTCATAAGAAGATCCTTGGTTGTATTCCAGTAGAAATCAAGTGTACCGCTTATGCGGCTGTTCAAGAATCCGAAGTCTAAACCAACGTTGCGCGTTATGGTTGTTTCCCATTTAAGCTTGGTATTTGCCTTGGAACTGCCGAGTTCCATTACTGTTCCAAGTTTCTCGTCGAAATACGGTTCTTTCAGCTTGCTGTAATCAGTTGGGAACGAGAACGGTTGGTAGATACTGCCAGACGGAATACGGTTGTTTCCGGCTTCACCGAAACTCACACGGAGTTTCAAGTTTGAGAGCCAATCAACGTTCTTCATGAATTTTTCCTCGCTTATGCGCCATCCCAAAGCTACGGCAGGGAAATATCCCCAACGGTTACCTTTGGAGAATTTGCTTGAACCGTCGGCACGGAATGTTGCGGTAAGCAAATATTTGTCAGCAAACGTATAATTGATACGTCCGAAGAAAGACATCATGTTGTCTTTTGCTCCAATCTTGTTCGCCTGAGGAAGTGCTTCACCGGCTCCCTGGTGTGCCAAAACTTCATCGAGAGTGAAATCTGTCGGGAAGTTGATCGTATTGGAATAGTAGTCGCTTTCCATTGAGCTGGACCACTCTTGACCAACAAGCACGTTCAAACGGTCATCGTTTCCAAACACGTTCTTCGTGTCGTATGTCAGAGTATTGGAATTTCTCCAGTTGCGCACGTCTACACGCGAAATCTTCGACTTTGGAGAGCCGGCTCCGGTATTGTCGTTTCGGGTTGCAAGCTTGTCCCATGCCTGGTCAGTGTTCTCATAACGCCAAGTATAGCCGAACTCAGAACGGAAGGTGAAGTGTTTGAACGGTTTCCAGTTCAATCCAGCATTGTAATCCTGGCGGAAGCGGCGCTGCTGCTTGTACGTTCCGTTCATACGGTCGTATGGATTGATGTCAGTGTTTGACGTTTCGTCTGGATCATCATCGCTCGTTGCGCTAAGCGGCTCTACGGGACGATAGGTAATAGCCTTATTTATGATAGAGTTTGAAGCGCTCGAATCGTTTGTGTCACCGCCGGAATTAAGTCCGTCAACTACGGAATATGCCAAACGTGCGTTGAAATCAAGAGTAAGCCACTTGTTCAGGTTTGAGTTCAACTTTGCATTGATGTTGTCCTTGGTATAATTGGATCCCATCATAATGCTCTTGTCGCCGGTGCGGGAGTAGCTTATATTGAACTTTGTGTCCTTTGAGCCACCGCTTACCGACAAGTTGTAAATCTGTTGAAGACCTGTTCTGCCGAAGAGTTTGTCCTGCCAGTTGCTGCCTTCCTTTGATTTCCAGATTTCCATGTCGCGCCAGTCGCCGTATTCCTGGTCTTTTCCGTATTGTATCTCGTACTGATATTTTGCATAGTCATAAGGTGAGAGGACCTCAACCTCTTTCATAACCTTGCGAATGCCGAGCGAAGCTCCGAAGTTTACCTGTATCTTGCCTTCCTTACCGCTCTTTGTTGTTACGATTACAACACCGTTTGCACCGCGTGCACCGTAGATTGCAGTAGAAGAAGCGTCTTTAAGCACGTCAATGCTCTCTATGTCGTTGGGGGCAATATCGCTGATTGAACTTACAGGGAAGCCGTCAACGATATACAACGGCGAGTTGTCCTGAGAAAGTGAACCGCCGCCGCGCACACGGATCTTAACATCTGCATCCGGAGAACCTTCCGTTGTTGTAACTGTCACACCTGCCATCTTTCCCTGTATCGCCTCAGATGCGGTAGAAACAGGGATATTTGCAAGGTCTTTGGCACTTACGGAAGTAACGGCTCCAGTAAGGTCTTTCTTCTTTACAGTACCGTAACCGATAACGACGACATCGTTAAGCGTTGTCGATTCGTCTTCCATTACGATATCCACATTGCTCTTCCCTGCCACATTCACGGTTGCTGTCTTCATACCGATGTATGAAACCGTGATCTGTTTGCCGCCGGAAAGATTGATGGAGAAGTTACCGTCCAAATCGGTAACAGCCATGTTCTTGGCACCTTTCTCCTGAATTGTAGCACCAATGATAGGCTCACCGTTGCTGTCCTTCACATTTCCTTTCAGTGTCTGTGCCGAAACTGTGCTCGCTACCAGCATGATGGGCGCAATAAGGCCTAGCCTAAAAGACTGAGAATAAAAAAACATAGTTATTACAATAATAAAAATAATTAAAAAGATTGGTGCAAAATTACTATTTTTCAATGTAAAAATAGCAAAAAAACATGGTTATTCAGCTAAAAAGAAGTTATAGGAAAGACACAAAATCCTAAATCTATACAAATAGTAATAATATTCTACAATATTAGCACGCTTGTCCTGAAACATGCAGACATAAAAACATGCGCATACCGCACTGAAAAAATACGGTATGCGCACTTAAAGTCGACTTCATCTTAGCCTTACTGTTTATATTACTTTACCAGTTTGGTTGTCTTGCAGTTTCCGTCGTTCATCTTCTGAACCATGATCATAACGCCATTGCGATTGCCGTCAACACGAACACCGTCGGTAGTGTAATATAATGTAGAGAGAACGCCTGCACCACTTACAGAGTTTGCATTATGTATTCCCGTGGCAGTACTGGAACTAACGCCGAAACCACCCATTGCATTGGCCACACGCACGGTGTATTCATCAGCTTTTCCTTCAGAGAAAGCATATTCGCAGCTGCGGGTCATTGCAACAAAGTTGCCGTTTCTGAATACTGCGTATGCCTTGGCACCTTCAACGGCTTCCCAAGAGAGTGTCGTTCCGCTTGATTTAAGCGGACCTGTTGTCAACTGCTTGGCATCCTGGTCGGGAGTCCAAGTCGGGAAAATATTTTCCAAAGTGTATTCTGAAGCCTGCTCTGCGGTGAGGATGGTTTCCATCTCGTTCGTTGTCTTGTCTTTTGTGAACTTCAGCACGTTGGATGCTGGGGAAACGACATTGCCCTCCGCATCGGTTGTATTGTATTCAACAAACTTGTCTGCCGCAACATTCATTCCGGCAACAGTAAAACGCTTTGCCGATATTTTGTCTGGCTGCAGAAGCGTAGTGTTGATATAAGCCAAACGAGGCACTCCGCCCCAAGCACGTCCGTAATTGAACGACTGTGAAATTGCATCAACGGTACAGTTCAACATGACATAGCCCCATTTGTTGCTTGCGTCTGTATAAGGCGCAGCAATCGTACATTCACCAGGACCGTCGGCACTGCGTTTCTCTGTTACGAACTTGCATCTGTTGTACACGACATCGCCTCCTCCGCAAAGAAAGTCAACGGTTCCGTGAATTTCGCTGTCTTCCCAATAGAATGGTGAATTGCTGTTGCTATAGTAAGTGTCTTGGTAAGAAAGCATTTTCACGTTTTTGCAAATCGTTTTGCTGCCTTTGTCTTGCAGACATACGGCACGTCCGGCAGAACCTGCCTTATAATAGTCAAGCGCGTTCTGCAGAGTCAAATCCTGCATATATAGGTTTTGTCCCTTAACAAGCAGTGTTGCAGTTGTTCCTATGCCTTCAATTTTTATATCTGGTGCATTTTTGATGATAGTTTTGTCCATACTCTGCCCAATTATGGAGATATTGTTGCCGGAGACAGTTGAAAGGACTGCTTCTCCAAGGTCGTATGTCCCGTCGGGAAGGAAGATGCATGTACGTTCATCTGCTTTTGCATTGGCATTTGCGAGATCGAGCATGGTAAGGAAGTTTCCGCCGTTTCCTGCCTCAACGACATAGTATCCTAGTTCATTCTTCTCCACGGATGCATCGCCGAGGTTTGCAATAACGAGCTTGTGCAAATAGAAATCTGCATCGGCTGTGAGTGTCAGCGTTGTAGGCTCGCCTGAGTATTCTATACTCTTCATCACGCCGTCGTTTGCCTTGTCAAGTTCTATCGTACCCACTGTTTCGTTACCCTTTGAGAGTGTCATTGCGGTTGCGTTGCCGTATTTGCAGCCAGTAATGAACACTATGGCATGTTTGCCGACAACAAGATCTATCTTGTCGTTGCTGCCAAATTGCCATCCATGCGTAGTGTCATGGAACGAACCGCCTGTGGGATTGAACGCTTCATGGTCTTCGGGATAGAAATAACGGTCTGTCAATGTGTATGTATAACGGTCTGCATCGCTTGCCTTTTCAATGTCTGTCGCTACTGCATAAAGGGATGTCGGACCTGTAACCGCATCGTCGACACTGTATTTGCGGCCTCCGTTTGCAGCAACGAACCATCCGCGGAATGCCTTTCCTTCTGCTACGACAACTCCGCTACCGTCGCGCAGTGTGCCAATCTTTGCGTCTTTCTCAACTTGTTGCGTTGCTTCAAGCACAGTACCGTCGGTATTGTAATAAGTCAACGTGTAGTCGGGTTTGTATGCAACCGTTATCTTGTAGACAGTCGTATCGGCTGCCGTTGCAACAGTTACGGTAACAAGAGTACTATTGTCGTCAACTTTTGAATAAGCCACGTTGGTTATCTCTCCGTTGTCAGGAGTACCGAACACAATAGGGTTCTCTGTCTCGGAAACCATTGCTTCCTTCTTTGAGATTTCCACTGTGGCACACATATTGTGGTCGGCATCTTCACTACATATGTCAACAGCCTGGTATTCCGTTCCGTTTACGGTAAATTTGCCAAGAGCCGGTGTCTTTGACATATCGACATTTCCCCAGATTCTCAGTTCAAAGAGATATGCATTCTGACTGGTGTTGATGTTTTCAAACCTAAGTTTGCAGTTTGTCCTGTTGATGTCCACATCAACGTCAGTTCCTTGTGCAACAGTAGCTACAGAACTGGAAACCACGACCCAGTCAGCGTCGCCGTCGCCTTTTGCAAGAAGTTTCCATCCACGGTTGCTGCCTGTTGCACCATGGCGGAAGTGTACTTTTGTAATAGATGCAAGCGTCGATGTCTCGACGTATGGGTCGGCTGCCTTTGCTGCCATAAGCATACCGCCAGTCCAATCAGGGAACTTTCCTGTATTGAAGTTGCTTGCTCCTATCTGCGTGTTAAAGATAGAGAAAGTCAGTTGCTCATGACTATATTTCGTGTTCCATGTCACAGTCTTCACTTCCTTGTTTGTTGCTGCACATTCATAGTCCTTCCACTCTGAAAAGTCAGTGTAATACAGTTCCTTTGTCTGCACTGAAGCCTCGTCTTTCAAAGGTGCTTTTGAATTGTTGTTCCAACTTTCATCTACATTCAGCCGCATTGAAGACTGAAGATCGGAGTTTGCCTGCATGCTCGTATGAGCTGTCTTTGCCCACGCTGCAACTGCCGCCGTCAATAGAATGACGCCCGAAAACGCCACAGACTTTAATAATTTGTTCATAATCCTTTAAGGTTAGTTTTATTAGGTTTGTTCATTGCATGGCTGACAAAAGCCATACGGATAAAGTTTCAGTTATTAGATTTCAGATTTCTTCTTCGTTGCAAAGTTATAAAATAAATCACAGTTCGTCAAACTTTCGAACTCCTTTCACATAGTACCGCCACAGAATTGAAAAGCGGCTAAAACCCGGTATTTCGTCCGATGTTTTTTTGCGATTTGCCTGAATCTTCTTTCTGTCACCGGCGAAATCTTTTTTCCATCTTCTAAAATCGCGGCGTGCCTTAGCTACGGCTTTGAAATCTCCCCAGCTCCTTCCGAGTACAAGCATCTGTATTGCGGCCAGCCAATCAAGGAAAAAGCGCATGCGCATAACGCCGCCAAGTTCCTCGTCGCTGAGGTTCTTGTATAACATTGTTAGGTTGTTGCGGAAATTCAGATATGTTTTCATCGGGTTTCCCTTTGGCAAAGTGCCGCCACCCAAGTGGTAAACAATACTTTCGGCAAGGCACACTCCTTTACGCCCTTGTATGTTCAAGCGCCAACAAAGGTCAATCTCTTCGTTATGTGCGAAGAAACGACCGTCAAGGCCGCCCGCGTTCCAATAGTCCTTCGCCCTTATCATCAAGCAAGCACCCGTTGCCCACAGTATGTTTGCCGTGCTGTCATACTGTCCGTTGTCGCGTTCTACGGTCTCGAACATTCTTCCTCTACAAAAAGGATAACCGTATCTGTCAATGAAACCGCCTGCCGCACCAGCATATTCAAACGAACCTTTGTCACGTTCTGAAAGCAGTTTTGGTTGGCAGAACGCAACATCCGGATTGTTGTCCATATAGTCTACGAGCGGTTCCAGCCAATGTGGGGTAACTTCCACGTCGCTGTTGAGCAAGACATAGAGTTCTGCATCCACTTTCTCAAGTGCTTTGTTATAGCCTTCGGCAAATCCCCAGTTTTTTTCAAGCTGAATTGTGCGCACTTGAGGGTAGTTTTTCTCCAACATCGCCATAGAACCGTCTGTGGAGGCGTTGTCTGCAACATAAATGTTGAAGTCTTTTCCCTTAGAACAAGTTACAACAGACGGAAGATACTTGCTGAGCATCTTCTCTCCGTTCCAGTTTAATATGACTATTGCTACTTTATCCATCCTTTTCCCCGTATAATTCAGTTTGCAGTCCATTATGTCTGCACTCTAAACGATGGTCCTATATATATAATAAGGTATATATATAATAATGTGTAAACTGTCTTTATATTATCTCGCACTTCAAAGCAGTCTTGTCGTGGTTGAAATCTCCCAGCTTTACCGTCACGAGTTGGTTGTCGAGTTCGTCCTTTGATTGCAATACAGGCAGTTCTACACGCACATAATTCCTGGTGAAACCATGCATTGCCCTGCCTTTCGATGCTTTTTCAAACAACACTTCTGCTTCTGCACCTATATATTTGGCATAGAACTGCTGCGTCTTCTCATCCGACAGTTCTATAAGTCTGCGGCTACGCAGTTTCTTGTCCTTGTCTGAAACGACATAAGGTATACGAAGTGCTGCAGTTCCGGGACGCTCCGAATATGGAAAGACGTGAAGATGCGTTACGTCGAGATCGCGAAGAAACTCATAGCATTCCTCAAAATACTCCGGTGTTTCCCCTCTCGTGCCTACCATTACGTCAACACCAATAAAGGCGTCAGGCATATACTGCTTGATAAGATTTATCTTATGGGCGAAGAGTGCAGAGTCATACCGGCGGTGCATCAGTTTCAGAACGGCATCTGAGCCGCTCTGCAACGGAATATGGAAATGAGGCATAAAGGCTCGGCTCGTAGAGCAGTACTTTATAAGTTCGTCGGACAGGAGATCCGGTTCAAGACTGCTGATACGGTAACGCTTTATTTCTTCCACAGCATCAAGTGCCTTCACAAGATCAAGAAAACTCTCCTTTGTTGTAGCCCCGAAGTCTCCGATGTTCACTCCCGTAAGCACTATCTCTTTTCCGCCTTCCGCTGCAGCTTGGCGAGCTTGCCCAACAAGCGATGCAATACTAGGGTTGCGGCTGAAACCGCGTGCGAATGGTATTGTACAATATGTACAGAAATAATCACATCCGTCTTGTACTTTCAGAAAGAAACGAGTTCTGTTACCGCGCGAACAGCTGGGTGCGAATGTTTTTATATCCTTCGTCTTTACCGAATGATAACTGCTACGATTTCCGCTCCCCCCTTCTTCCGCATCATTAGTCTGGCGCATTGTCCATGCATCGGAAAGATACTGTATGAGACTGGCCTTCTCGTTAGCTCCGAGCACCAAGTCAACTCCTTCTATTTTACTTATGGTCTCCGCCTCAAGCTGCGCGTAGCAACCAGTAACAACCACAAACGAACTTGGATGCTGGCGAACCATGCGATGAATGGCCTGCCGACATTTATGGTCGGCAACTTCCGTAACCGAACAAGTGTTTATAAGGCAAATATCTGCACGCTCCCCTTCTTCGGCATTCCTTACTCCCATCTCCTGCAACATTCTTCCGAACGTTGACGTTTCAGAGAAGTTTAGTTTGCAGCCCAACGTGAAGTAAGCGGCTGTCTTGCCTTGAAATACTGATGAATCAATCATTTTTGTTTATTGTATATAGCATTCAGAACAACTCATGCCGTTTGACTATAAATATAATAAAGCCGTTGACATATATAATAAATAGGTGGACATAATGAAATGTTGCCGTTTGATGAGTTGTGGACTTGCAAAGTTACAAAAAAAAACGTATTATTCATTGAAACGTCTCTCATACACAAGCCCTAAATTTGCCTTTAAGCAACAATCTGAAGGTACGTTGCAGCACTGTCCACCTGACTACGCAAAGAAAACAAGCGTTATGAATCAGAAAACAGCTCAAACAAACATTCTTGACTATCAATACTTTACAAAAAAGTTACAGAATAATGATAAAAAAAACACTAAAAATTTGCACAACGTATTGGAAATTTACTTACCTTTGCAACGTTTTAATAAACAAATGATTGTTTTACAGATTTAAAAAGCAAAGAAAAATGAAAAAACTAGTTTTAATGTTCGTAGCTGTTGCAGCTATCTCTTTCGCATCTTGTGGTAACAAAACAGAGCAGGCTGCTGCTGCTGATACAACTGATACAGCTGCTGTTGATACAGCTGACACAGTTGCTGCTGACACAGTTGCTGCTGATACTCTCGCTAAGTAATTGCGAAAGTAAGAACAGAAAAAGCAAGAAATTAGCCGTAAAGCCAAGCTTTACGGTTTTTTTATGTCCGAAAATTTGAAATGAGCTATTCCCCCCAAAAACGCTTTCCCCACATTATAAAATTAAACAGGCATTATCATTTGGGCAAATGAAACGAACACGCCAGACAAACACATGCCATACAAAAATATCATTTTAACGGACAAGTCATTTCAGTAACTGTCCGACATTCATTGGTTCAGTTACAGTTCGGAACATTCCACGAATGAAAATTTTGGAATCAGCATATTTTGTATTATATTTGCAGTCCATTATTAAAGAAGATATCATGTCTCAAAACATATTCAAAGGGCTGGGCATAGCCCTTGTAACGCCTTTTACGACTTCGGGAGCGGTAGATTACCTCGCCCTAAAGCGCCTTTTGGAATATCAGCTCAGCAACGGAGCCGATTTCTTCTGCATTCTTGCCACAACAGGGGAGACTCCAACACTGACAGAGGATGAAAAGCAACGCATCAAGGAGCTTGTTGTTGAAGTTGTAGCCGGACGAGTGCCAATTCTTATAGGATGCGGTGGCAACAACACTTCTGCCGTTATTGAAGAACTGCATACTCGCGACTTTTCCGGCATTGACGGCATTCTGAGTGTATGCCCATACTACAACAAACCGTCGCAAGAAGGTCTTTACCAACATTTCAAAGCCATTGCCAATGCAACTTCGATGCCTGTTGTTCTATACAACGTTCCGGGCAGAACCGGCGTGAACCTCAAGGCGGAGACAACGGTAAGACTGGCAAAAGACTGCAAGAACATTGTCGCAGTCAAGGAAGCAAGCGGAAGTCTTGAGCAGATTGACGAGATAATAAAGAACAAACCGGACTCGTTCGACGTTATAAGCGGCGACGACGCACTGACATTCCCCATGATAGCCTGCGGCGCAGTGGGTGTTATCTCCGTCATCGGCAATGCGCTTCCAAAGGAGTTCTCGCGCATGTTGCGCCTGGAAATGAACGGAGAGTTTGAAGCTGCGCGAAAGATTCACCATAAGTTCACGGACCTTTTCAGCCTGCTTTTCGTAGACGGCAACCCTGCCGGAGTAAAAGCAATGCTAAACGAGATGGGAATGATAGAAAACGTGTTGAGACTGCCGCTCGTCCCCACCCGACTTACAACCATGCAGAAAATCAGCGAATGCCTGAAATTCAGAATCTAAAGGTTGGACAAACAGCAAAGCGCCTTCATTTGTAAAAGAGCTGCCGCCAACAACAAGTTCACGGCATTAAGAAAGAAAAAGAACACATAGTAAAAAAAAACAAAAGGCTGAACCTATAGATATTGAAGGTTCAGCCTTTTGTTTACGTTATAGAAGCAGCAAATTACCCTTTTACTATCTTCTTGCCGTTTACAATATATATTCCCTTCGAGAGAGAGTTTATGCCTTTGCCTACATACAAGCCACTGACAGAGAACACACGCTGGTCTTTATCCATATCGGCTTGAACGTCACTGATTCCGTCGGTCTTTCCACCCTTGAACTTGAACGACACAACGCCAGTTTCCTGGTTATACGCGATGTCTGTAATAGGTTTTGATATTGCCGAACCGCTATACAAAGGATATTTTGCAGGATTTGAATCGTCTGTAAGCGACACAACATTCGAACTGCCTGGGAACAGATCACCTGCAGCTTCGGCCTTGTAAAGAGCAGACGTGAATGTCTCTCCACCATACTTGCTTACGAAAGCGGCATTGATGGCCTTAACGTCTGCGTTGGTGTCTTCCGTCACCGTCTCACCCAGAAAATATTCAGGAATGAACAGTCCGTCGGCAGCCACAACGGTCATTCGCGGATGTCCAAGCACGCTGTTAACCTTAGCTCCCCCCAAAGAGAATGCGTTTTCATCGTAATCAACGTGAGTGACCATCATTCCCTGCGAGTAAAGCCTGCTGTTCCATCCGCTTTGACGAATGTTCTCAACTATAAAGTACTCATTTCCGGAAGCATCGTTGTCGTTAACCACGCGATAAGCCTTGCCACCTTCGGCAACAGGACTGAGACTTATGTCGGCTGCATCGTTCAGTGTTTCGATAGACATCCACCCCATTGCCTCGCGTTCCCATGCCGTGTAAGCAGTAGGACAATATCCGTTTCTTGTATATTCGCCTGAATCCATCAGACTCCAATATTCCATATTCTGGTTTATTGCCCTTTCAGCAGCCGTTCCACCGCTTGGATACAAATCGGGCAAGCCCATACAATGCGAGAACTCATGGCAGAACACTCCTATGCCGTTTATCATCAGTCCGTATTTCTGCTGTTCCGTTGTCGTTCCGTTAAGCTCACTGCTAACGCCATAGCGGCGAACAGATTTTCCGTCGAAAGTACTGTTGAGCGAAACCAAGCCCGATTTGGGATGAATACAGTCTGTCGGATTGCCAACTATGCTTTGTGAAAATCCTGCATATATTATATAAACGAGGTCAATGTTACCGTCTTCATTTATGTCATACTGCGAAAAATCCACATCGGCGTCGACAGCCGAACAAGCGTCAGTGAAGAGACCTTTCATATTCTCCTGCGAAGAACTTCCCTCACCGTAGTATTTCATCGGTTGGGCAAGCGTAACCGGTCCGTAAACGTCAAACTTAGGTTTGAACTGACCGAAGCTCATGTCGTTGAAATAACGTGAAACGCTGCCGTAGTTGCAAATGAAACTGCCGCTTGTGGTGGTATATCCCATGTCGGGCGCATTGTCTTTTGTGAACAGTTCCTCTGCGTTCAGATATTTGTCGAACGTGGCCTTGGGGTCGGAGACAGAGAATTTAACATCACTGAACTCCACAAGAATTACGGCAACATGCGGTTGACCGGAATGTGGGAAAAGTGTTTCGTCGGTTGATACCGGTTCACGCATAATGCGGTTGGCGCTTGCCTGTCTGCCTATGGAGTTGAAAAAGAGATTGCGGTTCTGTTGCTTTGCCATAGTTGCCTCGGCAACGCCACGCATTTGCGGCTCGTGTGCAAGCTGTTGCGAGGGAACAAGGCGTCCGTCAGCCGTCACGTTAGCCACAAAAAAGTCTGTTCCTTGCTGACAAAGCAGCGTACCGTCGGAGGCAAGGAAGTAGCTGAGGTCTTCGTCACCGTAAGCCCTCACCGAAATCGAAGTGCCGTCGCTCTGCTTGACGAGCGTCACTCCGGGTTTCATCTTAACTGCTCCTGCCGTCATGGCGGCAAGCAGGAGACCGAGAATTAGTTTCTTTCTCATAATCTGTCTATGTGTAAAACTTGTTTAGTCTTTTTGTTCGGCCGCTCTCAAGGCTTTTTACAAATGCCTATGAACTTCATTGGCTATTCGCCCGAACTGTAAATTTCGTCAAAGAGATTGTCAAACAGAGGACGGAGCTTGACTGGCGACACTATATATTCGCGTATCTTCTTCAGCTTTCTTTCGTTCTCTCCCCCCGTAATCCACAGTTTTATGTATCCTGAACTGGAATACTTGTTGTCAAGATGCTCTACGAAACGTTTCCATTGTTGCTCGCGACTCATCTCAGGATAATGGTCATGGCCATAAAGAATGATGCGCCGGAACACGGTATCGGGGTCAAGTTCGCGGTCTGCCTCCGCTACGATTTTTCCGTAAATGCTTCGCGGGGCATGCGAGGCCGACGCCCTGTGGTCTTCAACGGCCTCCTTCATTATTTTTATCTGCTCTGCCGAAAACCAGCGGCGCAGGCGCTTGTCGGCAAGAAGTATCTTTCCGCTTGTCAGGTGATGAATGGCTCGCGGCCCTTCAAGCCCTAAGTCGTGGTAGGCTGCCGCCACGTATGCCATGTCCAAGTCTGCTCCAATGTTTCGCGCCAGCGCCAACGACTGTTTTATAACACGTGTGACATGAGGCAGACGATGGGCCTGGTCGAAAGCGGCATAACGCGGAAGGATTTCCGTTTCCACAAACTCCATTAAATCTAAACTTACATTCTTTCCTGTCATGCAAAAGTTGTTCGGATTTTCTTGCAAATATACTACCTTTTGTTTATTTTTGCAAGTCGCAGCCAAGGTTTAACGCACTTTCCTGACAACGGGGAAACTGTAATACAAGCATTTAGACAGGATACCAACAGTCCTTGCTGCAACACATTTATCACTGCAAACATGACAAAACAAAGCAACATAGCGAAAAACTCGGCCAAGGCTTGGCTTCTTGCCGCACGCCCAAAGACATTAACCGGAGCTTCCGTTCCGGTAATGATAGCGCTTGCCATGGCATGGGCAGACGGAGGGAGAAACGCATTCCAGCCGTTGCCGGCAGTGTTGTGCCTTCTTTTCGCATTTGTAATGCAGGTTGACGCAAACTTCGTGAACGACTATTTCGATTTTGCAAGCGGAAAAGACGACGAACTGCGCCTAGGACCGCCGCGCGCTTGCCAAATGGGATGGATAGACGTTGCGGCAATGAAACGCGGCATAGCGGTAACTACACTGGTTGCCTGTGCAATCGGGCTGCCCCTAGCCTTCATTGCGGGATGGCAGATGGTGGGAATCGGTATCCTGTGCGTGGTGTTCTGTTTCCTTTACACCACGTTCATGGCACAACACGCATTGGGCGACGTTCTTGTATTGGTGTTTTTCGGTCTCGTTCCTGTTGGTGCAACATACTATATACAGACCGGAACAGCCACACCACAGCTGTTCATTGCCGCAACGGCATGCGGACTGGTGGTCGACACGCTGCTTGTTGTGAACAACTATCGCGACATACACAACGACAAAAGGGCCGGGAAACACACTCTCATCGTGGCAATCGGCGAAAAGCGAGGAAGGAAGCTTTACCTTTGGCTTGGCATCGTGGCGTGCATGGCGGGAACGGCGTTTGCCGTTGAGGGCAGGATATGGGCGTTCCTTCTGCCTTTGGTCTACCTTGCACTTCACATTAGGTCATACCGCCACATGGTTGAGATTGGCAAAGGCAAGGAACTGAACACTGTGCTTGCAGAAACGGCACGAAACATGTTCGTATACGGAATTGCCGTTGCCGCCGGACTGATTATAGGATAGCGAAAACGCAACGGAAAAGACCGGGAACGGAGAAAAAAAAACACGGAAAAGAAAGAATACGTTACTTTATATAAACAAAAACATAACTAATACAATAAGAAATTGATATGAGAGCAAGAACAGCAGAATGGTTTGAATGCAAAATACGCTACGAGAAGATGATGGAAGACGGCATGCAAAAAAAGGTAGTGGAACAATATGTCGTTGACGCCCTGTGCTTCACCGAAGCTGAAAACGCAATAATAGAAGACATGTCGAGCTACATCAGCGGAGAATTTGAAGTGCGCGACATAAAGAAGGCCACATACTCAGAAATATTTTTCAGCGACGAAGCAGAGGCTGACCGCTGGTATAAGGCCAAACTACAGTTTATAACCCTTGACGAAAAGACTGCGAAAGAGAAACGCAGCAATCATTACTACCTTGTTCACGCCGGCTCATTCATCGGAGCAGTGAACAACATAAAAAAAGTGATGGACACGGGGCAGATGGACTATGTTATCGCTTCTGTTACAGAAACACAGATTATGGACGTGTTTGAGCACAACAGCGACATGAAGACGGCCAATCCGGAGGTTAACGACGTGCCCGAATACGAGCAGGACGCACAGACAGAAGAATAAGGAACAACAAAAAGAAAGGAGGAACAGATATGGAATATGACGTAGCCAAGCATTTGCACGAGGTGAAAGACTGCCTTCCAGAAGGTGTGGCACTGGTGGCGGTGAGCAAGTTCCACCCAAACGAATACATAGAGGCCGCCTATGCCGAAGGACAACGCGTGTTCGGCGAAAGCCACGAACAGGAACTGGCAAAGAAAGTAAACTCGCTGCCAGCCGACATCAAGTGGCATTTTATCGGACACCTGCAAACAAACAAAGTGAAATACATTGCTCCGTACATAGACATGGTGGAGGCTGTTGACTCGCTAAAGTTGATGAAGGAGATAAACAAGCAAGCGGCAAAAAACAACAGGACAATTCGGGTGCTGCTGGAACTGCATATTGCACAGGAGGCAACGAAATACGGGCTGACCATAAGCCAATGCCGAGAACTTCTGGCCGAAGGCGAATGGCGAAACCTGAAGAACGTGAGCATATGCGGCATTATGATAATGGCCTCGAACACCGACGACGAAGAGCTTATCCGCAAGGAATTTCTTGAGGCAAAGCAATTCTTCGACGAAGTGAAGGCGAAATATTTTGCCGACGACGATGCCTTCTGCGAACGTTCATGGGGCATGAGCCACGACTACAAGATTGCCGTTGAATGCGGCAGCACCATGGTGCGCGTGGGAACAACCATATTCGGACCAAGAGTATATTGAGACATACGGCAAAGTTGGAGAAACAGAATCACAACCAACCGTCGTTACATACAAAAAGTCCGCTTGCTTATGAATGAAAGCAAGCGGACTTTTGCATTAAAGCAACTTATGTGCGTGGCAGCAACAAACGGCCACCTTTATTTACTTCCGATATAAAGGAAAACCATTCCAAGGAGAACGAGCAGAAGGTCAACGAGCTTGCTCTTGAGATTCTTCTCATGGAGAAGTGTGGCACCGAAGAGGAACGAAACTATCACACTGCCCCTCCTTACCATCGAAACGATGCTTATCATGGCATCGGGGAAACTGAGCGCATAGAAATACACAAAATCGGCAGCACTCAAGAACACACTGATAAGGACTATGCCCCAATGCCAACGGAACGGCGTTGTGACATTTCGCTTTGGCCACCATATAACAAAAAGCATAACGAGCATCATGAAACATTGGTAGATGTTATACCAGCTCTGGACCATCATACTGTTAAGCCCTACACCGCCGCTTTCTGGCGGAGCCATAAGATATTTGTCGTAAAGCCCGCTTACTGCTCCAAGCACCGCCGCAAGAACGATAAAGTAAATCCACTTGTCGTGCTTGAAGTCTATGCCTTCTTTCTTTCCGCTGCGGCTGAGCATGAAGAAAGACGCCACGGCAAGAGCGACACCTATCCATTGATACAGATTGAGACGCTCGCCGAAAACAAGCAAAGCACCGACGAGAACCATTACAGGGCGCGTTGCGTTGATGGGGCCGACAATTGTCAAAGGAAGATGTTTCATGCCGAAATAGCCGAATATCCACGACGACAGAACTATGCAGCTCTTTCCGATGATGTATTTGTGCTCTGCCCAGCCGCCTGAGGGCACGTAAAAAATTGAGCCGTCAAGCAGGTTAGTTGTCTGAGACAGCAAGATGAACGGCAAGAATATAGCCGATGCAAAAAGCGTGTTGAGGAACAGCACGGGAATGACCGCGTTGTCGCGCAGAGACTCTTTCTTGAACGAGTCGTAAAAGCCGAGCAACGTAGCCGAAAGGAATGCCAATATTAGCCACATGATAGTTATATAATGTTTTAGTCTTTATCGAAAGGATAACGTATGTCCTCAAGGAAGAGGGCGTTTCCGGGCATGCTCTCGCCTGCGTTGCTGCGGTTCTTGCCTGCCACGACAGCGTCGAACTGAGCGAGCGTCATACGGTGACGCCCGACTTCAACAAGCGTTCCGACCACGGCACGCACCATGTTACGCAGAAAACGGTCGGCAGAGATCACAAAATGCCAGCATCCGTTGCCCTCGTCAACCCATCGTGCTTGCGTTACGCGGCACAACGTTGTCTTGACATCGGTGTGCGTTTTGCAGAATGCAGCAAAGTCGCTGCACTCAAGAAGGTGAGATGCAGCCTCGTTCATTAGCGGAAAGTCCAAATCGTAGTGTGTCTCGCAAGAGAAGAAACGGCGGAAGGGATCTTTTTGAAGATGGATGTAATATCTGTATGTGCGTCGTGTTGCACTGAACCTTGCGTGCATGCCTTCTTCTACAGGTATGACGCGACTCACCGACACGTCTCTTGGCAACAAACGGTTTAACTTATAGGCAAGCTGACCGCAGTCGAATGTTTTTTCCGTATCGAAATGTGCAACCATCAACCGCGCATGCACTCCGGCATCGGTGCGTCCTGCTCCGACTATTTCCGTTTCAACGCGCAACAATGTGGACAGCGCGCGCTGCAGTTCAGCCTGCACCGAGTTCCCGTTGGGCTGGATTTGCCATCCGTGGTATGCCGTTCCGTCGTAGCTTAGGTATATGAAATATCTCTGCATGCCTGTTATCCGTTGTTGTTGTCTGTTGTTTTTCGTTCCAATACCTGTGAAATTCCCTGCTCACGGTGCAGGATACGCACCTCAACACCGAACTTGCGGTTAAGGTGTTCGGCAAGATGCTGCGCAGAATAAACGCTGCGGTGTTGCCCGCCGGTGCATCCGAAAGAAAACATCAAGTCGGTAAATCCTCGCTGCATGTATCGTGCGACATGGGCGTCAGCCAGTTTGTAGACGCTTTCAAGGAAAGTAAGAATCTCGCCGTCGTCTTCAAGGAAACGTATCACCGGTTCGTCAAGTCCGGTAAGCTTCTTGTAAGGTTCGTAACGCCCCGGGTTGTGGGTACTGCGGCAGTCGAATACATATCCACCACCGTTGCCGGACTCGTCTTCCGGAATGCCCTTGCGATAGGAGAAACTGAACACGCGCACAACAAGCGGCCCCTTTCCGTCGTATTTTGAATAGGTTGCCGGCCCGTCTTGAGGGTGCGCCTTATAGATATTGCGTTCGTCAGTCTTCAATCCGTCATTGCGGTCTCGCGTCTTTTCCTCCAATGGTGCAAACTGCGGAAGCATTGTCAGTCGTTTGAGCATGTCTATCATGTAAGGATAAGGGAAGACGTTAAGCTCAAGAAGCTCACGCAGATTCTGCATTGCAGCGGGAATGCTCTCTATGAAATACTTCTTGCGTTCGAAGTATCCGCGGAAGCCGTATGCCCCAAGCACTTGCAGAGTGCGGAACAAGACGAAGAGGCACAGCCTTTCGACGAAATGGCGCACAGAAGGCACTTCGGTATAGTTTTTCAGCGAATCGTAATATTCGTAAACCAGTTCGCGGCGAAGCTTATGAGGGTATTTTGCCGAGGCTTGCCACAGGAACGACGCAAGGTCATAGTAATACGGTCCCTTTCTTCCGCCTTGAAAATCGATGAAATAAGGGTTGCCACCGGAATCAAGCATTACGTTTCGCGCCTGGAAGTCGCGGTAAAGGAAACTGTCGGTAGTTTCCGCAGTAAGGTCTTTTGCGAACATACGGAAATTTGCCTCAAGCTTCAGTTCGTGAAAGTCAAGATCTGTGGGTTTAAGGAAGCAGTATTTAAAATAGTTCAAGTCGAAAAGCACACTGTTCTCATCGAATTCCGGCTGCGGATAGCAGTTGCTCCAGTCCAGGTCTATTGCGCCGTGCATCTGCATGGCAGGCAACTGGCGTATGGTATTGACAAGCAGTTGTTTTTCCCGCTGCGTGTATCTTCCTCCTGCTTCGCGTCCTCCTTTCAGAGCATCATAGAGAGAAGTGTTGCCAAGGTCTGTCTGCAGATAGCGCAACTCGTCAGCCGAAACGGCAAGCACCTTTGGAACCGGCAGTTTCAGCCCGCCGAAATGTCTGGCAAGATACAGGAAAGCGTGGTTTTCATCGCGGCTTGTCCCGACAACTCCAATTACGCCGTGTCCGTCTTCGTCAATAAACCTACAGTATTTGCGGTTGCTCCCTGCTCCGGCAACGCTTTCAATCCTTGCCGGGGCCTTTCCTGCCCAGGCAGAATAAAGTTCAATGAGCTTCTCCATACGGTGCAAAGGTACTGCAAAAAACTGGTTAAGCGTGTAAAAACGTCAAGTTATTGGAACATTGAAGCGCAATCTTTATCAGATGTACACTTCTTCAGCCTCAACACACTGAAGAAGGCCGTTGCATTTCCCTTGAAATATGCCTGTAAAGCCACCAGAATGCCGGCACGAGGAAGAGGTCGGCCATTATCCATGCCACAGGGTCGCCATAGCAAACGCCCGTCCATGCAAACACGGGAACGAGCCACAGGCTGACGCCGCAACGCGCTATCATTTCCATCACGCCGCTGAGCATGGAGAGATTGCTGTAGCCAAGGCCTTGAATACTGTAGCGAAGTATTGTGAGGAGGCCGAGACAGGGATAGAAATAATTGGCGATGCGCATGAAACGAGCCGCGTATGTAACCACTTCTGCTTCACCGCTGTCCACAAACAGTGTCATCATGCAATCGGCAAAAGGATAGATAAGAATGAATGTAAAGGCGAAGTAAACAAGCATCATCTTTACCGCAGCCCACACTCCAAGGCGAATGCGTTCCATCTTGCCTGCGCCAAGATTCTGACCGCAGTAAGTTGCCATGGCGACACCGATGTTCTCGAACACGCAAGTAAACAGATACTTTATGCGCATGGACGCCGTAAAGGCCGCAACATACACCGTTCCAAGAGCGTTGTTGGCGCTTTGCAACATTATGCTGCCTATGGCAGTAATGGAAAACTGAAGTCCCATGGGAACTCCGTTGTTCAACAGAATGCTGGTCTTCTTGTTGTCGAAACGCCGCTCGCTGCCTTGCGGTATGAGAATCTGCATTTTCCGCTTGATATACCACACGCACAGCAATACGGACAAGGCCTGAGAAAGCCATGTGGCAATGCCGGCGCCTTCAACTCCAAGTCCCATGCCGAGAATCAACACGCCGTCGAGCAAGATATTCACCACGGATGCGGTGATAAGGAAGAAGAAAGGTTGTTTGGAATTGCCTAAGGCACGAATCTGTCCGGACAGAAGATTGTAGGCAATGGTGAACGGTATGGCTGCAAACTGAAGCATAAGGAACACATACGCTTCGTGAAACACTTCTGTTGGAGTGTTGACAAGGTGTAGAATCTTCTCGCAGAAGATACATGACAGGAAAGTTATGACAACGGCGAAGACTACAGCGATGCGGATACTGTTGCTGACGTAAGCGCGCATCTTTGAGAAATCTTTCGCTCCAAACGCCTGTGCAACAGGAATGGCGAAGCCTGCGCATGAACCGTTGCAGAATCCCATTATCAAGAACATTATGCTGGACGAAGCTCCAACAGCCGCCAATGCCCCTACACCTATCCAACGCCCTACGATTGCAGCGTCGATGATGAGATACATCTGCTGAAGTATATATCCAAGTATCAGTGGAACAGCAAACTTTACGATTGCATGCATGGGCGAGCCAACGGTCATATCGGCGGTTGACTTTGAATTTTCGATTTTTGACATTGTACTTCTTTGTCTATTAAAACGTTATCCATATTCCGTTATGCTGACTTTGGCTTTTGTTGCCCTTCAGACAGCAAAAAAACCGGATGTCTCACGACAACCGATTTTCAAAAACAAACTACTTAAAAACTAATCTACTAAAACAAATCAAAAAATAATGTTATATTATTCCTTAATATAATTGCTTTTATTTATCTGCCGCAAATTTATGAAGAATAAGAATTGAGCGCAAGTCTTTCTTACATGAAAACGCATATTTAAAAGATTTATTATCAAAAAAAAGAGTTGACTATCAAAAGCCAACTCTTTTTTGTTATGCTGAGTTATCAATATTACATCATGCCACCCATTCCTGGATTGCCCATAGGCATCTGAGCCTTTTCTTCAGGTTTGTCTACGATAAGACATTCGGTTGTAAGGAACATTCCGGCAATGGAAGCAGCGTTCTCAAGAGCTACGCGGGCAACCTTGGCAGGGTCAATTACTCCTGCAACGCGCAGGTCTTCGTAAGTGTCCTTGCGGGCATTGTAACCGAAGTCGCCTTCGCCCTCGCGAACTTTCTGCACAACAACGGCACCTTCACCGCCTGCATTACGTACAATCTGACGCAGAGGCTCTTCGATGGCACGCTCAACGATGCTGATACCAGTCTGCTCGTCGGCATTTTCGCCTTTCACTGCTTTCAGGGCATCGAGGGCACGGATATATGTTGTACCGCCACCTACGACAACACCTTCTTCGATTGCAGCACGTGTAGCGCAAAGAGCATCGTCAACACGGTCTTTCTTCTCCTTCATTTCAACTTCGCTGTTTGCTCCGACATAGAGAACTGCAACGCCTCCAGCAAGCTTAGCAAGACGTTCCTGAAGCTTTTCCTTGTCGTAGCTGCTTGTTGTGTTTGCAATCTCATTCTTGACCTGAGCAACACGGTCGGCAATCAGTTCCTTTTTACCGGCTCCGTTTACTATTGTAGTGTTGTCTTTCGAAACTGTTACCTTTTCACAAGTTCCCAACATCTCAAGAGTAGCCTGCTCAAGCTTCAAGCCTTTCTCTTCGCTTATTACCACACCGCCTGTAAGCACAGCGATATCTTCGAGCATTGCCTTGCGACGGTCGCCGAAACCAGGTGCCTTTACTGCACAAATCTTCAAGCCGCCACGCAAACGGTTAACAACCAATGTTGTGAGTGCCTCTGAATCCACGTCTTCAGCAATTACCAACAACGGACGTCCGCTCTCTGCTGCTGGCTGAAGGATGGGCAGAAAATCTTTGATGTTGCTTATTTTCTTGTCGTAGATAAGGATATAAGGATTCTCCATCACGCACTCCATCTTGTCAGAGTCAGTAACAAAATATCCGCTCAGATAGCCACGGTCGAACTGCATACCTTCAACGACATTCGTATATGTGTCGCGGCTCTTGCTTTCTTCAATTGTTATAACTCCGTCTTTGCTTACTTTGCGCATGGCATCGGCAATAAGCTTACCTATCTCAGGGTCGTTGTTTGCACTTACAGTTGCAACCTGCTCAATTTTGTCGTAGTTGTCGTTTACGATTTCGGCGTTGTCCTTGATATAGTCAACTACTGCGTTAACTGCCTTGTCTATACCACGCTTCAAATCAAGTGGGTTAGCTCCTGCTGTAACGTTCTTCAAACCTTCTGTTACGATAGCCTGTGTCAGAATTGTTGCGGTAGTTGTTCCGTCACCAGCGTCGTCGCCAGTCTTGCTTGCCACACTCTTTACGAGCTGTGCACCGGTATTCTGGAATTTGTCTTCCAGTTCTATTTCCTTTGCAACGGTAACGCCGTCCTTTGTTATCTGCGGAGCACCGAATTTCTTCTCGATTACGACATTGCGTCCCTTCGGACCGAGTGTTACCTTAACTGCGTTAGCCAACTGGTCAACTCCCTGCTTGAGGAGTTCTCTTGCATCTACGTCAAACTTTATTTCTTTTGCCATGATTTATTTCCTTTCGTTTTGTTTCGTTTTAACCGCATACTTTTTTGTTTCTAGCGGCATATTGTTCAGCAGGACTTTCAGAAACCTGCAAAATACGGTTTATTTCGTAAGAATTGCGAGCACGTCGCTCTGTCTCATCATAAGGTATTTTTCGCCTTCATACTCCAATTCAGTTCCGGAATACTTTCCGTAGAGTACTTCGTCGCCCTCTTTCAGAATCATCTCTTCGTCCTTGGTACCGTTTCCTACAGCAACGATTTTACCGTGAAGCGGTTTTTCTTTTGCTGTATCAGGAATAATTATTCCACCTACCTTTTCCTCTGCAGGAGCGGGCACAACCAATACTCTGTCTGCCAATGGTTTGATATTCATAATTCTTAAAGTTTTATTGTTGTTTTCTGTTTTATGCTGCGGCTTTGCCGCTTCGGACTAATTCGTGTCCGCTACCGGATAAACGAAAAGCGTGCCAAAAGTCATCAATGACATTTTGGCACACTTCCGTATGACTATTTGACACAATCGCGTTTGCGTTCTAATCCTTGTCGAGACTGGCAAAGATTCTTTTTTCCTGCCGCTTCAATATAAGATTGTTCAGTTTCTGCTTTCGCATAGGCATGAGCCAACGCCGCGCATAAATGTTTGGTATAGCTACGCCAATGGCAATGCAAAGAATTATGAGTGACGCCTTTACTGCATTGGAGAAAGCCTCGGTCAGTTCTCCGACAACGCCTTGCATCTCTATCAGAGCGAAAAGAGCACGATACATAAGCACTCCAGGAACCATAGGTATAACACTTGGAATGGCAAGACAGTGGTGGGGCGTGTGGAAGACATGGACAAACTTGACACACAGCACGCTGACAAGCAGAGATCCCACTAACGCAGCCATGATTGGCCCCTGGTCGAGCCCCACGTTGTTGTTGCTTGCACCAAGATTCACGAAGTTTCTCGTGCATACGGCAATTATACCACCCACGGCAACAACCCACAACAGACGCCTGGGAATGTTGAAAATCATTGAGAAGCCCATTGCCGAAATAGCTGCCGCAATGGAATAGCTCAAGTAAGTATTGTGCGGTGTCATGCTAAGGTCTTTCACAAAGTTGTCAACACCGCACACTGTGATTGCCATCGATATGCCGAACGACATTGCCGTAACCATAAGCAATGTGTTTATCGCTCTGTTCAGACCTACTTCTATGTGGTTTTCTATCATGTCGGACACAAAGTTTATTAGCGGTACGCCCGGAACGATGAAGAGTGCGCATGCCATGAGAGGATGCCAAGGTGTATCGGAATGCAATACGGCTGCCAACCATTCGGGCAAGCGGTCAGACACAATCGGCATGGAGATATATGCGGTAAGCCACGCAATGATTGTTGAAACGAAAGCAGCTATGCCTATGTTGACATACGAGTTCGAACCGGTTTTGTTTAAGTAAGAACGCAGGCGGAAACCTATCATTGCCGCAATAGAAGCATAGAAAAAAGCTGTCCAGTCGCAGCCGAACTGAATGCAGAAGCCCCCACACGCCAATCCGGCGCCCACAGAAACCTGATTGACGGTGTAGTTTCGTGGCCAGCTGTGAATTTCTTCCATCTGCCTTTCATATTCGTCAAGAGAATAATCTTCCCTTATCGCCCTCCACGAAAGCTTGCTTATTTCCGAAATGGCCTGCATGTTTATGCCGTGTTCGTCGCACCTTTGGAACTTGCACAGCGAGTGTGTCTCGTCACTAAGGTTCACCTGCAGCATGTTGTAGTTCACGTAAATATGAAGGTTCTCTTCCGGCAGACCAAGAAAAGCAGCGGTGCGGTGCATATTTCTGTGGATACGGCTCGTGTCTGCCCCACTCGCAACAAGAATCTCGCCTGTACGCAAAAGCAAGTCAAGTTTACGCCTTATTTCTTTTTCCTTCTTTATTCTGGTTAATGTTTCCATTTTATGTTTTTGTGGAAGTTTTTCTGTTGCTAAATACCTATTCTATTATTTATTTCCAAACTATGACAGAGGATTCCAGCCTTGAGCCTTGAGTTCAAATTCATTTCCGTCGCGCGAAACGAGCTGATGTCCGAATTCTTTCTTCGTTATGTGCCCAATCAGTTTCACGTCGTCAAGCATCTGAATCTTGTCGTGATCGCCTATTGGAACGGTGAAAAGCAGTTCATAGTCTTCTCCTCCGTTCAAAGCGCACGTTGTGACGTTCATGTTCAGCTCTTCCGCCATAACGGCTGTCTGGTAGTCTATGGGAATGTTCTTCTCAAACACGCGGCAACCACAGCCGCTTTGTTCACAGATATGCATGAGTTCGCTGCTCAATCCATCGCTAACGTCCATCATTGCCGTTGGCTTTATATTCAGTTCATGCAACTTCTGGATGATGTCTCCCCTTGCTTCCGGTTTCAGCTGGCGTTGCAAAAGATACTCTTTTCCCGCAAAATCGGGCTGGAAATTAGCCAAAGCCTCGAGCATCTTGCTGTCTTTTTTCTTCTTTGCCTCTTCCACTTGCTGATAGTAAACGCTCTTCTCGCGTTCAAGCAACTGTAAGCCCATGTAAGCTGCGCCAAGGTCGCCTGACACGCAAATAAGATCGGTATCCTTTGCACCGCTTCTGTAAATGATATTCTCCTTTGAAGCTTCGCCAATGCAGGTAATGCTTATTGCCATGCCGGTAAAAGACGATGTTGTGTCGCCGCCGACAATATCTATGTTCCACTTGTCGCAAGCCATACGAAGGCCGCTGTAAAACATTTCCATGTCCTCCACTGTGAAGCGCTTGCTTAGTGCAAGGCTAACCGTGAGTTGACGGGGCGTCCCGCCCATTGCGAACACATCGCTAATGTTCACCATTGCAGACTTGTATCCCAAGTGTTGCAAATCGATGTAAGTGAGATCGAAATGTACTCCTTCCATAAGCATGTCTGTCGTAACAAGCACTTCCTTGTCGGGATAGTGCAAAACTGCACAATCGTCGCCAACACCCTTTATTGTTGAAGCATTCTTTGTTTTGATGTCATCGGTCAGTCGGTGTATAAGGCCGAACTCTCCGAGTTTTGAAATATCGGTCATTTGATGTTATTGTTGTTGTAGCCGCATAAAATTGCGGCAGTTAATTAGAGTAACTCTCAGAAAATGCACAGTACACAGAGACCGTTTTTCACAGGAAGAACAAGTAAAATCGATTTACTTGCTTTCCTGTGAATTTCATTCTCCGTGTACTATGTAATAATGTATGGCTAAAGAATTTTTCTTTGCCCCACATTATTTAATATATAAGATAATTCTGTGCCTCGCTTTCCTGTGACATTGCGTACGCTTCAGGCTCTTCTTATCATCTCGCGCATTATTTCAGTCATAAGCGGCTGTGCGGCATTTGCTGCTATCTGCACCTCTTCGTGACTTACTTCAACGGCTTGTCCCTCAAGTCCAAGGTCTGTTATGATGCTAATGCCGAAAGTCTTTATTCCGCAGTGGTGAGCTACGATCACTTCTGGCACTGTACTCATTCCTACCGCATCGGCTCCGAGACGATGATACATTCTGTATTCGGCAGGAGTCTCGAATGTTGGACCCTGAACGCCCATATAAATGCCGTGAACTACGCGTATACCTTTTTCTTTTGCAATTTCGTCAGCTTGCTCAATAAGCTTTTTGTCATACGCTTCGTGCATGTCCGGAAAACGTGGACCCGTAGGAAAATTCTTTCCACGCAACGGATGCTCCGGGAAGAAGTTTATATGGTCGGTGATAACCATAAGGTCGCCAATCTTGAAATCCGGATTCATGCCGCCAGAAGCGTTTGAAACGAACAGAGTCTTAATGCCCAATTCATACATTACGCGTATCGGGAAAGTCACTTCCTTCATGCTATAGCCTTCATAATAGTGGAAGCGTCCTTCCATTGCCATTATGTCAACACCGCCAAGTTTGCCGAAAATAAGTTTTCCTGCGTGTCCTTCTACTGTTGAAACAGGGAAATTGGGTATTTCCGAATAAGGAAATTCATAGCTATCAGTTATTTCTGAAGCTAATTGTCCTAGGCCCGTGCCCAGAATTATTGCCGTTGTCGGACTTGTTGTCATCCTTTGCTTTAGCCAGGATGCTGTTTCTTGAATTTTTTCGTACATATCCTATAATGTTTTCTTTGAATTCCTCTTCCTGTCCAAGCATGAAGCCAACTGAAACGGGCAGGACATAGAGTCGGCGTCGCGTTTCGTCGGCAAGCCCTTTCATGCCGAACAGTCGAGCATTGTCTTTCTCTGTTGTTATTATTATCTTGTCTTTGCCTTCCATCTGGCTGAACATGTCGTTGATTCTTTCTATGTCCGACACGGTAAACTGGTGATGGTCGGCAAAAGTAAGCGGCGTTATGCGCGAAGTATAGTTCTGCAGATCCACAATCATTTGCTGAGGCGACGCTATGCCCGTTAACAGAAGTACGGATGTCTCTTGCGTAATACTTTCCAACCGTCTGTCTTCTCCACAATACACTGGTTTCAGATCTCCGTACTTAAGCGTTGTGAAATAAAGCTTCTGATACGGAAACAGATTCATGGTCTTCTGTATCACGCGGAACTCCATTGGCTTCAGATTGCAGGGACATTTCGTTACAATGACTATGTCTGCGCGCGATTTCCCGCTCTTTGGCTCTCGCAACCTACCTGCGGGCAACAATTTGTCGTACATAATCAACCGGTGATAGTCTACAAGAAGAATGTTTACCCCAGGCTTAACGTAGCGATGTTGAAAGGCATCGTCAAGAAGAACCACATCCACATCCTTTGTTCCGTTGTTTCCAGTCAATTGTTCTATTCCGTGGCAACGGTTCTTGTCTACTGCAACATAGATATCAGGGAACTTGCGTTTCATTTGATACGGTTCGTCGCCTATCTCCGCCATTGTCGTGTCCTTGTCCGCAAGCACATAGCCTTTGCTTTTGCGCTTGTATCCGCGGCTCAACACCGCAACCTTCATCATGTCGTGCAGGGTATTGACAAGAAACTCAACATGAGGCGTTTTGCCCGAGCCGCCAACGGTAATGTTTCCGACGGATATTACCGGGATATCGAAACTACGACTTTTCAGTATGCCCAATTCGAACATCTTGTTGCGCAGTCTGACCCCGATGCCGTAAAGCCAGCTCAAGGGCAAAAGCCACTCGTTTATCTTTATGAAATCGCCTTCCATTGAGAATGATTATTGTTGTTGCAGCCTATTGCCGATTTACATGCGCTATCTTATTTTCAGGATGTATGGCATTCTTGCCTGAACAGGACTTTCATTGCCGATGTTTTTCATCAGCATGAATGTGGGATAGAACTCGCCAAGCGTTGAGCGCATCTTTTCGTCAAGATAGCTTCCGCCTGCATCTTGGGTCTGCATGAGTATCTGTTCCATCAAGTCTGCCTTGCCCGGATAAGCGGCTGCGTGGTATTCGTCAAGTTTGGCAAGCTTAGCCGCTTTTGCCAAAGCTACGTCAAGTCCGCCAAGCTGGTCAACGAGCTTTATCTTTATAGCATCCTGTCCGAGCCACACGTGTCCTTGCGCTATTTTCTCAACTTGATCCGTTGTCATGTGTCTTCCGTCGGCAACACGCTGGCGGAAGGTTCTGTATCCTCTTTCGATATATGTTGAAAGATGTCCCTGCTCTTCTTCGTTGAACGGGCGCGACATAGTGCCGAAGGTACTGTTCCTGTTGGTCTTTACGCAGTCAAATTTAACTCCAAGCTTCTGCGTCAGCAAACCGCTGAAGTCTGGAATCACTCCAAAGATACCGATGCTTCCCGTAAGAGTGGTAGGTTCTGCAACTATCCAGTTGGCTGCGCATGACATATAATAACCGCCAGACGCTGCCATTCCACCCATCGAAACGACAACAGGCTTCTTCGCCTTGGCAAGTTGCACGGCGCGCCATATCTGTTCCGAAGCGTAAGCGCTTCCGCCGCCAGAGTTTACGCGAATAACAATAGCTTTGACGTCATCGTCATCAGCTAGGTCGCGAAGATCCTTGGCCACATCGTTGCCGACAATCAAGTGGCTTCCGCCTCCCATCAGCCCACCAGCAGCAGCGTCTACAATGTCGCCGTAAGCGTAATACACGGCAATCTCGTCGCCCTTCTGGCTCTTTTCCTTCACACTTCCCATTGCTGCCAGACCAACAGTATTGAAGTCGTCATCCTTGTCAAGCTTCATTATTTCCTTTACCTTGTCCTTCACCTGGTCAGTATAGATGAGACCGTCGATGAGTTTCATTTCCACGTATTTCTTTGGGTCTTCAAACGTAATGAGATTATCGGCATATTCGTTCAGCTTCGCAACGCTCAAGCCGCGGCTCTTAGCTATGTCGTTGCATACATTGCTCCATATTCCGCCTACATAAGCTTCAACCTGCTTGCGGTTAGGCTCGCTCATTTTGTCGCCAGTGTACATTTCTGTTGCGCTCTTGTATGCTCCAACTTTTATCACCTGCATTTGAACGCCGAACTTAGCCATAACGTCTTTCACGTAATATGTCTCAGCTGCAATACCGTGCCAGTCTATCATTCCTTGAGGGTTCAAGTAAATCTTGTCTGCCACTGAAGCAAGATAGTATGTGCCCTGTGTGTATGCATCGCCGTAAGCCACAATCCACTTGCCGCTTTTCTTGAAATCAATGAGAGCTCTTCTCACAGCCTGCAGCGAAGCGTATGAATCAGGAACAAAGGCTCCCGCTTCGATGTATATGCCCTTTATCTTGTCGTTCTCCTTTGCTTTCTTTATTGCGCTAAGCAGGTCGTCAAGTCCGATAGCACCGGTGGCACTGCCTTTCAGCTTGTCGACAAGCGTTTCATCGGAACGCTCGTTCATAATACCGTCAAGACTTATGACGAACACGCTGTTGTCTGACACGTCGGTTGAAGAACTCGTCGAGGCTACCATTCCGATAAGGCTCATAATGCCCAATGCTCCGACAATAATTAGAAATACAACAAGTCCAACAACCGTTGCACATACCTGTTTGAAAAAGTTTTTCATATTTATTTCAGTTTTGTTATCAATCATGCTGTGGGTTTCACAAAAGATCTTTCCCCTTTATTACGATATTACTTCACAGTTATCTTCACCGGATTGTCGAGTTCTTTCCTCCACTGTTTCATCCATGCGAACCATTCCTTTGCAGTTTTAAATCCGAACGTTTCCTTGTCGCAGGTGAACGCCATGTTGTAAGTAAGGTAGTTGCTGCCTTTGGTGCTGAGCGAGTAGATATACTGGTCCTTCTCTGTTGTCGGCTCGCCAACCACATAGCGTTGCGGCACGCTTACAGCAAGTCCAACAACGATTTTGGGTTTCCCGGCTATCGAATCCTTCGCTCCGTTTGGCCAGTTGCCGCCCCAATCGCCCACGAGTCCCTTGTGGTTTGAATACATCTCGCCGTTAAGGTTTATTACTCCTGTTGCGAACTGTGCCTTCGGCGCTGGAGTGTCAAGCCATGCATGCACCTCGCAGTCGCGGTGACCCGCATATATTATCACGTTTTGCCTCATGTTGAACGTTTCTCCGTTCAGTTGCCATGCCTCGTCGGTGAGTTCCACAATTGTTCTTACTGGTCCGCTTGCCACCATGCGCTGTCCTCGCGAAGCCACAGGCGAAACCATTGTGGTCTGCGTGCCGTTCCATCCACGCAGCGCGCCAAGTCCTACTGTCTGACCCGCCCAAAGCACGTCGTCTCCATATCCTGCGGCAAGCTGTTCGTCTGTGGGATAAAACTGGCTCGCCTGAAGTTCCAGTTGCTTGTTCTTCTTTCCGTAGAGGTCATAGGTCTGCCTTTTGTCGAAGTAAACGCGGTATGCGGTCAGTTCCGATTCGAAATCAGCTCCGTGATGGTGCAGAAGATGGAATGCGTCAACATCCTCCGGTGCCGAAAGTGCATGGATATAAGAGCGGAACTCGTTCTTCTTTTTTGTTTTCTGGTCGCGCATTATCATGTCTCCGTATGTGCGGCGCGGATAGTTACGCTCGCTTTGCTTTTCGGAATACAGGTTTATGCAGACTGTCTTTTTCTCTTTTGCAGCAAAATCAGCCACAAACACAAGTTCGTCGCTCCTCAAGTCGCGGTCAAGGTCGTCGATCTGCGACGGTATCTCGCGGCCGCCCGCTGTCACCTCGGCGTCAACGACATTGAATGCAACATCCTTCAGACTTACCACCACGGGCACATCGGTGCGTGCCGTAGAAAGGGTGTTTTCTATTGTGAGCGTCAAAGTCTTGTTTTCTGCCGCCGAAGCCGCAACTACTGCCGTGAACAATGCGGCAAACATTATTTTTCTTGTCATCTTCTGAATGCTTTTATCATATTACTACAGCTGTGCCGCTGACAACACACATAAGCATTGTGTTGTTTTCTCCCAGCGTTTCGTAGGCTATCCTTACGCCAACCACTGCGTTTGCACCTTGTTCGCGGGCTTACTGCTCTATTTCAGCAAAGGCATTCTGGCGTGCCTCAAGAAAAACCTTCTCATAAGTGCGGCTTCTGCCGCCGAAAAAATCTCGCAAGCTACCAAGAATGTCCTTGAACACATTGGCTCCGAATATCACTTCGCTTGTAACTATTCCCCGATATTCCTGTATCGGATGTCCTTCGATACTTGGTGTGGTTGTTATTGTCATGGTGCCGTATTATTTTTCATTTGTAATTTCGGTGCTAAGTTACAAACATTTTTACGTTTCAACAAGACATGCAATGACATTTTATCGGTGACACGCCACAAACATAACGCACTCGGCATTCTGTCATAACGTCCTTTCAATAGCAAACAAGCGTCCTTTCATTGTCAAAACAACAAGATTACGGACACAAGGAAGCGGAGTTAGAAAAAAAGAGCGTAAATTTGCATTGTTGCATTAACATAGACAATGGACACCGAACGCAAGATCATACACGTGGACATGGACGCTTTCTTTGCATCTGTAGAGCAAAGGGACAATCCGCTGCTGCGGGGCAAACCCATTGCAGTGGGATTCGACGGGCCGCGCGGCGTGGTTTCCACAGCAAGCTACGAGGCCAGGCGCTTCGGTGTGCACTCTGCCATGCCGATTTCCAGCGCAAAGCGCATGTGCAAGGACCTTATCATTGTGCCATGCCGCTTCTCTGCCTACAAGGAAGTGTCGCAACATGTACACGAGATTTTCCTTCGTTACACCGACATCATAGAGCCGTTGTCGCTGGACGAGGCTTTCCTCGACGTCACCGTCAACAAGACGGGAACGGAATTGGCCATGGACATAGCGAAAGAGATTAAGCAAAGCATACTCAAGGAACTGCAACTCACGGCAAGCGCAGGCGTTTCCTACAACAAGTTCCTTGCGAAAGTGGCGTCTGACTACAGGAAACCTGACGGTCTCTTCGTGATTCATCCCGAACGTGCCCTCGATTTTATCGCATCTTTGCCGATAGAGGATTTTTGGGGCGTTGGTCCGAAAACGCTCAAGCTCATGCACCGCATGGGAATCTACAACGGAGCACAGCTAAGAGAGTGCTCGGAGCAGCATTTGACAGATGTTTTCGGTAAGGCCGGCACCGTGTTCTATAATTTTGCAAGGGGCATCGACACACGACCCGTGGAAAACGTGCACGTAAGGAAGTCGGTGGGATGCGAACAGACGTTTCTTGAAGACATCATTCTGCCTTCGGCAATAACAATAGAACTGTACCACACCACGCTGGAACTGCTTCGCCGCATTGAAAAAAGCCAGTTTCGCGGGCACACACTGACGCTGAAAGTAAAATTTTCCGACTTCACCACCGTGTCGCGCAGCGTCACGACAAAACGCATATTGAAAGAAAAGCGCGACATCCTGCCGCTCGCAAAACAGCTTATGAGGCAGATAGAAACAAAAGCCAGCGCCATACGTCTAATCGGGCTCTCCGTTTCATCGCCGCACAACGAAAGACATGTTCCGCAATGGGTGGAAGGCGAACTGGATTTCGCCGACTGGGAAGAATGAATGTCAAAAAAAACATTGCCCATAACGCAATATCGAAAGAAAAACTTTATCTTTGCATTTAAAGTTCAAGCGTCAAGCCGAATGCGCCGAAGGTGCACCAAAAGCAAAACGACAGGAACAAACGGCTCTTTGGCAACAAGCAAAGGCGCAATGGCAAGCAATAAAGAAAAACAAACAGATAGAAAAACTTATATATCCGTATGAAACAGACAAAAATAGTAGCCTCCATCAGCGACCGCAGATGCGGAGTTGACTTCATCAGGCAGCTCTTCCTTGCAGGTGTGAACGTGGTAAGAATGAACACGGCACATGCTACGGAAGACGGTATACGCGAAATTATCCGCAACACACGCAAGGTGTCGCGCCATATCGGCATACTTATCGACACGAAGGGTCCGGAAGTGCGCACCACCGGAACCGACATCCCCATACAATACAAGACAGGGGAAAAAGTTTGCATCACAGGACACAACACGATTGACACCACACACGACACGATCAACGTTTCGTACGAGAATTTTGTAAACGACGTGAAAGTGGGTGACCACGTGCTCTTCGACGACGGAGAGTTGGACATGCTCGTTACAGGCAAGGAAGCAGACAAACTTCTTGTTGAAGTGCAGAACGACGGAATGCTCGGTTCGAAGAAAAGCGTCAACGTTCCGGGAGAACACATAGACTTGCCGGCACTGACGGAGAAAGACAAGAAAAATATCCTGCTTGCTATCGACGAAGACATAGACTTTATCGCTCATTCCTTCGTAAGAAACAAACAGGACGTACTTGCAGTGCAGAAGATTCTTGACGAACATAACAGCGAAATCAAGATAATTTCGAAAATAGAGAACCAGGAAGGCGTTGACAACATAGACGAAATCATCGAGGCTTCATATGGAATAATGGTAGCACGTGGCGACCTTGGAATCGAAGTTCCAATTGAACGCATTCCGGGCATACAGAGAATGATAATCCGCAAGTGCATACAGGCAAAAAAACCGGTTATCGTTGCAACGCAAATGCTGCACACTATGATAAACAATCCAAGGCCTACGCGCGCAGAAGTAACCGACATAGCAAACGCTATCTACTACCGCACGGACGCTCTCATGCTGAGCGGCGAAACGGCATCGGGCAAATATCCCGTTGAGGCCGTGAAAACGATGGCTGCCATAGCGGAACAGGCTGAAAAGGACAAGATGCGCGAAAACGACATACCTGTACCGCTGAGCAAAGACTGCGACGTCAGCGAGTTTTTGGCAAAACAAGCAATTGATTCTACAGAGAGACTTAACGTGAAGGGAATCGTTACCGACAGCATGCACGGCCGCACGGCACGCAACCTTGCTGCATTCCGCGGTCCGAACCCGGTGCTGGCAATATGCGTAAAAGAGCGCGTGCAGAGACTTCTGGCCTTGAGCTACGGTGTAATTCCCGTTTACCAGCATGAGAAGCTGCAGCCACAAGATCAGTTTGTAGCGGCTCTCAGAATGCTTAGGCAGAAGGGTTACCTGAAGATGGAAGACAAGATTGCTTATCTTAGCGGTAGTTTCGGCAGAGGTGGCGGCACCACTTTCCTTGAAATAGACAAGGTTAGCGATGTCTTCACAAAGAATTTCACACTGCCAAACACTATGCGTCCGTAAACAGGCGACGAAACTGATTGGTACAACAGTTTAATATGAACAACAAGCACGCTCCAACAACGGGGCGTGCCTTTAAAACAAAGAAAGGGAAAAGGAAAAAATGAAAAAACTATTCATTCTTGCAACTGCCGTTGTTGCTTTGGCTAGTTGCGGAAACAAGACCGGTGAAAGCACTAATGCAGCTGATTCCACAAGCGTAGCAACAGACAGCGCAGCAGTAGTTGCGCAAACAGAAGCAACTGCCGATTCAATCACTTCTGTATTGGAACAGCAACTTACGGCAAACGACGGCAAGAGCGTTGCCACGACACTGCAAAGCGCACAGGCTTACTACGAGCAACTGGTTAAAGAAGGCAAGACCGAGGAAGCAAAGGCTTATGCTTCGAAGCTGAAAGCATACTACGAGCAGAAGAAGGCAGACTTGCAGAAAGTTGCTTCAGGCAACACAACGATTGATGAACTTGTGAACGGTATTATAAACTTGCCGTCTGACGCTGTAAACAGCGCGAATGCTGCAAAAGATGCAGCCACAAGCGATGCTGCCGCTGCCGTAAACGGAGTGAAAGACGCTGCCAACGGAGTGAAGACTGCCGCTGAAACTACTGTTAAGGAAGGCGTTGAAAAAGTGAAAAACGCGCCTAACGAAATAAAGAAGAAGGCTGAGGACAAAGCTAATGAGACTGTAAGCAATGCCAAGAAAGAAGCGAAAGACAAGGCCAACAAAGCAGTCAACAACGCATTAAACAAGGTGTTCGGCGACTAATAACAGAAAAACGAAAGAGAGCCAACATCGTCCATGCGGACGTTCTGTGTTCTTGCTATACAAAACGAAAAGAGTGGCAATTACCATCAAGGTTTGCCACTCTTGTTTTTTTGCTCTGTCATCGGGCTTTCGCCCTGCAATGCGTTAATATTCTCCCCACGCCTTGATGTCAATGTCCTCAAGTTTAGTGGTGCAGAACGCCGTTATGAACGAGCTTGCCAAGCGACTGTTGGTAATCAACGGCACATTAAGATCGATTGAAGCACGGCGAATTTTGTATCCGTTGCTCAGTTCGTTTACAGTCAAGTCTTTCGGAATGTTGACAACCATGTCGATTTCATGATTGTGAAGCATGTCGAGAGCCTGTGGTTGCCATGATTCAGACGGCCAATAAACGAGAGTGTTTTCAATTCCGTTCTCTGTCAAATATTTCGACGTGCCGCTTGTCGCATAAAGATTGTATCCGCTCTTCACAAGCAAGCGAGCTGCATCCAGCATTTCGGCCTTTTGCTTTGCGCTTCCCGTTGAAAGGAGAATGTTCTTCTTTGGAATACGATGGCCGACAGAGAGCATACTCTTAAGAAGAGCCGTGTTCGTATCGTCACCAAGGCATCCCACTTCGCCAGTAGAGCTCATGTCAACGCCAAGGACGGGGTCAGCTTTCTGCAAACGGTTGAAAGAGAATTGAGACGCCTTTATTCCGACATAGTCAAGGTCGAACAAATTCTTGCTTGGCTTTTCGACAGGAAGGCCAAGCATAACCTTTGTGGCAAGTTCGATGAGGTTTATCTTCAAGACCTTGCTTACAAACGGGAACGAACGGCTGGCGCGCAGGTTACATTCAATAACGAGAATATCATTGTCGCGGGCCATAAACTGAATGTTGAACGGTCCGTTGATGTGCAGTTCCTTTGCTATCTGCCTTCCAACACGCTTTACGCGGCGAACAGTTTCAACATAAAGTTTCTGCGGAGGGAACTGTATCGTAGCGTCGCCAGAGTGAACTCCTGCAAATTCTATGTGTTCGGAAATTGCATAGGCAATAATTTCTCCGTTCTTTGCCACTGCATCCATCTCTATTTCCTTGGCATGTTCAATGAACTTGCTGACTACGACAGGATGGTCTTCGCTTACGTTGGCAGCCAACTGGAGGAAGCGGCGAAGCTCATCTTCGTTTGAACAAACGTTCATCGCAGCTCCTGAGAGCACATAACTTGGACGGACAAGAACGGGGAAGCCCACACGCTGGATAAACTTGTCGATGTCTTCCATGCTAGTCAGCGCACTCCACTCAGGCTGGTTAATGCCGTTGTTGGTGAGCATCTGCGAGAACTTGGCGCGGTCTTCGGCATTGTCGATGTCTTGTGCCTTTGTTCCGAGTATCGGCACGCGTTGTTCGTCGAGGCGCATAGCGAGATTGTTCGGTATCTGCCCTCCGGTGGAAACGATTACGCCGTGCGGCTGCTCAAGATCGATAATGTCCATAACGCGCTCAAAGGTGAGTTCGTCGAAATACAAGCGGTCGCACATGTCATAGTCCGTTGACACGGTTTCAGGATTATAGTTGATCATAACCGAACGCCAGCCCTCTTTGCGGATAGTGTTGAGAGCTTGAACGCCACACCAGTCAAATTCAACTGAAGAACCTATTCGATAGGCTCCGGAACCAAGCACAACGATACTTCGGTGGTCGTTTTCGAATTTTATATCGCTTTTGACACCAGCATAAGTAACGTAAAGGTAATTAGTCTGTGCGGGATATTCTGCTGCGAGTGTGTCTATCTGTTTCACAACGGGCAGTATTCCGTAACTCTTTCGCAGGTTACGCACCACAAGTCCAGCCTTCGCCATGCTGTGAAGTTCCTGCTCCAGACCAACAGCGCGCGCAATTTGGAAATCGGTGAAGCCGTAAACTTTTGCAGTGCGCATTAGTTCCTTGTCGAGAGTGTTTATGTTGCATTTCTTCATCGCTTCGTCGATGTCGATTATATGCTTCAATTTTTCAAGGAACCACTTGTCTATCTTCGTAAGTTCGTGAATGTCGTCCACGCTGTAGCCCTTATGCATTGCCTTTGAAATGACAAACACACGTTTGTCAGTTGGTTCGCGCAAAGCACCGTCTATGTTTGGAATCTCCAGCTCCTTGTTTTCAACGAAGCCGTGCATTCCTTGGCCTATCATGCGCAAGCCTTTCTGTATTGCTTCCTCGAAGTTGCGTCCGATAGCCATAACCTCGCCGACGGATTTCATTGAAGAACCGAGTTCTTTGTCAACGCCGCGGAACTTGGAAAGGTCCCAACGGGGAATCTTACATACCACATAGTCGAGTGCGGGTTCGAAGAAAGCGCTTGTTGTCTTTGTTACAGAATTTTTCAGTTCAAATAGTCCGTAGCCCATACCAAGCTTGGCTGCCACGAAAGCCAACGGATATCCTGTCGCTTTTGAAGCGAGAGCCGATGAACGGCTTAGGCGGGCGTTGACCTCAATAACGCGGTAATCTTCGCTTTTGGGGTCGAATGCATACTGAACGTTGCATTCTCCCACGATACCGATATGTCGGATTATCTTTATTGCAAGCGCGCGAAGTTTGTGATACTCCGAGTTGGTAAGTGTCTGCGACGGTGCAATGACAATACTCTCGCCTGTATGGATTCCAAGCGGGTCGAAGTTTTCCATGTTACACACCGTTATACAGTTGTCATAACGGTCGCGCACAACTTCATATTCTATTTCTTTCCATCCTTTCAGACTCTTTTCCACCAACACCTGCGGGGAGAAAGAAAAGGCTTTCTCTGCAAGTTTGTCAAGTTCTTCCTCGTTGTCGGCGAAACCTGAGCCAAGACCGCCCAAAGCGTAAGCGGCGCGGATGATGACAGGATAGCCAAGCTCGGCAGCAGCCTTGCGTGTCTGCTCCATGTTCTCGCATGCTTCGCTCTTTATTGTCTTTACGTTGATTTCGTCCAGCTTTTCAACAAAAAGCTCTCTGTCTTCGGTGTCCATGATTGCCTGCACCGGTGTGCCCAAAACTCTCACGTTGTACTTTTCAAGCACGCCGCTCTTGAAAAGTTCCACACCACAGTTAAGAGCCGTCTGACCGCCGAATGAGAGAAGGATGCCGTCGGGACGTTCCTTTTCAATAACTCTCTCAACGAAATATGGCTGCACGGGCAGAAAATATATCTGGTCGGCCACGCCTTCTGACGTTTGAACCGTTGCGATGTTTGGGTTAATAAGCACCGTCTTCACGCCTTCTTCGCGAAGAGCTTTCAGCGCTTGCGAACCGGAATAGTCAAACTCTCCGGCCTCACCAATCTTCAATGCGCCTGAACCTAACAACAGGACTTTCTTTATATTAGCGTCTTTCATTTCTTCTTGTTTGGATTTTCGTTTGAAACGTGTTCTTTATTGGCGGATTTGCAGTGCCGCCGTTGCTCAGCTCCGCAGATACGCTGTCGAAATACGAAGCGTTGCAATTTATTTCGCAGGCCGAATTATTTCAGACTGTCGACGAACTTGTCGAACATGAACTCTGTGTCAACAGGACCTGAGCATGCTTCGGGGTGGAACTGGCTTGAAAACCAAGGATTCGTCTTATGGCGGATTCCTTCGTTACTGCCGTCGTTCATGTTTACAAAGAGTTCTTCCCATTCTTTGCCCAGCGTTTTGGCGTCAACGGCGTATCCATGGTTTTGGCTCGTAACGTAACAATGTTCAGTTCCCACCATGCGGACCGGCTGATTGTGCGAGCGGTGTCCGTATTTAAGTTTGTATATACTTGCCCCGCCGGCCTTTGCCAACAACTGGTTGCCCATACAGATTCCGCAGATAGGCTTTGTTGACTGAGACATCTGTTTGCGAATTATATTTACCGCTTCCTCGCACATGTCTGGATCGCCAGGACCATTGGCAAGGAAGAGTCCGTCGAAATCCATATCAGTATAGTCATAGTTCCAAGGCACGCGGATAACTTCAACACCGCGGTTGATAAGGCAGCGAATGATATTGTTTTTCACTCCGCAGTCTACGAGAACCACTTTGCGTCCAACTCCCTCGTTGTAGCGGATCACTTCCTTGCAACTTACAAGGTCAACGAAATTCACTCCGGCGTAGTGTGCTTCCGGAATATTGTCCGGTTCGTCGTCGAAGAGAATCTTTCCCATCATGACTCCATGCTCACGCAACACCTTGGTAAGCTCTCTTGTATCTATTCCAGTAATACCCGGCACCTTCTCGCGTTTGAGCCAGTCGGCAAGCGATTCAACGGCATTCCAGTGGCTATACTGCTCACTATAGTCTGCAACGATTATTGCCGAGGCATATATCTTGTCGCTTTCCATGAACGTTGCAATTCCGTCTGAACCAACTGTAAACGGTGGCACACCATAATTTCCTACAAGAGGATAAGTAAGCGTCATAAGCTGACCGGCATAAGACGGGTCAGTCAGACTCTCAGGATAGCCCATCATGGCTGTGTTGAAGACTACTTCTCCTGCCACTGGCTTGTCGTAGCCGAATGACTTACCATGAAACTTTGTTCCATCCTCCAAGACTAAAGTTACGTTTCTCATCAATTTATCCTTTTTTACCCTGTGTGGTTGTATTTTGTTCTTATCGTTTATTTGTTTTCTGAGCTTTTGTCAATATTTTCCCGTCAGGTATTTAGTCTCGTAGAAGTTGACAAAGGCTTGATTTACCAGGCGTGTTCCTCCCGGTGTGGGGTAGTTTCCAGTAAAGTACCAGTCGCCTTTGTGTCCGGGGATAGCTTCGTGCAATCCTTCTATAGACTGGTAAACGATTTCTACCGGTGTCTTCATTCCCTCAGGGCGCAACATCTCTACGATTTTCTTGTTTATCTCGTCAACGGTGAAAGGCTTGTATATGTCGCGCACGCAGTTACGCATCTGCTCGCGAGGCTTTTTCAGCTCGGCGATACAGTTGTTGTAAGTTTCTTCAACGATGTTTTCCATCCCGCGCTCTTTCAGCAGTTCCATTGTTGCGCCGAACACGCAGAACTCTTCAAGGCTGGGCATGTCTATTCCATAGTAGTCGGGATACCTTATCTGCGGAGAACTGCTCACAACGATGATTTTCTTGGGGTGCAAGCTGTCCAGAATCTTAAGGATACTCTCTTTCAACGTTGTTCCTCTTACTATACTGTCGTCTATGATGACCAGGTTATCCACGTAAGCCTCAAGTGAGCCGTAAGTGACATCATACACATGCGAAGCGAGATCCTTCCTTGAATTGCCCTCCGTTATGAAGGTTCTCAACTTTATGTCCTTTAGGGCAACTTTCTCACTGCGCACATACTGATGGAGGATATCGAGAAGTTCCTCTTTCGACGGAACATGGTCCAGATTCTTTATGCGTTCTATCTTCTGGTCGTTGAGATAACGTTTAAAACCTCCGAGCATACCATAGAAAGCAACTTCTGCAGTGTTTGGAATGAACGAGAACACTGTGTGCTCTGTATCATTGTCGATAGCCTTCAGTATCGAATCGGTGAGCTGTTCGCCAAGCTTCTTGCGTTCCTGATAAATGTCGCGGTCGGAACCACGGCTGAAATAGATTCTTTCAAACGAGCACTTGCTGTCGCCACGCTGTTCAAGTATCCTCTCGATGTTGTCTTCGCCGTTCTTCTTCACGACTATTGCGCATCCTGGCTCAAGTTCCATTATGTCTTCACAGTCAAGCCCGAATGTTGTCTGCAACACTGGGCGCTCACTTGCAACTGCGATAACTTCGTCATCCTTGTACCAGAAGGCGGGACGTATTCCCCACGGGTCGCGCATGGCAAACATTTCGCCGCTTCCCGTAAGTCCGCACATTACGTATCCGCCGTCAAAGTCGGGCATTGTGGTTTTAAGGACGTTTGACATTTTCACGTGTTCGTCAATATATTCCGTTATGTCGCGCCCTTTCAATCCTTTTTCCTGTGCATCAACGAAATTTCTCTCCACCTCCCGGTCAAGTCTGTGGCCCATGTATTCCAAAGTGATGTAGCTGTCGCTGTAAATGCGCGGCGACTGTCCCATGCCAACAAGTTTGTCAAAAATGTCTTCGATGTTTGTCATGTTGAAGTTTCCGCACAGACACAGGTTCTTTGCACGCCAGTTGTTGCGGCGAAGGAAAGGGTGAACGTATGTGAGTCCGCTCTTCCCCGTTGTGGAATAGCGCAGGTGTCCCATATACATTTCGCCTGCAAACGGAAGGTTATGACGTGCGAAGTCAACGTCAGCAAGCTGTTCCGGTTTCAGATTGCGGAACTTCTTCTGCACGTTTCCGAAGATTTCCGTTATTGCATTCGAACCTTCTGCTCGCTCTCTGAACATGTATTCATGTCCTGGCTGCGCTTCAAGATTCACGCAAGCCATACCTGCACCTTCCTGTCCACGGTTGTGCTGTTTTTCCATCATAAGGTACAGTTTGTTAAGACCGTACATCCATGTTCCGTACTTCTGCTGATAGTATTCAAGCGGCTTTAGCAATCTTACCATTGCAACGCCACATTCATGCTTCAAAGGTTCCATTGTTTTCTGACTGTATTGCTAATGTTCTTTATTTCACTGGTTGTATTGCGGGATTTCACCGCAGTCCGGACGGTTGGGCCGCCCATATATTAAACGAAAGGGCTTGCTCCCTTACGAGGAGTAGCCCTGTTTTGTTCTCTTTTATCATTCAACTGTAACCGACTTTGCCAAGTTTCTTGGCTGGTCCACGTTCTTTCCCTTGCATACGGCAACATGATAGGCCAACAACTGCAAAGGAATGGAAGCTATGAGCGGTTCAAGACACTCCATAGTGTCGGGCATCTCAATCACTTCGTCGGCTATCTTGGCTATTGTATCGTCGCCTTTTGAAACGAGAGCAATAACCTTTCCCTTGCGGGCCTTTATCTGTTGTATGTTGCTTATCACCTTTTTATACATGTCGTCATGCGGTGCTATTACGACAACGGGCATATCCGAGTCGATAAGTGCGATGGGACCGTGTTTCATTTCAGCGGCAGGATAACCCTCAGCATGGATGTAACTGATTTCTTTCAGCTTCAAAGCGCCTTCGAGTGCCACTGGATAACCGTAGCCACGACCCAAGTAAAGGAAATTGCTTGCATAAGTAAATGTCTTGCTCAGCTGTGCGATGCGGTCGTTAAGCTTCAGCATTTCTTTCATCTTACCTGGGATATGGCCAAGTTCATTGACTATATCGGAATACTGCTCGTTTGAAACAGTTCCCTTTGCCTTTGCAAGTGCAAGTGCAAGCATAACCAATACAGTTACTTGTCCGGTAAAGGCTTTTGTCGACGCAACGCCAATCTCCGGGCCTACATGTATGTATGAACCCGTATCGGTGGCGCGGGGAATGCTGGAACCTATTGCATTGCAAATTCCATAAACGAAGGCTCCGTTCTCTTTGGCAAGGTTTACGGCCGCAAGCGTGTCGGCAGTCTCTCCGCTTTGAGATATGGCAATAACCAAATCGTCTGAGTTTATAACCGGATTCCTGTATCGGAATTCACTGGCATACTCCACTTCCACTGGAATGCGACAGAAAGATTCTATCAATTGCTTTCCGATAAGGCCCGCATGCCACGACGTTCCGCATGCAACTATAATTATACGTTTTGCATTGAGCAGATATTTGCGATAGTCTATAACGGCGCTAAGCGTAACGTTGTCGCGCTCAACGTTTACACGACCCCTCATGCAGTTTTCAAGACAGTCGGGCTGCTCGAATATTTCCTTCAGCATGAAATGCGGATAGCCGCACTTTTCAATCTGTCCAAGGTTCAAGTCCAGCGTCTTGACCTCTGGATTCATCTCGTGGTTGAGGTTGTTCACAACCTTCAGCTCTTCTCCCGGACGCATCACAGCTATGTTGTCGTCGTCAAGATACACAACCTGGTCGGTATACTCTATTATCGGACTTGCGTCTGAACCGATAAAGAACTCGTTTTCGCCTATTCCTATCACAAGCGGACTTTGCTTGCGGGCTGCGATAATCTGTCCTTTGTCGCGCTTGTCAACAATGGCTAAGGCGTATGCCCCTACTAGTTGATGAAGGGCAAGGCGAACAGCCGTAAGAAGGTCTACGTTCTTCTTGTTCTGTATGTATTCTATCAACTGCACCACCACTTCAGTGTCGGTGTCTGAAAGGAAGTGTACGCCTTCGGCAGAAAGTTTCTTTTTCAGATCGGCGTAGTTTTCGATGATGCCGTTGTGGATAATCGCCAGGTTCTTTGATTCGGAATAATGCGGATGAGCGTTGAGTGCAGATGGTTCGCCGTGGGTTGCCCATCGTGTATGGGCTATTCCTACACACCCCGTAGCATCCTTGTCGGCACAGTAGGTTTCAAGATCGGCAACTTTTCCCTTCGTTTTGTAAACGCTTAGTTCTCCACTGTCGTTTATGAGCGCCACTCCGGCACTGTCGTAGCCGCGGTATTCCAAACGTTTAAGTCCTTTCACGAGAATAGGGTACGCCTGTCTGTGTCCTATATATCCTACTATTCCACACATATTCCTTTGTTTCTGTCTTTCACCTTTCGGCTTTGTTATCCATTTTTTGTAAAGCCCGTTCCTGACAGAGGGTGTCTGCATAACGGGAGTGTTTCTATATATTTGCCTGACCGATTCTTTCGGCCAGGCAGCAAGTTCACTGTTATAATCTCGTAATTGTAACAATGAGCGTAGCAAGAGATGTTAGTGTTGAAACACCTGTCACCCAAAGAGTGGTGCTTGTGCCAATCGTTGAGTTTCTCTTCTTCGTATTGTTCGGTTCCACGTATATCTGGTCGTTCTGTTGCAGATAATAGAACGGCGAGTTTATGATGTTCGCATCGGTAAGGTCGAGTCGATGCGCAGACTTCTGGCCTGTTGCGTCTTCGCGAATAAGAAGGATGTTGTCACGCTTTCCATAGATTGTAAGGTCGCCGGAGCGTGCGAGTGCTTCGGGTAAACTGATTTTCTCGTCAGCCACGGTTATTTCGCCCGGCGAAGCAACTTCACCGTAAACGCAAACCTTGAAGCTCGACATTCTTACCGTTACGATTGGCGTTTCCTTTTCAGCCATATAAGGCTTTATCCGGTCGTGGATAAGTTCTTCACACTGGCGCTTGCTAAGGCCAGCAACCTTGATCATTCCGATTACGGGGAAGTTTATATATCCGTTGTTGTCCACAAGATATTCTGATGCCGATGCGTTGGCAACAGTTCCATCCGCAGACGTAACGCTAGCGTTGAGGTTAAACGGAGCGGCTGCCCTTGGATCGGTGCAGTTCACCGATATGGACAATCCGTCCTTAGGCATAATCTTTGCGTCGTAAAGTCCCTTAGATCCTGTTAAGTCCTGCGTGTCGATGTTCTGATAATAGGCAAATTTTTTCATGCTACCGCAACTGAAAAGCGTCAGCGTTGCAACCAAAATAACTATTGGAAAGATGAGTTTCTTCATACGTCCGTTAATGCTAATATATTAAAACTTTGCAAAAATAAGTCTATTTTCCGAAATTGGCAAATATTTCGTTTACAAAAAAAATCCCCTTTCTACCTATAATAATATAAGGTAGAAAAGGGACTTGTTTCCATTTCTTCAGTGTCAGTTATCAATAGAACTTGAAGTAGTTTCTTGCGTTGTTGTAGCTTATGTCCTCTACCATGCGCGACAAACTCTCCATGTCGTTAGGAAGAAGACCTTTCTCTACATCGTTTCCAAGCAGGTTGCAAAGCAAACGGCGGAAGTATTCGTGACGAGGATAAGAGAGGAACGAACGGCTGTCAGTCAACATTCCAACGAAGCGGCTAAGCAAACCGAGCACGGAGAGGGCGTTCATCTGGCGTGTCATACCGTCGAGCTGATCGTTGAACCACCATCCTGATCCGAACTGAATCTTGCCCGGGCATGAACCGTCCTGGAAATTGCCGAGCATCGTAGCGATGACTTCGTTTGCGCAAGGGTTAAGACAGTAGAGAATGGTGCGTGTCAGATGTCCTTCCTTGTTCAGTTCGTTCAGGAAATGGCTCATTGCCGTTGCCGTTGTAAATTCGCCGATTGAGTCGAAGCCTGTGTCTGCACCGAGTTTGTCGTACATCAGAGTGTTGTTGTCGCGTATTGCGCCATAGTGATACTGCTGAGTCCAGTCGCTTGCATAGTCCTGCTCTGCGAAAATGTGCAGGATGCAGTGCTTGTACTGGCGTACTTCCTGTTTGGAGAGCTGCTGTTTGCGCATTGCCTTCTCGAAGATGGTTTCTATCTGAGTGTCGGTGTAAGGCTCATCGTAGAACTCCTCGATTCCGTGGTCGGAGAGACGGCATCCGTTCTCATGGAAGAAATCATGGCGTTTCTGCAAAGCGTCAACCATATCAGAGAACTTTGTTATTGTAACGCCTGCCACTTCGCCGAGCTTGTTAACGTAGTCTGCGAAGTCCGGCTTCTCAATGTTCATCGCTTTGTCGGGGCGCCATGCCGGAATCATCTTTATCTCGAAACCGCTTTCCTTAGTCTGCTTGTGATAGCGCAAGGCGTCAACGGGATCGTCGGTAGTGCAGACGCATTCCACATTGTAGCGGCGCATGAAGCCACGTGCGGTGTATTCGGGCTGTTTCAGCTTTTCGTTGCACTCGTCGAATATCTCGCGCGCAGTTTTAGGACTGAGCAATTTGTTTATACCGAAAGCTGTCTTGAGCTCAAGATGCGTCCAGTGATAAAGCGGATTGCGGAAGGTATAAGGCACTGTTTCAGCCCATTTCTCAAACTTCTCCCAGTCGGTCGTGTCCTTGCCCGTGCAGTATTTTT
>CAVAPC010000001.1:0-185077 GCA_963590505.1 uncultured Alistipes sp. | reverse complement strand
ATCAAAACGTACAACTGGGAATTTTATTGTGTTTTGATTGCCACACGTTTTTGCAGGTGGTCCCCATTTCCTAAGCAAATTGTTCCGACACTGGAAATCGTAAATGAAGGTACGGGCATGATTTTCCGTGGTTTGGAAGGCGACGACATTGAAGACAGTCTTGTTGTAAAGAACATTACACCTGCGAGCGACATTTATGCCGGAACAACTTTCTATCTGTATCTTACTGGTAGAGGAACTTCCCACAAATCCAGTTTGTTGTTTAGAAACGTGGAAACGAATAAGGTCTACGGATATTATGCCGGCGCAAGCAGTCAAAACTCGTTCTCTTTTAATCATATTTATGATGAATATACATCAACGCATGCAGAAAAGTTTGTTCCCAAAAATGTGGACAACGGTTTCTCTATGCCTGCTGGACGGTATAAGATAGAGTTGCCTGAGAATGTAGAAGGCATTTCGCTTGCAAATGACTTTTATATAGATGTGCAGGAACAACCTAACTATCCTATTCTTGATGGAACTGATTTGGTCAACTTCGATCATCCTTCTTATAATTACCAAAAAACGATAGATAGAGGTTATGATATTGTGCGTAACTATGAGTTTTTGCAAAGAATGTACGTCGACTATATCTATGCGAATAAAAATAATGACCCCGTCGATTTAAAGATATATCAGGTCAATAAAAACACCAATGAAGAGAAGCTTCTTTGTGTAAAGAAAGATTGGGTGTACGGTCAGAAATTGTCACTTGGACGTTGCCTTTTCCCGATAGAGGGCAATTATGAATTTAAAGTACGTTATAAGACACCCGATGGTGAACGGGCAGGGTTGATGCCAACCGATTATTATGAAAGAGCGGCTCGTAAGAATTATGTCTTCACTTATGACGAAAAATATTTGTACGAATACTGCCAGTTGGTTTCTGCTGAAATTGTTGGTGGTACCACAAGAAGCAGTGGTATCCAACTGAATTTAGGATTGAAAACATTTATATCAAATGAAAGCACTGGTGTCGTTAAGGGACTTTTCTATGATGAGAAAGCTGACGAGATTATAGTGGATTCTGTCACGAATCTAACAATTAAATATGATTCTGTAACAAATGTTGTGTTGAGCCCCATGTTGTCGTTAGATGCGAAGTATCATGTAACTTTGTTGCACAGATTTTATGATTACAAAGGTTCCTACGAAAACTTGCTGTATCCAGACAAGACTTGCGTTGAGTTTACCATCGAGAACAATACAATATCAGGCATATCATCAGCACCAATGTCTCGTAACGGAGTGTTTAAAGCAGGAGAACAAGTCGTGGTTTATGACTTGCAGGGAACGGTTGTAAAGAAAGTCACCGTAACATCCAATGTGTGGACCGACTTGATGTCATCGCTTCCTTCGGGCACTTATATACTGAAATCGCCGACAAAGACTATCAAGTTAAGAAACTGATTGTAGAAATCAACATTTCAACTCACGGTCGATTCTCATAACGGCCGGTTTGGAGTGAAAACATAAAATCCAAGATACAAACATAAATGATGTTTTGGTATCTTGGATTTTTCTTTGCCGCCAGTGCGTAATGTCATTTTATGTCGTGCATTGCAAAACGATGTTCGGCAAGTTTCTCGTATTTTGCACCTTTCCTTCCATAGTTGGCAAACGGGAATATGCTTATGCCTCCACGCGGTTTGAACAGACCTGTAACCTCGATGTATCTCGGATCCATAAGTCTTATAAGGTCTTTCATTATAATGTTTACGCAGTCTTCATGGAAATCGCCGTGGTTACGAAAGCTGAAGAGATAAAGTTTCAGGCTTTTGCTCTCCACCATCTTCACGTCGGGGATATATTTTATTATTATCTCTCCGAAGTCCGGCTGGCCTGTTATCGGACAAAGCGTGGTGAACTCAGGACAGTTGAACTGCACCCAATAATCGTTTTCATGATGCTTGTTTTCAAATGTCTCCAACACTTCCGGTGCATAGTCCATCCTGTATTCAGTTTTCTTGCCCAGAGATTTCAGGCCCTCGCTCTGTCTGTTTTCGCTGTTAGTCATGATTTTCTGAAGTTCTTGCTGTTTTATTATTAAATGTTGAATATTTTCCACACGTTGTAATCTATCCCGTTGTCGTAAACATCGGTATTCTCCATCCGCTTTGTCTTGTTTACGACACGGATTGTTATAGGAAGGACGACAATTTCATACAGTGTCTTCAGTATCACCTGCGACAAAACAAGAGAAGGAATCTCCGTCCATGGCACGACACCGCCCAAGGCAAGCGGAAAGAACACCAGAGAATCAACGCTTTCCCCTAACACGGTACTCAGTATGGCGCGCCATGCAAAGCGTTTGCCTCCGTCTGCAATCTTCATCTGGCTCATGACATAAGCGTTGACAAAGCTGCCGAGAAGAAAAGCAACGAACGATGCTGCCGCAATGCGCGGTGCCAATCCGAAAACAGCATGGAAACCGGCATCATTGTTCCAATAAGGCGCACCGGGAATAGCGTCGGCAATAGCTCCGAATGCCACGAACAGGAAATTCATAAAGAAGCCTATCCATATCAAGAACCTTGCCTTGCGGTAGCCCCACACCTCGCACACGCAGTCGTTGATGATGTAAGACACAGGAAATACGAGCAGTCCACCCGTAATGTTCAGCCATCCAATGGCAATTTGCTTTGTTTCAAGAACGTTGGCCGTAATAAGGCAAACGCAAAAGAGTATACTGAAAAGCATAAACAGTACGCTCACTTTATTGTCTTTGCTATACATATTCTTGTTTTGTTTAGGCCTGGAACAGATGCCGGGCCACGGAGGTTTGTCAAGCACTCGCTATTGAAAACGCCCACCCATGAAGGACGTCAGTTATGATTGGGCTGCAAAATTAGCGAAAATTTACAAGAAAAAGAAAAAACACGGCTTGCTTTTGCCTAAAGTTACAAAATAGGCAGCTACGCGTCTTACATTATATATATAGGATACAAAAAATAGAAACAATAATTTATCAGCGTATATGACAAAAGCTAGCATATTGCTTGTCTCGGCTTTGGCCTTTTTCTCCGCCAACACCAAAGCCTCACAACAACACGATTGGGAAAACCAATATGTGCTTGCAAAAAACCGCATGCCATCGCGGGCTTCGTTCACGCCATATCTGAACAGCAAGGGCGACAGAAGCCTGTCGCTCGACGGAACATGGAAGTTCAATTGGACAAAAACTCCACAAGAACAGCCAGAAGACTTCTTCAAAACCTCTTTCGACGACACTGCATGGAAAAATTTCCAAGTGCCAGGCGATTGGGAAGTGAACGGCTACGGCACCCCAATATACAGCAGTTCGGGATATACCTTCAAGATTGACCCTCCGTATGTGATGAAAGAACCGAAGAAAACCTATACGGCCTTTACGGAACGCAACCCGACGGGATGCTACCGCCGCACGTTCACACTGCCGGAAGACTGGAAAGGCAAGGAAATATTCGTGCACTTCGGAGCGGTGTCAAGTGCGTTCTATCTCTATATCAACGGACAGGAAGTCGGATATTCGCAAGGAAGCATGGAGCCTGCCGAGTTCGACATAACACAATACTTAAAGGACGGCAACAATCTCATTGCGCTGAAAGTTCTTAAATACTGCGACGGCAGCTATCTGGAAGACCAGGACATGTGGCGCATTGCAGGCATACACCGCAGCGTGGAACTTTACGCTACGCCCAAAATACGCATCGCCGACATTGGATACCGCACGGAACTTGATTCTCTTTACCATAACGCGCAACTTATCGTAGACCCGAAGTTAAGCGTTTTCGGCAATGAACGCGGCACGGGCTACAGGATTGAAGCAATGCTATACGACGCTCAGGGAACTGCCGTACTTGACACCGTACTATGGCACAGCGTCGAGCCGATGCTGAACCTTGAAAGAAAAGGGAAAATACTCAACCAACGGAATCCGCAACGAGGCTATGCACCTTACGGATGGCTGAAAGCAAATGTAACAGGACCTAACAAATGGGATGCCGAACACCCGTACCTTTACACACTGAAGCTGGCACTGAAAGACAGTACCGGACTGGTTGTTGAACGCGCCGAAACGAAGGTAGGATTCAGAAAAGTAGAAATAACCGACGGCATGATGCTCGTAAACGGCAAGCAAGTGCGCCTAAGAGGAGTTAACCGCCATGAAATGGATCCGAGAACGGGGCACGTTATGACAGAAGAACGCATGCTTCAGGATATAAAGCTGCTTAAACAATGCAACATCAACGCCGTGCGCACATGCCATTACCCAAACACACCGCGCTGGTATGAACTGTGCGACGAATACGGCCTGTATGTTATGGATGAAGTTGACATTGAGGAACACGGGCTGCGCGGCACTCTTGCAAGCGACGCCTCATGGTCGGCTGCATTCATCGACCGCACACAGCGTTGCGTCATACGCGACAGAAATCACCCCTGCGTGGTGTTCTGGTCACTTGGCAACGAGTCCGGATGGGGGCCAAACTTCGCCATGACCAGCGCATGGATCCATGAATTCGATCCGACACGTCCTGTCCACTACGAAGGAGCGCAAGGGGACGACAACCGCGACCCTGAATATGTAGACGTAATAAGCCGTTTCTACCCACGTGTGCAGGACGAATATCTCAATCCAGGCGTTAAGGACAACAATATGGAGCGACCGGAAAACGCGCGATGGGAGCGTCTGCTCAGCATCGCACAAAAAAACAGCGACAACAGGCCTGTACTTACAAGCGAATACGCCCACGCCATGGGAAATGCCATGGGAAACTTCAACACATATTGGGACGAAATTTACAGCCACAAGCGAATGCTCGGCGGTTTCATATGGGAATGGGCCGATGAGGGCATTTACAAAAAACGCGATGACGGCAAGACAATGGTTGCTTATGGCGGTGATTTCGGCGATGTGCCCAACCTTAAAGCTTTCTGTGTGAAAGGTATAGTAACAAGCAACAGGCAGACAACACCAAAATACGAGGAAGTGAAACAGGTTTATTCCCCCATAAGACTTACTCTGAAGGGCGACAAGATTTCCGTCACTATGCTCGACAATTTCGTTGAAGCAAGCAACTACCGCTATGTCTACAGAATAACGGAAAACGGAAAGTTGATCAAAAAAGGCGAACTGAAAGATTTTACTGTACCGGCAGTGAAATACAATGCCGATGCCGATGTGCGTCTTGATGTCAGCGTGCTGCTTTGCAAAGACATGCCTTGGGCAAAGGCAGGACATGAAGTGCGTCACGAACAGTTTGCCATCAACGATTGCCTCGCAACGGCCTTCCGTCCAGGCAAGATGAAAGCAGGGAAACGGGCAGACAAAGAAAAGGCAAAGGAATGGTTCAATATCGTCAAGCCACATTTCTACCGCGCTCCGCTGGACAACGACAAGGGATTTGGCAACTGGATAGCAAAAGACTGGATAAAGAACGGGCTTGACAAACCCAAGACGAAAGTGCTGAAAGCCATTGAAGCAGTGGAAAACAACGACGGAAGCGTCACTGTCACCACATCGCAAGAGTGTGTTTACGCCGAAGGCAAGATTGTATGCGACTATACGTATGTTATGGATGCTGACGGAAACGTTGACTTTCACGCAACTTACACGCCAAGCGGACAACTTCCGGCAATGCCATGCATAGGTAATACATTCGTGCTCGACAAGAGTCTGCGCAACCTTACTTGGTACGGCCGCGGTATGCAGGACAACTACGTTGACAGGCTTGAAGCAACTTCAATAAACCTGTGGAAAAGCAGCGTAGACAAAGAGTATGTACACTATCCTCGTCCGCAGTTCAGCGGCAACCATGAGCAGACTGCCACTCTCTCGCTTACAGACAGCAAAGGAAAAGGATATACAGTGAGCAGTCTCACAACTCCGTTCTCGTTCTCTGCTCTGCCCTATTCGCAAGAACAGCTTTCAACAGTAGCCCACGACTGCGACCTTGAAACCGAGAACAACGTTTTTCTCAACATCGACGCTGCCATGATGGGGCTTGGCAACAGCAGTTGCGGCCCTGGCGTTCTTACGAAATATGCGGTAACGCAGAAGCCATACAGTTTGGACTTGCGTTTCCAGAAGAAATAACCTGTCAGTGACTGGCGCTACTTTTCAAGCGTAACAAGCCGCACAGCCTTCTTCATCCCTTGCTTCTCTGCCGTGAGCCTTATCTTTCCAGCTTCACGTCCGGCACGCAGGATGACGAGGGCTGTGCCGTTATGAAAAAGCCGGGCCTATGATAAAAAACAAGACGGAGCACACCGCCAAGAAGTCTTGCCGCATTCTGTTTCATAACACAATTGTTTTTACGCTTGTTGTCTTGTTATATTCTGTCCTACCACAAAGCCGGTGGTCCACGCGGCCTGTAGATTGAAGCCGCCTGTCACGGCGTCAATGTCGAGAACCTCGCCTGCAAAGAACAGACCGGGCATTGTCTTGCTTTCCAATGTAGTGAGATTAACGCCCGAGAGCGACACACCGCCACACGTAACGAACTCTTCTTTAAACGTGCCTTTGCCCGAAATTTCATAGACATCGTTTACCAACGTGTTTATCAAACGGCTTGTTGCCTTCTTTCCCAGCTCGCACCATTTCTGTTCCGGTTTGCTTCCGGCACGCGACACGAGATGAAGCCACAGACGTGACGGCAAGTCATAAGGGCGCACCGATGAGATTTGCTTTTGACCGTTTGCCGACGCAATGGCGCGCACGTTGTCTTCCACTTCGGAAGCATCTGTCTCGCCGGTCCAATTTACGGTCATTTTTGCTTTGTAAGCGTGATCATAAAGATAGCGTGCAGCATGCGACGAGAGCTTTAGCACTGCCGGGCCGCTCATTCCCCAATGCGTGATGAGCAGCGGGCCGGATGCTTTGAATTTCGTTGACGGTATGCCTGCTATCGCCCGCTCCACAACCGTGCCCATAAGTTGCCGCAACTGCGGATCGGCAATGCAGAAAGTGAACAGCGACGGAGCGGGACGCTCTATGGCATGGCCTGCATCGGAAAGATATTTCAAGCTGCCTTCGCGCGGATGTCCCCCCGTTGTGATTGCAACCCTGTGGAACAGCATCGTGTTCAAGCTTGCTTTCGTTTCGAACGTAAGGGCGATTTGTCCGTTTGCATGTTTGCTTACAGACGAAAGGCAGTGACTTGTCTTCAGCTTCACGCCAAGTTGTTTGGCAAGCGAAGTAAGACACCAAATTACTGACATTGAGTCTTGGGAGCGAGGAAACACACACTGGTCTTCTTGCGACACAAGTTCAACCCCGTTGCGCTCGAACCATTCATAAAGGTCAGTATGGCTGAAGTGCTTCAGCAGGCGTTTCATCACATTGTGTCCGCGTGGATAAACCTGGCGCAGGTCGGTAACATCGGCAAAAGTATTGGTGAGGTTGCACCTGCCGCCGCCAGTGACGGCAACCTTCGCAAGCGGACGGTCGCGCTTTTCAAATATCGTTATCTCGGCTTCAGGCATCCGGCGCTTTGCTTCTATTGCCGCAAAGAATCCTGCCGCACCGCCGCCAACGACGGCTATATTGAGTTTTTGGGCCATTGGGTTCTTGTTGTTTCTGCAAATATAGCGAAAGATAGGCAATAAGTCACAATAGCAAGGGGGCACAATTAAGTAAGAGGTATAATTTTTTCAGTAAAACGCGTTATCGTTGTTTATAATTATTGCATACCTTTGCACACGAATAAACCGCAAATGCTCCCCAAGACAGTTTTGCCTTGGGCTTAGCTTAAACAACAATCACTACATGCAACTCATAAAAGACAAGCAATTCGGCGGAGAACGCCCTCTCTTCGCTTCACATGACCTTCAACTTGAAAACGTTCTCATCACCGAGGGAGAATCGGCAATAAAGGAATGCAGCAACATCCGCGCTGTAAACTGCCGCTTTGAAGGCAACTATCCGTTCTGGCACGTTCATGGATTTGAAATAGAAGGCTGTCACTTTGCTGTGGGAGGACGCTCTGCCTTATGGTACTGCGACAATCTCAAGATGCGCGACACCGTGGTTGACGCACCAAAAATGTTCCGCGAGATGGACAGAATGGAGTTGAAAAACGTAAGGATGAACGATGCAGACGAAGTTTTCTGGCGTTGCGCAAACATACACGCAGAAGGATTGACACTGCGTGGCGGCACATATCCATTCATGTTCAGCCACGACATTTTTGTTGACGGGCTCGACAGCGACAGCAAGTACGTGTTCCAATATGTGAAAGACGTGGAAATACACAACGCACGAATCACGACCAAAGACGCTTTTTGGGAAGTTGAAAACGTTACGGTGTATGATTCCGAACTAAACGGCGAATATCTGGGTTGGCATTCAAGGAACTTGCGACTGGTAAACTGCCACATCACAGGCGAACAGCCCTTGTGTTACGCCCACGACCTTGTGCTTGAAAACTGTACGTTCGGCGAGGACTGCGACCGCGCCTTTGAATACTCAACGGTTATAGCCGACATACGGGGAGGAATCACCAACATAAAGAATCCGGCTTCGGGCAGAATCGTTGCAGACAGAATTGGTTCCATAACCATCGACGAGAACATAAAGAAGCCTGCCGACTGCATTATCGAGGAGAGGAAAGCCCAATGAAATACGACTTCGACAAGATTACGCCACGTCGTGGCACAAACTCATACAAATGGGACAGTTGCGAGAACAAGGATGTGCTTCCGATGTGGGTTGCCGACATGGACTTTGAAACGGCTCCAGCCATAACAGACGCACTGAAAAGGCGCATGCAGCACGGTTGCTTCGGATACACGCTCGTACCCAAAGATTATTACGATGCCGTGACAGCATGGTTCTCACGCCGCCACAACTGGAACATCAGCAAGGACTGGTTCATATACACCTCAGGCGTAGTGCCTGCCATTTCTGCCGTGATAAAAGCTTTGGCTAAGGAAGGCGACAGCATTCTGACACTTACCCCAGTATACAACTGTTTCTTCTCGTCAATCCGCAACAATGGCTGCCTTTTGGAAAGTTGTCCGCTCACATACGAGGACAACACATTCAGCATCGATTTCGACGACCTTGAACGGCGGGCCGCCAAGCCTTCAGTAAGCATTCTTCTGCTGTGCAACCCGCACAATCCTTCGGGCCGTGTATGGACAAGGAGCGAGCTTACGCGCATAGGGGAAATTTGTATCAGAAACAACGTCACCGTGGTGTCGGACGAGATACACTGCGAAATCGTGCACCCCGGCTTCAGATACACTCCATTTGCCTCCATCTCTGAAGAATTTCTGCGCCACAGCGTGACCTGCATCTCGCCCAGCAAGGCTTTCAACACAGCGGGCCTGCAGATTGCCAACATCATAGCTGCCGACGAAAGCATGCGCAAGCGCATCGACAAAGCAATTAACATTAACGAAGTCTGCGATGTAAATCCGTTCGGAGTGATTGCTACCATAGCTGCATACAACGAAGGAGAGGAATGGTTGACGCAGCTTGTGGAATACATTCACGGCAACTTTACTTTCTTCCGAGACTACTGCAAAAAACGTTTCCCGCAGTTTCCCGTTGCACCGCTTGAAGGAACATATCTTGCATGGATGGATTGCCGAAAACTCGCAATGCCGTCGGAACTGATTGAAAGGGAACTGATATACAAAGCGGCGCTATGGCTTAACGCAGGTTCAATGTACGGCGACGTAGGAGAAGGCTTCATGCGCTGGAATCTGGCATGTCCGCGCAGCGTAGTGAAGGAAGGTCTTGCGCGCTTTGAAAAATATTTGGAAGCGAAAGGCCTCTGATATCTTTGCACCACTACGATAACGCAGAGAAATATTACTGTTGAAAAAATGCGGAAGCCTGTGTAACGTCCTTCAGTCGGGCGTTGCACAGGCTTCCGGCAACATACAAAGCAATTGCCGACTCGGCATGCAGACATCACGTTTTGACGAGCCTGACTGGCAAAACCGGCACAATAAATATTGGAGCAAAGCGTCGACAATGACTCATCGCCGCTTTGCCGTGATATTTTCTATTCTGATATTTTAACCGGTCCAAGAAGCCCGCCCGGAAGAAGATCCTTGCTTGCTCTGCGATATTTGCCGTTTGTCCAAATTCCGGAGAAAGGAGCATTTCCTTCGTCGTTTCCCTGCAAGGCATTTGCCCATGTGTTTACAACCACAACACGCAAGGTATTGCGTCCTTTCTTCAAAGCCGCCGTTATATCCACGTTATAAGGAGCATGCCATGCCGTTGCAACAAGTTTGCCGTTCAGGTAAACCGTTGCCATATTCTCCACACGTCCGAGATCAAGGACTGTATGCCGCCCCTTTTCGGGAAGTGACTTGCATTTGAATGTCGTCTCATACACTGCATGACCTGAGTAGTATCGTATGTCATTGTCAGCAGAGAATGTGGTCCAGTCTGCAAGTTGTTTCATCTCAACAGTGCGGTTGGTCTTTTCAAAAGTAACTTTCCAAGGTGAGCAATAAAGCGTGCGCATCGTCTTTTTGCTCGGCAACATAGGAAATTCTGCATTTGAAACAAGCAAGCCGTCACCTACCTCAGTATCGCTGAACACACAGAATACAGCGTCACCGCCATTCAGTGAAATTGTGTCGGAGGGGTTCCATGACGTTATCTTACCGCTATACGAATCTGCCAGATAAGCATAGTTCCGTGTGTCGCGGAATGACGGAACAAATCTCAGTTCGCAATCCTTTTGGTTTGTAAGGAAATAGATATCGGCATCGTTTGCATGGCGGTGAGTGAAATCTACCCCCTCCGGCAATTCCGCATCCTTTTCTATTCCTATCGAAGAGAGACTGCGCTTGTTCCATACCGTTTTAATAACAGGCACGCCCAGACTTGCAATACTGTCTATTGTGTTCCAACAATCCACAGTTCTGTCTGGATTCATAGGGCGCGACTGTGGCACTACTATCACCTTGTATTCCGTTCCATTCTTGGTTACAAGACGTGCGTTTGCCTTCTTTCCGTTTGCGTTGACGCTTTGTTCAACAGTACTTCCGTTCAGAGCATCACGATTGAAAGAATCGTAACGATATCCCGACAGGGTGTTCACCCAATCTTCTGCCTTCGTCATGTTCTTTGTATGCGTCACTCCAACAGGACTGACCTCAAGAGGCTGCCCAACATTTGCCTTGCGCTTTGCTTCGTCGCTGAGCGTGCGCGGTGAGAACAAACCCGGAAGAGTTGTTGTGAGGCGCTCAGGCAAAATGGAACGGCTTGGTATCTCGTCGCCTGTATATACGGCAATGTCGGTTACAGGCTTGCCATATTGCAGAAGTGCCTGTGAACGGGAGATGTAATCAGTGAAAACCGGCATCTCTGGCCACCACGTATTGTCACGTTGAAAGAATGTTCCGATACCGTCGAGCGTCATACCGGGTGCTTTGTCTGTGAAAGGGTTGTGTGTATTAACGTGGAACACGATACTGTTTATGCCAGTTGCATAATTATGGTCGAGCAGTTTTTTCAGCATGCCGGGGTGTTCGTCCCATGTCCCGCGCACTTCTGTGAATCCTTCAGCCTGTATTATATTTTTTCCATAGACATGCGCACCGCTTACAGCGTCGAGCATATCGTTAAGCTTGTCGTGTGTAGGACTATTGAGCCAAAACTCGCCCATCGGATAGTCGGCAAACTGGTAGTGACGAAGCCCGTCGCTCACCATAGTAGGCGCAACACATTCGGTTGACAGTTTGCATTTGTATTCATCGGCAAGTCGACGCACCTCTGCAAAGAATACGTCGTTGACGAGATCGGCAATCGTTGTTCTGATATCACGCAGAACCTTGTCGGAAGTCTCGCTGTCGTGCAGCGGCACGCCAGCATAAAGCAATAGCCATGGATGCAAGTCGTAACCTCTTCTCTTCTTGAATTCATCAAGGAAGTTGCTACTCCAGTTCTGACTGCCCGCTTCCCAACTGTCTACATGAAGTCTGGTGAGCACACGTTCGGCAACGTCCTTGGGTGCGCTTTTATATATCTCGGCAAACCAGTTGTCGAACTGTTTCCGTACTGCCGCAGCTGAGAATTTGTCACATTCAAGTCCTCTTCCGCCGCCACCTGTGGCATTTGTATGTCCGGTTGACGTATGACCGATGCGTACGATGTGCCATTTGCCTTTTGGAAGGGTGAACTTCGAGTTTGAACGAACTTTGTCGCTCAAATCTATAACCTTCTCTGTTGGAACACAGTCTGCCTTATCAATGGCAAAAGCCTTTGAAACACGCCAAACCAAGCCCGATTTGCCTTCATATCCGTCTACTATGGGCTCAGAACTCAGTTGCAGTTCGCCAATCTTTAGTGTCGGCTTCCATTTTGCAGCGTCCATGTCTTCGCTTCCAGGCTCGCTTCCGTCAGGAGTCCACGAGAACTTGAAATAACGCGCCGTTGTTGCGGGAACGGAATAAGTTGCGGCGGCATCGGTATTTTGCCATCCCTGTCGTGCCGGAACTATCTCTCGCACAAAAGAATAGTCTGTACCATTTGCAGATGCATAGACTTTAAGGCGATGAGCCTGGTAGTTGTTGCCGCCTGTAACAATCTTCACGCTGCGAAGCGTAAATGGTTCGTCGTAACTCATAACAATGTCGCACGCCTTTGTTGCCTTGAACGGAAACTCAACAGAAGATGCCGGTCGGCGCATATCGACATCGACCGCCGGATAAGCAAACACGGCAACGTCTTCGTAATACCCTGCATTGATTCCCTCCGGCAGTGGCAGACTGAGCAAGTTGGCGCTGGAAGAGTTATATTTGCCTCCAGTCACAAGAGTGTCGCTCCAAACAATGCGCTGCATTGACTCCTCAGGCTTTATCCAAGGACCGCCGGCAAGCGCAAAGCCGTCGCTGAAATGGATTCCCATTTCCAAGCCTAAGCTGTCAGCTGTAGTGAAGACTGTGGAGATACGCTTCCACCATTCAGGTGAGAGCTGCTCCGATACGCCTCCAAGGTCGCGTCCGTCGGCTGAAGACTTTATTGGCATCAGATAAAAGCCCCTTATACCGGCGTCTTTCATTGCGTGCAAATCAAGCCGTATGCCCGCATCACTCACGTTACCATACATCCAATACCAAAATGTCCAAGGGCGGGCAGCATTTCCCGGCGCAGAAAACTGTTCATACCAAGGTTTTGCCACTTGCTGTGCAAATGCCGTCCCCGATGCCGATAGTGCAGCGGCTATCATTAGTTGGAAAAGATGTTTCGATTTCATTGTTGTTCTTGATTTCAAATCGGCAAACACGCCGAAGAGGTTGTGAATACGTATTTTATATATTACTTTTCATCCTTATCGACATCCGTTTCGTGCCGAATGCCAATAAGGATTGAAAGATGAAGAACGACTTATGCCATTCGTTCTTTATTGTCAAAGAAGTTTTTTCGTTTTAATCGAAATGCAAGGTAACTTCGCCTGTATGCGTGCCGTTTGCCCAAACCGGCTGAGCAGAAGGACCGTTAAGGTCGGTGGTGTTCACCTTGTTTCTCACGCCCGGTATAACCTGCATGAAGCTGATGCCAGTTTCGGGCAATGTGTAAAGAAGCTGGTCTCGCCCATCGCGCGGCTGGTAAACGCCCACAAAGTCTTTGTCTGTTCCTGGCTGCATGGTTATGATGCCGGTCTTTGTCTTAAGCTTCATCCACTGAACACCGGCGAAATAGCCCTTGAACTCAGGATACTCGAAACTCTCTCCTGGTATCGGATCGTTATAATCGTTGCTCCATATTCCAAGTTGCGGACCATGCATACGGTTTTTCCAAACGCGGTAAGGACCGTTGCCAAGCCACTCTTTGTGAAGCACATCACCTTCGGGAAGATTGAACTTAACGCCCATAAGGTCTACAACACCATTGAAAACGTATTGGTAAACAAGGCGCGCTCCTCCGTCTGGAGCTATATGCCACTCGGCTTTCTGAAGTGATCCCAACTTGTATGTGGATGTAACGACAAGCGTGTCGCCTGTACCTTCCGTCACTGACATTTTATCGAAAGTGCCTTGGTCTGCATATTCAGTGTAAGTGGTCTTCTTCTTTTCTGCCTGTTCGTCGTCATGGTTATAGAACTGGTCGAAAGAGCGGTCGCTGCGACGGTAAGCGAAGAATTTTGGTCCGTCGGCAAAATTGTATGTACCTTTCTTTGTAACTACACTCTTAAGCGTACCGTCGTTCTCATTGAACGTATATGTCACGTTGCCTGCCTTCACTGTGTTTCCTGTCATCTGCGGACGAACTTCTGACGAAGACACTTTTGCCTTCAGCCTATCGCCGTCTTTCAACTTGAACACCCATGTAAAGAGCTCATCACCATACTGGTCTGTTGCTTTCACCTGCAAAGCACTGGCGTTTTGCGGAGCTGCTGCTATGGATAACGTTCCGTTTGTGTCGGCAGAAACGTCAACACCTTTCACTGTTCCGCTCTTTAACGTGCGTTGGCCTGCATCTGAAGTATACTGAATATAATTATAGTCGAAAGTCACGCCTCTTAGAGAAAGGAAATTGTAGCGATTCTCCACGTTAAGCGTGCCGTTGAAATTTTCGGGCATTGAAACCTGTACAGGACTCCACACCTGCTTTACGGTAAAGTAGCTGCCTTCCTTTTCATGGTGCGGCCCGACTATTCCGTCAGCGGCATAGTTGCCAACATTGTCGATAATGCCATTCATATCAACGCGCTTCACTCCTTCATCAACAAGCGCCCATATAAATCCGCCGGCGCAGCGTGGCCATTGGCGCATCAGTTCCCAATAGTCGTAAAGTCCCGCTCCTGCGCCTCCGTCATAAAGGGCATGCAAAAATTCCGTAGGCATGAAGATTTCAGGCTTGCGCATGTATTCTTCGCTTTCGCCGTATGAACGGTAGTGCATCGTTTCATAGCCGCTGAAATTTCCCTGCGGATGTATGACAGGACGCTTCTGGATATCCCATTTGTGGAACTCTCCGTCGAGTTCTGTGTTCCAGCCTTTCTCGTTTCCATTGCTCCACCATATTATAGACGGATGGTTAACGTCGCGCGTTACCATTTCCCTTATCAGCTTTTGACCGTTTATCGTTTCGTGATGGCCGTGCCAACCGCTCAGTTCGTCCATTACATAGAGTCCTAAGCTATCGCAGATGTCATAAAATTCAGGATCGGCAGGATAATGAGAGAGGCGCACGGAGTTCATGTTCATGCTCTTCATCAGCTTAACGTCCTCCAGGTTCTTTTGGAACGACAGTGTTCTTCCCGACTCAGGACGGAAGCTATGGCGGTTGACACCGCGTATGTTAACTTTCTTTCCGTTGATATACAATCCGTCGCTTGCACGTGTTTCAATGGTTCTGAAGCCGAATTTGTCTTTTTCAACATGCAACGTCTTCCCGTCTTTGTCCATCAGCGTGAAGTCCACCTTATATCTGTTCGGTGTCTCGGCTGTCCATAGCTTTGGATTAGCCACACGGAAAGCAACGTCAGCATGGTCACTTCCAGTTGCAACTGAAGTAATGTTTTCGGCAACCTTCTTGCCATTCATGTCGCTCACCGTTGTCTTTACCTTCGCCCCTTCTATGGCACGGTTCAACAACACGTAAGCATTGAATTCTCCGTCTGCTGTTGCATTTATCGCCGTGCGCTCTATATTCAGTGCCGGTTTGCATACAATGAACACAGGGCGCATTATGCCTCCGAAGTTCCAGTAGTCTGCCCGACGTTCGGCAAGATTCACACCTGCATTCTCGCTTTCCTTGCTTACAGTTACCTCCAAAAGGTTTTTCTTGTCGCCGAAGAATACACGGTCGCTAACGTCGTAAGTAATTCTGTAGAACGCACCTTGATGTTTGGAACCTGCCTTGCGCTTGTTTATCTTCACTTCAGTATCGGTCATTGACGCTTCGAAAACAAGTTCTATATGATGGTTTGCCCATTCTTTAGGCAGAGTAAATTCGTATTTATACATTCCTTTCTCATCGGCAATACCGTCGGGGAAAGCCTTACCATAGAACTTTATGCCGTACTGGTAAGTTCCAAAACCTTGCAACTCCCAGCAAGAAGGAACTCCTATCTTAGTCCATTTGCCTGAGTTGTTGCCACCTGTGCAATAGAAGTCCCACTGCACCATGTCGTCACACCCGTGACCGCTCAGATACTTACGCTGAGTGGTAACGTCGTTGCCTGCGTTTGCGGACAGTGTAGCCGCAAGCAGGAACAAAGCTGATATTGTTGACTTTTTCATATTTCTCTATTTCCTATAAAAATAGACGCCACAATAATATAAATGTAACCTACGTGTTGTTCTTCCGTTCTGAAACAGTCCACATTATGGGGCTGGATTTTGCAGAAAGAGAATAAAACGGTAACTTTGCCAAAGTGCAGCTTGGCTGCGTCTACCACCAAATAACATACACCACAAAAGGAAACAAGGATGACAGAATTTGAAAAAATGCGCAGCCAACAGTTGTATTCGTTTGATGACGAAGAATGCGTGAAAAGCAACATAAACGCCAATGCCCTGTGTGCGAAGCTGCAAACAATGACATTACAGTCGCCAGATTACCGCAAGGTCATAGAAGCCCTTATCCCCGGACTGCCGGAGTCGTCTTCAGTGAACCCTCCTTTTCACTGCGATCACGGCAACGGCATTCGCATAGGACACCACACTTTCCTTAACTATGACTGTCTTATGCTCGACGGCGGAATGATAACGATAGGCAACCACTGCAAGATTGGACCACGATGCCAGTTCTTTACGCCCCAGCACCCTATCGACTGGCAAGAAAGGATGCAGCCAAAAGAAACGTGTTTGCCTATAAACATAGGCGACAACTGCTGGCTTGGCGGCGGTGTCACCGTTTTGCCGGGTGTTACCATTGGTCCGAGATGCATCATTGCCGCCGGAAGCGTGGTGGTGCACGACATTCCTGCCGACTCTCTTGCCGCAGGAAATCCGGCAAAAGTAAAGAGGAAACTTTAGAACAGCAGCGGCGTTCCGAAGCTGCTAGTGCTTACTTACATTCCTATACGAAAGCGTGCCACAAGCGGCAGATGGTCACTGAATCCGCCGACATAGCGCATACCGTTGTATGTACGGAAAGGTTTCTTGCCACCGAACTTTGTGTCGTCTTCAAGAAGAAACGGGGAATCATTCAGAATACAGCCGTCCAGTATCGGCAGCATAGCCTCACTCACCAGTATATGGTCTATATTCTGCCAGAAACCCTGGTATTTGTATGTTCCCTTGGCTCCGTTCTTTCCTTTTACGCCCGCAGAAATGTCTGTCAGCGCGTTTCCGCACAAATATGCCACAGAGGCATCTTCGGTTTCGTCGTTGAAGTCACCGGAGACAATTATCTTTGGATTGCAGTGTTCCGCACGTATGGAATCTACCGATGCCATAAGCCTCTTCATCACTTTCATCCTATAAGGCATGGTAACGCCCTTGCCCCCATAACGGCTGGGAGCGTGCACCACGAACACATGCAGCGTGTCTCCGCTTTCTACCTCACCTTGCGCATAAAGTATATCGCGCGTGGGGCGCTCTCCTTCTTGCTGCGGAACGCGCAAGGAATAAGACGAAATAAGCCTGAACGTCATTGGCGAATACATCAGTGCAACGTCAATTCCACGTATATCAGGCGAATTTGTCATTACATAGTCGTATCGTGCATTGTGCAGAAGCGAGCGTTTTGTAAGATAATGCATCACGCTGTCATTCTCAACTTCGCACAAGGCTACCATATCTGGCACAGTCTCAATACCGTTGGCCTGCATACTGCTGCATGACAGTATTTCCTTGGATATGTTTTTCAGCTTCGTCCAATAACGCTTTGTTGTCCAATGACGGATACTCTCTTCTGTAAATTCCATATCCAGCTTTAAACTGTCGTGACGACAGTCAAAGAAATTCTCACAGTTCAACTGGACAAAAGTGAATATCCCAAGCAATAGCGACGTTATCATAGTTTGCTTGCATTTTTCCGGTTCAGAAAAGTTTCTCCATCAGTATGTCGCAACGATCATACCTTTGCCCCTTCAGCGGCACTTCTTTGAAGCCAAGGCTGCGATACAAGGCTATGGATGCGGCCAAGCTTGTGTTTCCTTCCAGAAACACGCGTTTAACGCCGTGGCTTGCGGCATAAGACAAAAGGCTTTCACCCAGCATATGTCCAATGCGATGACCTTGATATTTTGGAGAAACAGCCATTTTGGCAAGTTCGTAGCAGTCGGATTCCGGATGGTTCTTCAATGCACAGCAACCAACCGGCGTTTCATCGTCGGCAAGAGCAATAAAGATCTGCCCGCCTTCAGACACAATATTTTCAACATTCCTGAACGTTTCCATATCAGACTCTTCTAGTTTGAAATATGTTTCAATCCATTCTTTGTTCAAAGAAACGAAGGCGTCGCGATATTTTGGAGAGTAAAGTACAACTTTTGGCATGGCGGTTGATTTGCTGAAACTTGTATGTATTTGTCGTTGCCTGCAAAAATAACATGAAAAGATGAAAGACGACAATATTGCAATTAAAATATTTGGCGTTTCAAAGATATAAATTTTCCTGTGTCCTTAAAATAGCGTACTTTTGTGCGTTGTTTAGCTACAATTTACACAAACCACAAAAACTAAGTCCATGCTTACAAAGAACGAAGAAAACTGGCGCATGAATTATCTTGCATTGCGCTCATTCATTGTTGAACACAATCATCTGCCAGACAAAAGGCATGTGGAAAACCGCAGACTGCTGAACTGGTGGAAATATAACCAAAAGCGCATTAAAGAGGGCAAGCTAAGCGAAGAAAAGCGTCTGCTTATTGAATACCTGCAAAGGCTGCGCCGAGCAAACGCAACCTCCACACGGGAATAAAAATTGTTACAATACAAGCTAAATGAACTCCCTCAACTCTTTTTGAATTGCTGCCACCGCTGCGACTATTGTCACAAGCAAAGGCAATGCAAAGTAATAGAGCGGTATCTGCGACATATCAAGACCCAACATGTAGCTTTCAACAAAACGCAACATACCTGCAACGCATTGCAGTGCAAGCATCGGCAGATTTTGAATTGTGCCAGACATGAAAAACATGGCGACACCTATCAGGCAACACACCGTTGTCCATATCCGAGATGCAACGGCAAGACGGTGTTTCTGGCTGTCAGCAATACTTTTCTTTACTTTCTCAGAAAACTCTGCGCCTGGAATCTCAACCTGTCGCGCCTCAGAGAAGAACTGCTGCAAAAGAGTTTCATCATTTTCTGTCATATCCATTTTCCTTTAGATATTTGGTTAGTTTTTCCTTTCCGCGCGAAAGGTGCGATTTCACAGTGCCTTTTGGCATTCCGGTAATCAATGCTATGCGGTCTATAGGTTGCCCTTCTATCAATTGCAACGTTATGCATGTGCGTTCTTCCGGCCTCAGCACTGCAAGGGCGTTCAGAATGTCGACGCTGAGCGCACAGTCTGAACTGCGGTCAGAAGGAATAGCGTTGCACACGGCGTCCATATCACATGTTTTATGGTGCGAGCGAACATTATCGTAGTACACATTGTAGGCTATCCGCATAATCCAGGTTTGAAACGAAGACATTCCACGAAATTTCCCAATGTTGGTGTACGCCTTTATGAACGTGTCTTGTGCAAGGTCATCGGCCAGCTGAAAATCGCCAAGTGTCAACGAGAGCAGAAAGCGCCTTACCGGTGACTGATATTTGTGCAACAAGGTGTCGAAAGCACGCTTGTTGCCAAATATCGCCACTTGGGTTACGAGAGAGATATCACTTTTCATTGTCATTTTCGTCGGGAATATCTTCAACGATAGCATCGTCAGCCGTTGCAGATGCCTCATCAGATTTCCCGCGCTTTAAAGCCAGATATCCTATAAGCGCCTGGCCGCAGCCATAGAATGCCACAAGGAAACCGATGCCTTTGCCTAAATCTATGTCTATAAAGAGGAACAGAACAACAAGTCCGATGCCTAAGAAAATTTTAAGAATGCCCTTTTCCCAAAGCGCACTGCTGCCCGCTTTCAATGTTTTTTGGTCTATAAGATTTTCAGGTATCCGGTTTCCGTTTTTAAGACTCATTTCCGCAAGTTTTATCTTCTGCTGCCGCGACTTCAACACGAAGTAAACTATGAGGGCAAGTATTCCGAAAGGAAGCAGAAAGCAAACTATCAGAATAATACATATAGGCACAAATGTATCTTCCATAATGTTCCCTATGCTTGTCATCACAGATGCATCAGAATCAACGTTAATGATCTTGGAAATGCTGTCGGCTGCGTTTACTGTGTCTGTCGTGTCAGAAAAAGCAGCTTGTGCCGTTGTGTCCTTTTTTTGTTTGGTTGCAGCATTGTCAGAACTGCGGTCTACCATAGCCGTCGCATTGTGCTTTTTGTGATGTGTCACTGCCATAGTAGGCGTTGAAGCGGAAAACAAAAGTCCCGCCATGATTGCAATAAAAATACGTTTCATATCGTTGTTGTTTTTTAAGATTATTGTTTTGCTTTTAAACGTTTTCATATCTTAGACGTATCGACCTGCCGTTAAGGTTGCAGCAACGATACATTTTTTTCTCTTGTCAAGAGAAACCGGAGGCTATTGCCTATGACAACAACGATACAAGAAGAATCTTTACCTCGAAAGCTTGCTGCCTTTCACGGCTGCAGGTGTCCAATTGGTGAAAAAGCGCAGCACTTTTTCTTGGTTATAGCCCTTGCCTTCTTCCAAGAAGCTGGAATCTTGGATATGTATCACGTTCCCTTTCTCGTCAAGTACGACAAATACGGGAAAGCCGAAACGCGCAGGATTCTCCAAACGCTTCATCAACGCTGCCGATTGGCTTGCGGCAGTTTCGTCTTGAACCTTACGGGGATTGTAATTCACGTGGATATATACGAAATTGTCCGCTACGACTTTATTGATTACAGAGTCATTCGTTATGAAATCGGCAAAGCGCAAGCACCAGGAGCACCAGTTACCTCCCACTTGACACACCACAAACTTGCTTTCATTCTTTGCCTTTGCCAAAGCATTGTCTATCTGTTCATTGGGATTCACCGTTTCGTCGTACACTTTCTTCAGTCCGGTTTGCGCCTGACACGCCATAGACAACAAGAAGCAGAGCACAACAAATACAATATTCTTCTTCATGTTCATTTTTTTGTTACGTTAGTTCGTTCTATGTTTCACACTTTCTCCGAATTTAGCCATTCACAAACAATGGCACATGGCAAAAGTATAAAAAAATATCGACGGTTAGATGTTTTTGGAAGCAAACGTCAATAAAATCTTGTCTCCCTTTCAACAAAAAAAGAAAGATGGGGGAATGCGGTTTCAAGCCGATCCTCCATCTTTCCGGAAGTTGCTATGCAATTACAATTCTATTGTCAGTCTGTTATTTGCTCACGTTGTCTGGGTTCTGCTCCAATGCCTTGTTGCTGTCAAGGTCGCTCTTCGGAATCTTGAAGAGGAAGGTTTTCTTTGGTTTGAACACGATTTCCTCGCTCATGTATGTAATACCCAATGCTTTTGTTTCGCTGCACTTCTTTGTGGCAAAGTCTGCAAGTTTGTCTTTGCGCAGCTCGTCGAAGAACACCTTACCTTCTCCGACAAATTCATAACGGCGCTGGTTAAGGATATCGTCGTCGATGTCAGCCTGCGACGTTCCAGCTGGCAAGCTGCTCAGTCCTGCACGGTTTCTTACAAGGTTAAGTTCGTTGATACCATCTCCAGCGCTAAGAAGATTTGCAGCTTCGGCATAGTTCAACAAAACTTCCGAGTAACGCAGGATGGGGAAGTTTGCACATGGCATCATCAGACTGTAATCCGTGCGGTTGTCGAAGTACTTGCAGTTGAACACGGCGCGCATTTCTGCCGGACGGTCGTTCCACGCCTTCGGTTCCCAGGAAAGCGTGTTTACGTTATAGCGGCAAGGTTGCGACGAGAGGCTTTTGGCGTCTTCTCCGCACAGTCCTTCAAAGTAAGAAAGCATGGCATTTGCACGCTTGTCACCATTTTGCATCATTTCCCTGTAAAGCAAGCCAGACACACCGAAGCGGGCATACTGATAGCATCCCATATATGCATTGTTGGTACGACCCAGCCCGAAACGGATGTGCATGCAGTTGCTCTGTCCTGCTTGCGGGGAATATTGCAGTTCAAATACAGACTCTTTGCAATTTTTGGCATTGGCGTTAAACCAATAGAAATTGTCGGTAAATTCCGGCATAAGGCTGTATATCTGCGATTGGATAACCTTTGAACTGTATTCCTTGGAGAGTTTTAGGTCTTCCGCATTGTTGTTGTTCATCGTTGCCCTATAGAGATACACTTCTCCAAGCGCAGCCTGCGCAGCACCTTTTGATACACGCCATACGTCGTAGCCTGAAGTGCCTCTTGCAGGAAGGTTCTCCTCAGCCAGTTTCAAGTCTTCTATCACGCGGTTGTATGTTTCTTCAACCGTGGAACGAGGTATCTCAAGATTTTCAACACCATTTGTATAGGTTGTTGTCACAGGTACTCCTCCGTATAGTCTGAGCAGGTGGAAATATGTGTAGCCGCGAAGGAAGTATGCCTGTCCCTTTATCCAGTTTTTGCTTTGGTCGCTCATTTTCACGCCGTCGATGCGTCCAAGCACAACGTTTGCCCTGTTTATGCACTCGTAGCTGTAGCTCCAGATTTTCATAACTCCGCCCACTGTTTCGCTGTTGGCATAGCTCCACTGCGAGAGTTCGTGCATGTTGTCTTTATTGTATGTGGGCCATCCTTGCTCTGTGAGCATTTCCAGTTCGGCAAGATACAGTGCATTGTTGCCGGAATAAAGGCGACGGAAGCGGTTGTATGTGCCTATAAGGGCAGTCTGCACCTCGTCCTCTGTTTTATAATAAGAGTTGGGGTCGATGAATGTATATGGATTTTCGTCAAGATCGCTGCAGCTTGACAGAGTAAGTCCTGTTGCAGCCACCGACATCATGGCTATGCCAGCCATCAAATATTTTAGTGCTTTCATTTTGTTTCCGTTTTGATGATGTTTAGAACTTGATATTTACGCCAAACATGACAGTCTTTCCGTATGGGTTGGAAACGTCGCCATTCTCGGGATTATAGCCGATGTGGTTGGCTGATGTCACGAAGTTCTGCAAGTTTACGTTAAATACAAGACTCTTTATATAGTCAGTCTTGATGAGTTTCGAGAAGTCATAGCTCAACTGAATGTTCTTCAGGATGAAATAAGACCAGTCTGCGTTTGTGCGGTCGGAAAGAACCACTCCCTTTGCACCTACGGCCGGTGCCGTTCCATTCGGATTGCTCTCGCTCCACATGGCGTGATATCCGTCTTTTGAAGGCACACCAAGCTGGTTCTTAACGTTGTTGTCAACCCACATGGCGTAGTTTCCGGTGTCTTGATAGCCCATTGTCCATTTGGAACCGTTATTATAGTAATTTTCCGAACCTGCCATTGAAGCATACTTCCATGCGCCTTGTCCGTAAACTTGCAGTTTGAATTCCTTCCACTGTACGCCAAGATTGAAACCATAGAAGTATTTCGGTTCAACGCTCCCTATACATTTCGTGTCTTCGATTGAAAGTTTTCCGTCTCCGTTTACGTCTTCATACATTTCAGAACCGATACCAACCGTTCCTTTAAGTGCCGGTATTTTTTCCAAATAGGCATCGAGGTCGGCCTGCGATTTGATGATTCCGGTTGAGTGGTATGCATAAACACCGTTAACGGGCTGGCCTACTTCAAGCACGCGTGCAAGACCGGCAGAAGCAGTACCGTCGTAAACCGTTATACGGTCAGCGCCGTCATAAAGTTTCTTGATCTTGTTGGTGTTGTAAGTGAAGTTGCCTCCTACGGTAATTTTCCAGTCCCGTGTTTTATATACGTCTGCACTGGCCGACACCTCGATACCGTGGTTGCTCACCTTGCCCACGTTGCTCAACACTGAAGAATATCCTGATGTTGAAGGGATGGGCACTGTATAAAGAAGGTCCTTTGTCTGACGGTTATAGTAGTCGAAGTTGAGATATACCCTGTCGAAGAGTGTGAGATCAAAGCCGGCATCGAACTGATTGGTGCTCTCCCACTTCAGTTTGGAGTTACCTACTTCTTCATAGAAGCCTATCAGAGAATTGGTACCGTCTGAATAATTTGCGTTTGACGTTGATGTCGCAAGTCTTGCAAGCGACTGGTAGTTGCCTATCTCCTGGTTACCTGTCACACCGTAACTGGCACGTATTTTCAAGTCAGTTATTACCTTGTTGCCTTTAAGGAAGTTTTCTTCCGAAGCACGCCATGCCAGACCTACAGACGGGAATGTTCCCCACTTGCTGTCGGAGCCAAAGCGTGAAGATCCATCGAAACGTATTGTCGCTGTCAGCATGTAACGGTCTTTATATGCGTATGTTCCGCGAGCAGTCCAAGATATCAATTTGTTGCTGTACCGGTCACTTGCAACCTTCAACGAAGCCTGGTCTGCTCCTGAGAAATCATAAGCGCCGAGAGCATCGTTGGAGAAATTGCCCGACATCTGCGAATATCTGTATTTGTAGTCCTGCCAAGAATAAACGCCGGTAAGCGACATGCGATGGTCTCCCCACTGGTTGCTGTACGTAAGGATGTTATCCATCAGTCGCGACTCCTGTCGTGCCCATTTGTGCATACCTGAACTTGTTGTCGTTCCAGCCTGTATGCCTTTTGCGGTTTGCGATGACAGGAACTGATAACGGTTTGTGTTCTTGACATCGTAACCTATGTTCAGACGATAGTTGAAGTGTTCCGAGAAATTAACTTGCGCAAAGAAATTGCCGATGAAGCGCAGGCTCTTCACGTTGTCGTTTGTCGCATCCATGTCAGCAAACGGGTTGAACACTTCTCCGTGCTGGATTATGTTGTAGCCGCCGTCGTCATTCTTTGGCAAGTCCGTTGGCCAACCGGATCTGAACACGTCGTTTGTAACCGGATTGGTCAGTATATCTTGCCTTGACGTAGTAAGTTGCATGTTGGAACCAATAGAGAACCACTTGTTGAACTTATGGTCCAGGTTTGAGTGCAACGAGAATTTCTCGTAACCCTGACAGTCAAGCAATCCGTCTTGATTGTAGTATCCGGCAGAGAACATGTACTTTGTTTCGTTTGACATACCGTCAAGCGTCAGTCCATAGTCCTGTGTCAGTGCAGAACTCTTTATCACACCTTTCTGCCAGTCATAGTACTGCCCGTTGTATCCGTTTGGGAAAGGAAGCGAACTGCCCTGTGCCTTGTTGGCAGCATTGATATAGTCAATGAATTCCTGCCCTGTAATGGTATCAATCAAGCGTGAACGCATCTGCACGCCAAGGTTTGCGTGAAGCGTTATATTGTGCTTTCCTTTTGACCCCTTCTTCGTTGTAATCATAACAACGCCGTTTGCGCCTCGCGAACCGTAGATTGCCGTTGCAGAAGCGTCTTTAAGCACTTCCATCGACTCTATGTCGGCAGGATTTATATCGTTCATGTTTCCGTCTGTCAGCGCAAAACCGTCAACAACATACAGTGGGTCTGTTCCGGCATTTATTGAAGCTGAACCGCGGATGCGCAGTGTCGGTGCCTCTCCAGGCTGGTTATTGGTGAAAACAGCCACACCCGTAGATTTTCCTTGAAGCGCTTCTATCGGGTTTGCCGCCATTACTGATGTAATCGCATCGCTACGCAAAGACGCTGTAGAGCCGGTAAGGTCGCTTTTCTTCATCGTTCCGTAACCAACCACCACGATCTCGTCCATAATGTCGTTGTCTTCCACCAGCTTTATGTCGTAGTTTCCGCCGGGAGTAACTTTCACTGTCTGGGTTTTGAAGCCGACATAGGAGAACTGCAGCGTTGTTCCGCCTTTAACCGTAATGTCAAACTGTCCGTCCATGTTTGTTATTACGCCCTGTTTCTGGTTGTCTGAAGACACAACGCTCACACCGATTAACGGTTCGCCGTTACTGTCGCGGACAACACCGCGCACATGCGTGCTTTTTGACTGTTGTTGCGGAAGTGCGGAAGGTGTTTCCGTCTGAACTGCGGAGGCCGTTCCAGCCAAAGGGCTCAATGAAAGGGCTGCGGATGCAAGGCCTATCATTGTGCGTTTGTTCAATTTTTTCATAAGCTATTAGTTCATTAAGTGCACTCTTGCCACAAAGACGGTAAAGAGTGCCCACAGATTAGATTTCTCTTTTACGGTAATAGATTCTTCTTAGCTATTAGATTCTCTATATAATGACGTTGCAATTACATCCGTGTAACGACTAACTGTAAAAAAACATATGCAGAATGATTACATATACATGGCATTAACGTTTACACATTATAAAATTATTATTATTTTTATACCTATGAAAAACTCATTACTCACGCTCCTTTGCGTGATGTCTTTGGCGTGGCATACTGTCTCTGCCCTCTCTCAGTCGCAGCCTACGCTCATAGAATACACCGTTTCCTGGGACAAACAAAGCCTCAACAGTTCAGAATCAATGCCTTGTGGCGGCGGGGAAACCGGAATGAACATATGGTGCGAGAACAACGACATTATGTTCTACTTCTCGCGCAGCAGCGCCTTCGACGAAAACAACGCCCTGCTTAAGCTCGGACGCATACGTATCAGTCTGCCGGAAGCTGACTTCGGAAAAGTTTTCAGGCAGGAGCTGACACTTGCCGACGGGTGCGTGCGCATATACGGCGACAACAACACCGTGGTTACATTTTGGGCTGATGTCTTCCACCCTGTCATTCATGTGGAAATGACAAGCGACAAGCCAATGTCACCGACTATAAGCTACGAAAACTGGCGCAACACAAACTACGCCTTGGCTGGAGAAGACGCACATCTTTGCGGACTTAAAGGTACGAAAGACAGCATATTCATTTATCCCGACACTGTGGGTTTTGACGGAAACCAAATACTTTTCTGTCACCGCAACAGAAACGATTTCGTTTTTCAGAAGACTGTTGACTGCGAGGAACTGCAAGACATAAAGTCTCAACTATGGAATCCGGTGAAGAACCGCACGTTTGGCGGTCTGATTTACGCTCCGGGCTTCGTTCCGGCAGGCACAGGAAGCGGACGTTATGTTGACACAGACTTCAAAAGTTGGAAACTTTCAGCTGCAACTCCTCTTAAAAGCGTCAACATAACCATTGCCACGCATATAGCCCAGACTGAAACATTAGACAAATGGCGCAGTGAATTGAATGAAATACAAGAGCGGCAGATGCAATCGACGGCAAAAGACCGCAAGGCATCGCGCCTATGGTGGAAAGACTTCTGGCAGCGCAGCCATATTTACATGAACAGTACAACTGACACAACGGCCTTTCAGCTGGCACGCAACTACCAACTTTTCAGATACATGCTGGCATGCAACGCCTACGGCGACACGCCGACGAAATTCAACGGTTCGCTGTTTACATTCGATCCAAGCTTCGTTAAACCCAAGCGCAAGCTGTCTCCCGATTTCCGCCAGTGGGGAGGAGCCTCGATGACGGCTCAAAACCAACGCCTCGTCTATTGGCCAATGCTGAAAACAGGCGACTGGGACATGATGGACTCGCAGTTTTCATATTATCTGCGCATGCTTGAAAACGCAAAGCTTATGACGCGCTCTTACTGGAACCATCCTGGCGCATGCTTCACCGAACAGACAGAAAACTTCGGACTGCCCGTGGCATACAGTTACGGTATGGAAAAAAGAACATCGCCTAGGCCACGGGGCAAACAGGCCAATGCATATTGCGAATATCTATGGGATACTGTGATGGATTTCTGTCTGATGATGATAAGAACAAACACATACGAAGGGCGCGACGTGAGGAAATACATTCCTTTCATAGAAGATTGTCTCACATTCTTCGACGAACATTACCGCATGCTGGCTTTGCAGCGAACAGTGCAGCCTTTCGACAGGAAGAAACACTATGTGTTCTATCCTGGAACGGCAGGCGAAACATACAAGATGGCAACGAACTCCACACAGACAATAGCCGCCCTTACCACTGTTTTGAAAGAATTGCTTGCCTTGCCACAGGGCACTTTGACACAAAAACAAAGTGAACATTTCTCGGAAATGCTCTCGCACATGCCGCCATTGCCACTCAGACAAATGCTGGGACACACGGTGATAGCTCCAGCCCAATCGTTCGAAAGGCTTATGAACGTGGAGATAAACCAACTCTATCCAGTGTTCCCCTATGACATGTATGGCCTAGGACGGCCTGGCATTGAACTGGCGCGCGACACGTGGCGATACGGCATTGACCAACCGAAATGGCAGAAAAACCGCCACGAATCATGGCATCAGGATGCCATATTCTGCGCTCGACTTGGACTTTTGACCGAAGCACGCGACTTGGTAAGACGCAAGCTACAAGACGGAAGGCACCGCTTTCCTGCTTTCTTCGGACCCGGTCACGACTGGACTCCCGACCACAACTGGGGCGGAACAGGCATGATTGCACTTCAGGAGATGCTCATGCAAAACGTAGGCGACAGTATTCTGCTTTTGCCTTGCTGGCCAAAAGAATGGGATGTAAGTTTCAAGCTGCACGCACCGAAGCAGACCACCGTGGAGTGTGTCTACCGTAACGGCAAGATCGAAGAACTGAAAGTTACACCTGAAAGCAGAACCAAAGACATCATAGCGCAACCGGGAGTGTGGCAAACGCCAGACACGCTGCAGGCCGTGCGCCATCTGCCGCTTAACGAAGGGTGGGAATTTTCCTTCGAAGGTTCGCCGGTGGAGCATGTAAGCCTTCCGCACACATGGAACGCCGACGATGCACAAAACAACACACGGAAAGACAAAGAAAACGGAGAAACAACATACAAACGCGGCTGCGGCACATACTCGCACACTCTGCTCATTCCCGAAAAGTGGAAAGGAAAGAAACGTGTTTTCGTACGCTTCGAAGCAGCGTCACAGCTTGCCACAATACGCCTGAACAACAGGATTATCGGCGAACACAAAGGGGCATTCACCGCATTCTGCGTTGAACTTACAGACTATTTGGCCTATGGAAAAGAGAACGCTTTGCAGATAGACGTTGACAACAGGTGGAGAGCCGACACTCCGCCCCTTTCAGGAGGATTCGCACTGATGGGCGGACTATACCGCGGAGCGGAACTTATGGTTACGGATAAGCTATGCATTTCGCCGTTACACTATGCATCCGACGGCGTTTACGTTGATGCAGACACTGACGGAACGGTGAAGGTGCGGACACACGTGGACTTCGGAAAATACTCCAACGGGAAAATGACCACAACCATACCCCGAACCTCGGCCATGCTTACGGCAACGGTTTACGAACCGGACGGCAAAGCCGTTGCAAGCAGGGCACAAAGGATAAATTGCGAGAGCGGAAGCGACAACGTCTTCGAAACGACACTGAACGTAACCGCCCCGATGCTGTGGAACGGAACAAAAGCTCCGAATCTTTATTCGCTTGAAGTGAAAATAAGCCCGGCAGAAGATGCGCCAGAAGACGAGAGATACAACGACAAGCAAACCGTAACGTTCGGCTTCCGACACGTGGCCTTGGACAAAGAACAGGGATTCCTGCTCAACGGCAAGCCTTATCCCGTTCACGGCGTGGCGCGTCATCAAGACACCAGCGGCAAGGGATGGGCAATGACACACGACGACAACATGCGCGACATGCGGATAATGAAACAGATGGGAGTTACGGCCATACGCATGGCGCATTATCCGCAGAGCGCAGACATGCACCACATTGCCGACTCGATGGGCATACTTGTTTGGGACGAAGTGCCGTTGGTGAACGAAGTGAGAAACTCCACGGAATTCAACAACAATGCCTGCATGCAAATGCAAGAGATGATACACCAGCTTTACAACAACCCGTCTGTTTGTTGGTGGGGACTTTTCAACGAAATAGACTATCCTGAAACTTCTTTCCCCTATACCATATTCAATAAACTCAACGACATTGCCCACAAATACGGTGGAAACCGTCTCACCACATCGGCGAGCAACAAGGGAAAGCGTTACTACAACGGCATTTCCGACGCTCCTGCGTGGAACAACTACCCTGGATGGTATTGGATGTTGCGCTGGCCCAAAGAAGAAGAAAACCCGGGAACACTGGATTACTTCGGGAAATGGATTGATTTCCGCAGCAACGAGATTGAAGGCAGGCGCTTTGCATTGAGCGAATACGGTGCCGGCGGGAACACGGAACAGCACATGGAAGAAGAACTGCCCGCACAGCTTAAAGAAACGCTTAACAGCGACTATCATCCGGAAGAGTGGCAGAATCATGTGCACGAAGAGGCATGGCGTACAATAAGTGAACACGAAAGCCAACTGTGGGGCTCTTTCGTATGGGCAATGTTCGATTTCATCGTGCCTGGGTGGAATGAAGGCGGAATGCACAACCTTAACACCAAAGGACTGGTTTCTCACGACAGGAAGACACTGAAAGATTCGTATTTCTTCTATAAAGCAAACTGGAACGACGAGCCTATGGCGTATATATCCTCGCGCCGCATGGACAAAAGGCACGGCGAAGTGCAGAAAGTGAAAGTATATTCCAACTGCAACAGCGTTACATTATACGTAAACGGAAAAAGACTGTCGACAATGCAGCCGGACAAATTGAAACGGTGCGTGTTCGAAGGAATCAAGCTGAAAAGCGGACGCAACGTGATATCAGTTGTTGGAAAGACGAAGAACAATGAAACAAAAGATTCTTGCGTATGGATTTTGGAAAAATAAAACGGTGCGGTTTTTGCACCGCCATTGCTGCACTCGCGTTTTCAGCATCGTGCCATGCCCAATATGAGCGAACTTGCGTGAAACGAGATTTCATGGACTACTACAACAACGCCAACTATGACGAGGCAAAAGTTCCGGAATATTCATTGCCCGATGCGTTGACAAGTTTAGACGGCATGCACATAACTACAACCGAGCAATGGGAAAAGACTAGAAGACCTGAACTGATGCAGCTTTTCACTGAATTCATGTACGGAAGGCAGCCTCTGCCCGACAAGACGTTCCACGCAGAAACAACCGGCACAGACAAGCCGCTGAAAAGACTAAGAGCCATGCGGCGCGACATACGGCTGCATCTGACAGACGACGGACCTGACGTCATTCTCACTTTAGTGTGGAGGAAAGACAAAGGACACTTCAAACCGAGAAAAACGATGCTTGGTCTTTCTTTTGTTTCAACTGACTCTATTTTGAATGTACGTTTCGATGGAACGCCATGCAAGGGCGCAGAGGCTTGGCAAATCGGCACTCTGCTTGACAACGACTTTGCCGTGGCACTGTTCCACTACACCGATGCCGAGGGCGACAAGGCGAAAGACAATTTCAAGTCCAGCATGTTGCACCGCCATTTCTACAGAAAAGGACAGGATTATCCCTTGCCAAACGAATGGGGCGCAGTGGCATGCTGGGCATGGACAGCCAGCAGAGCTCTTGACGCAATGGAGGAATTGGCTGCCGATGTGGTTAAATCTGACGAAGTTTCAGTTATGGGACATTCGCGTCTGGGCAAGACTGCATTGTGGGCAGGAGCTACAGACAAACGCTTCTGTGCCGTCGTGGCAGTGAATTCAGGGTGTTGCGGTGCGGCATTGTCACGGCGTTGTTTCGGAGAGACACTGGAATGCGTGAACGAATTTTCTTACCACTGGTTCTGCGGAAACTTCAGGCAATTCAGTCACAGGGAGAATTATCTGCCTTTCGACCAACATGAACTTGTTGCCTTGATTGCACCGCGCAAGATCATAGCCATAAGCGGAACGGAAGACCTTTGGGCCGACCCTAAAGGCGAAGAACTTGGATGCCTGATGGCACGCCCCGTATACGGACTTTACGGCATGGAAGAAAATCTGACATACAGGTTGCGCAAAGGCCCGCACGCTGTGTTGGAAGAAGACTGGAATTTCATCATTGAACAGTTAAAGTAATGCCCTTCAGAAACGAGAGGGCACCACTTTTGTCTTTACCGTTTCTATTGATATTCTGTCTACGCCGGTTCGGGGGTGAGCTTTGTCGAGAAACAGCCTTCCATAGCGGGGCAACGACATATGCTTCACACGCGGATCGGCCGCAGCCTTCAGCAATTGGTCCACTGTTGTCCCAACGGAAGCAAAGCCCATAGCACTGCTTTTTATCTTCAATCCATATTGTGTTAAAACGCTTGCATCTTCACCAGGATGCATCCTTACGATTACGCCGACTAGTGAATCTGAAACAGATTCGCCCTTAGCGGGAATGGTTTTCCGCCCCTTTGCCATGCCTGTAGCATTGAGTTTGTCAATGAGTGAAAGTCCCATCTTTGAGCGTAACGCAGTGGAAAGTGAATTGCCAATAGCTTCAGTTTACGCAAATCCGCCCGCTACCGAAAGGGTCATCAGAACGGATGAAACAATCTCCCTGTACATCTTATTTTATAATGTTATGAATAATAATTGTTAGCAAAAGTACACAAAATTCATTAACAAGGACAACAGCTCAAAAGAAAAACGCTGATGTTAACGTAAACAAGCGCGCTCTAAAATAAAAGACGCATCGTTTTTTGATTTTTTAAGAAATATTTTACTCAATATGATTGATTTATTATCCTTTTTCACTACTTTTGCAGCAGAAAGATAGAAAAAAAGTACTATCACTAAAGCTAAAAAAACATTAATTACTAATTAAACACTAAAGCTATTATGAAAAGATTTTTTGTAGCATTGATTTCGTTTCTGTGCATAATACAGGCGAATTCGCAGACACTTGAAGGGAACCGTTATCACGGAATGGCGGAAATAAATTTCTTTCACGGTAATGACGGCATTTTCAAAGACGGAAACAACGCTTTGGGAATTTCCGCTTCTACCTCTCACGGTTATCAGATAACTCCAAATTACTTTGTCGGTTTAGGTTTTGCATGGCAAATACATTTTATGGAGAATCTGCATAACATAAAGACAACGCCAGTGTTCGTTAATTTCAGGGCCAACCTGAACAAAAAAAGAATCAGTCCGTTTGTTGACGCCAAAGTAGGATATTCAGTTGAAAACGACAAAGGTGTATATATTGCGCCGTCAGTAGGCGTAAGGTTCGGCATTCACAATGATTTGGGACTTTACATTTCTTTGGGATACACCGCCCAGGGATACAAATACAGTTATGATGACTTATGCAATGACGACAACAAGAAAGAAATCAAACCGTTCACAGGCTTTAAGCACTCTTTCGTGCACAATCTTGCAATAACAGCAGGTATAGATTTCTGACGAAGAAAAAAAACTGTTTCAGCATAAACTGTTTCAACAAGAACTCTCTCGCTTAAGCGCAAGATACAATACCTTTTTGAAAGGGACTTGCCTTAAGCGAAGAGTTTTTTCCATGCCTTGAAACGCAGGAGACCTTCGGGACCAAATTTTGCAATGCTCTTCTCAACTTTTTCCAAAGGCTTCTCGATGTCGAGATGTGACTTTGAGAAAAACTTGTCAGCATAACAGATAAGCTTTTCCTCTATGGTTTCGGGCAGAAAATCGTGGTGCGGCAACGGAAGGTTCTGCGAAACGATGTCCTTTTCAGTCAATCCAGCACCTGTGTGGCGTTCGCACACACGTGCATGCCGTTCAAGACCTTCCATACGAAGCATCTCCGCACCCAACAAGCCATGGCGTATGTAAGGTTCAGAGCCAAAACATTCTATTCCCGGGGCATCGGTCTTTACAATGCCAATGTCATGCAGCATGGCGGCCTCTTCAACAAATTGCAAGTCAACGTCCAATTCGGGATGTTGCGCCGCAATCAGAAGAGCTTTGTCGGCAACGCTGCGAGAATGAACGCAGAGAATGTTGCGCAATGCATCATTCCCTGCGTAATATTTGTCTATAATTTTTTTCCAGTCAAGCATAACTGTTTTGCAACTGTTTTCAGTCGTGGTCGCGTTCAAGATAGCCAATGACATCGCCACGGTTTACCTTTCCGCCCTGTTTAACTGCTATTTCAACCAATTTTCCGCCCAACGCAGCTGGAACCGGTACGAATTGCCCCCATGAAGCCTGCACATAGCAGAACGTCTCGCCTTCTTTGTAATGCTGGCCAATGAACGGTTCGATGCATTTAACGCACTCGCTGCCACCACCGAACTCAAAGAACACCTGTCCCTTTACCGGTGACACAACAGCATCAGCTTTGGCGTGTTTGAATGCAGCCAGTTCTTCTGGCGTAAGAGAGGAACCAAGTTTTGCATCCTTTGCTTTCTGCAAGTCGGCAAGGAATCGTTTTTTGGCAATTCCACTCTTGTAGTCGCGGTATTGCTCTGGATGCATTGCCAATTCAAACAGTTCCTCATCGTCCTGACCGTAGTCCCAGCCATTGTCGTCCATTTCCTTACGGAAAGAATCAAGTGCATTCGGGATAAGAGTGTGAGGATCTGCATCCGTAAACTCCCGCTTCTGCTTTTTTGCCAGTTCAACAATTTCGTCATCGAGCTTGCCTGGCAATTTACCGCTCTTGCCAAGAATCATGCCCCACATGGAGTCGTCCATCATAACGAAGCGTCCCTTGCCTTGAGCCAAAGTAAGAAGATTGAGCAACGATATGTTCTTGACATACTGTGAGAATGGCGTTACCAATGGAGGATAGCCCACACGCGGCCATACGTAAGCCACTTCGTCGAACAACTTAACGAGCAGCTCGTCCGTAGTATATTCCCTTTCGCCCTTTGAGCGCAGAATAGAGTTTATAGAACGGTGGATACCGGCCAAATCAGCCATCATACTGCCCATCATTCCGCCAGGCAAACCGCATCCCAGCAACAGCGAACTCATAATCTTGTTTCCCGGATTGATGAAGTATCCAAGCCATTCGTCGATAAATTCCTGCGTGAGGTGACGTGCCTGCATGTAGGCATCCATATTTATCTCCGGTACTTCGAAGCCTTCATTCTTTAACATACTGAGCACAGATATAATGTCAGGATGAACTTTGCCCCACGACAACGGTTCAATGGCGGTATCTATAACATCACAACCGTTATTGCAGACTTCAAGTATTGATGCCATTGAAAGTCCAGGACCGGAATGTCCGTGATATTGAATAATGATGTCTGGATGTTTCGTCTTTATCGCCTTTGTAAGCTTGCCCAACATTGCAGGCTGGCCTATTCCAGCCATATCCTTCAGACAGATTTCCGTTGCACCTGCCGCTATGAGCTGATCGGCTATGTTGCTGTAGTATTCAACTGTATGCACAGGTGAAGTTGTTATACAGAGCGTTCCCTGCGGAGTCATGCCTGCCTCAAGAGCCCATTTGATGCTGGGAATAATGTTGCGCACGTCATTCAAGCCGCAGAATATACGTGTTATGTCTACTCCCTGCGCATGTTTCACCTTATACTGCAAAGCTCTCACGTCATCAGGCACAGGATACATGCGCAAAGCATTCAGGCCACGGTCCAGCATGTGCGTTTTGATGCCAGCTTCGTTAAATGGTTTGCAGAAAGCTCTCACGGCCTCATTCGGGTTCTCGCCCGCAAGCAAGTTTACTTGCTCGAATGCTCCACCGTTTGTTTCCACACGGGAAAAACATCCCATGTCGATAATTACCGGAGCTATGCGCTCAAGCTGGTCCTTACGAGGTTGGAATTTACCCGAAGATTGCCACATGTCTCTATAAACGAGACTGAATTGGATTTTCTTTTTCATTTCATCTCTGATTTAAAGCGTAACAGGCATGTTAGTTAACTCTCGTTACATAAAACTATCTTCTAAAAGAAGTTTGTCTGTTCCATTGTTTTTCTAATGCAAAAGTAGTGTTTTTTATTTATCAATGCAATGCAACAACACAAAAACGCCTATCCTAAATACATTCTGACAAGAAAAGGTTAAACATCCATTCCCTATCACAATCCAATGCCACGCTTACTTTGCAAAAGACACAAGCAAACGAAACACAACATCCGCCCCTAAAGAAGAGAGAGGACAGAAACAAATAATCTGCAATTATTTTCGCATTGTCGTTTTTTTGCCTTACCTTTGCATTTACAAAACGAAAGATTTATTGCCATTTCAATCGGCAATAATTTTTATATGGCTCCGTAGCTTAGCTGAATAGAGCGTCAGATTCCGGTTCTGAAGGTCGTGGGTTTGAATCCCACCGGGGTCACAAGAAAATATCTTTGATTAACAGAGACTTTCCAATTATATTTTCGTCTTTTTCAAGAAATAACGAAACCGTAGGAAAGCACGAATGCGAACGGGTTTCAAGTTCTTTGTTTGTCTATGCCTAGACTGTTTGCCTTTTCATCACCCTCAAGGAGTATCTTTGCCACAAGGTTCTTGGTGTTGTTGGAGAGAACCATGTCATACTTGCTAAAGACACTCTTGCTTAGTATGCCTTTCTCCACAAGTTTGTCAAGCACATCCTTGTATTTCACATCATAGTAGCCTATGAGCATCACAAGGAACTCTCCCATAGTAAGGTATTCTCTTTTGAGAACCTCTGTATTGATTGTTATCTTCATGTTGTTTGTCTTTATAAATGCAAAAAGCACAACCCCTTGTGAAGAGTTGTGCCTTGATATTAGTTGTATTGTCTGTCTACCGCAAAGATACTACTTTCCTTTCAACATTATTTAGATAATCTAAGAGAATCGTCAGGTTGTCATTTGTGGTGTTTGGGTTATGTAGGGGTGGTAGAGATGTGTGTTTGGAATATAATAGTAGTATATAGGTTTGACAAGTGCCCAACAGTCTGTATGTGCCATTTCTCCTTGGAAATGCCACAATAAATCCATACCCCTTGCAAGTTCATGTACCTCATAAAACAAATGATTGTCACCTTTGCAAAGGAAAAGGTAGGTACCTGTTTTCTGGACTATAGGATGTTCTTCTATCTTTACCCATTCCCCTGCATTGATTACTGCGGGTTCAATAGGCAGTTCATCTTTATGTCTTATAGCCCAATTACATAATATTTCCCATTTTTTCTCTTGATACCATTCAATTATATCTGATAATCTCCAAATCATATTATACCTCCTAATGCTTTTTTCTTAGAGAATCCTACGGAATAGGGTTTATAGTCTACAGAGGGAGAACCTTTAGGTTTAGTGTATTTGATAAGCTTTTCCAATCTTAGTATCTGTTCATCAGGATCACCATAGAATAAATAATGTCTAAAGTTGGGGGAATAGGGTCGCTGAGTAGGGAACATATATGACCCTGCATTTGCTTGTGCATCCAAAAAAGTTGGAGGTACAGGACTATAAGTTCTTATTACCCTACCTCTTCTTTTGTATGCTATTCCTCCATTAACCTTATTACGCTCTCTAACTCCTTTTGGGATTTTTCCATTAAAAATATATGGTTCATCAGTTGTTACTGATGGATTAAGGTTATTATTGAGTTCATCAGGTAATGCTTTTAAACGAAAGTCATTCATTTTTAGCATTTTTGATCTATCAGAGTCATAAGTTATAGGTCTTTGAAGTATTCCTATATAACCATCTTCATCTGTATATTGTCTTGACAAATCAAGAGAATTGGAGGTATAAAGCACAGGATTTTGTTCAGGATTTCCTCCTGCGTTATGTGTTCTTGGAATATGAGGGTGGGTCAAACAATATTCTGCAACCTGTTCATCTGTCCATTCTTCAGGAAAACCATAATATCTCCTTGCCTCAGCAACAGAAATGCCTCTAGTGAATCTATTATGTTGCTTCACAAGTTGATTAGTTAATTTATCTAATTTCGCATCATCAAAAATCAATCCTATCTTTGGTTTATATTCTGTGTAACCATATCTATCTATAAAATTTCTAAGATTATTATAGTCATTTATATTTCTTGCAAGATGTGCTCCTGCTTCATACATAGGCTTGCCAAGTTGAGCCAAAGGCATCAAGTCCATTGCAGTCTGAGGAGTGAACCTTCCATTCTGAACATCCTGCAATCCATTTGCTGAAAAAACTGAAGACAGTCCTGCATTTACCCAAGGAAGCCATGTACTGTTGCTTGCTGCATCAGCCACTAATCCAAAGCCATTTCCTATTGCCTCTCCTGCTGAAGTTGCAGCAAGAGTATCACCAACACCTAATGTAAAAGGAGCAGAAGCTACTGCAAAAGGAATAAGTTCTGCGGCATTTCTCCAAGCTGTTGCATTAGGATGTTCCCTTTCCCATAAAGCATTACTTTCTGCTCCTCTTATTGCTCCATACCTTAAATGAGGATTGTAATCTCTATGAGGAACATTGAGCATTTGTGTATTGTCGCTGCTCTGGGTAAGATAGTCATTGAACTGCTTTGTAAGAAGATTCTCCATGTTGGGCTTTACCACCACTTCATCAAGATTGTTTTGCAGTATTACTGGCACTGCATAGCCGTCATCATTCAATGAATAATACCGTCCGTTGGCACCTGCAAAGACTCTTCTGCTTGCAGTATTGCCTTTGTCATCCTCTATATCCATCATTGTTGATGGATAAAGGTTGCCTTGGTAGTCTACAGGACTGCCATAGCTAAAACTTCTTGTATATGCATTGTTTCCCATTTCAAATGATTTTTGACAAAGATACAGACAACTGGCTTAATGCAAGCAGGGATTAGCAAGTTGCTAAGATTGTATTAGCAAAAACTTTGCCAATCCCTATGCAATGCTATAACGCCTGTCATTTGGTTTTATTGTCCTTGAGTGGATAAAAAATCAAATAACAAGCGTTATCTTCATGCTTTTCAGTCCTGCTGGTTTATGAAGGCTTCTAGCTCAGAGAGAGTGTGCACTTTCTTTATGCAGTCTTTGTTGAAATCTTCAAGCATTTCCTCCATTATCTCCTCTTCCCTTGTATTTTCATAATAGGGCATGATGATTACTGGGGATTTATGTCTCAATGACCTTCCTAAACACTGGACTCCTATTACCTCTGAAGCTGAATAATTGGCAAAGATGGCATGCATTGTATTGAAAATCCACATAATATCATGCGGCCGTGCAATCACTGACGGTTACAGACTACTGTAAAGAAAAAAAACGCTAACTTTGCATGTTGTACAAAAAAACACACAAAATGAAGCATTCTTTTTTCCTTCCGTTGCTACTGACGCTCATTATGCAGCAAGTTTGCGTGGCATGCAGCAGCGCCAAAGATGAAAACAAAAGCACGACAACGCTCAATTGGGCTGACAAGACCTTATGGTACGATGGCAACAACCGGCTGAACAACATCAATCCGTCGCAACCCGACATTATCTACTTCCTGCCCACATGTCTTACGGCATGGACAGACGAAACAGGCACCATTCACTACAATGCCGATCCAACGCGTGCCGACCATTTGGAAGCGTGGAAACTGTCGGCAGAACTTGCCGACACGATTTTCGCCACACGCGCCAATCTTTTTCTTCCATACTACCGTCAGGCTGTGTTTGAGGGTCTTGAAGGCGAGCACGCAGCGGAAGCATGGCAGACAGCAACGCTCGACGCCACGGAATCTTTCGACTATTATCTGAAACACTACAACAACGGCCGTCCGTTCATCCTTGCCGGTTACAGCCAGGGTGGGCAAATGGTGAAGGAGGTACTGAAACACATGGACGACGACGCTTACCACCGTCTCATTGCCGCCTATGTTGTGGGCTACGGAATAACACCCACGGACACAATGACGCAGCCAGGCCACAAGTCTTCGCACATTGTGCTGGCAAAGGACTCTGCTTCTTGCGGAGTTACAGTCAACTTCAACAGCGTTACAACAACCGATGCAATAAGTTCCCTCTTGTGTCGCGACAATATCGGCTGCATCAACCCCGTTTCGTGGACTACATCCGCCACTCCCGCCACTCTGCTGGAAGCCGGACAAACGGGCAAAGCCGACGATGCACGCTTCCCATACGCCACTGCCGTTGCCGCAGCCAATCCAAGTACACCTGTCACGGTGAGCGTAGACCCTCAGAACCACATGCTCATAGTGAACGGTATAAACGCACAACGCTACCATCTGTCGGCACTCGACAGTTTTTTCAAAGTTGGCAACCTTCACCTGCAAGAACTATTCTTCTACGAAGACTTCCTTCGCCACAATGTTCTCTTGCGCAGCAACAACAAACAGAAATCAACCGTCAAGACGGCAATGAAAAATCAAATAGGAAAACACCGTTAACACAACAAAAAAGAGAAAAATGAATCTACTGAGAAAAATTTCAAAAGCCTTCAGCAAATACATGGCAATTATCGTAATAGCCATGGCACTGCTTGCCCTGTTCGCCCCATCAAGCGTGAGTTTTCTGAAGACGAGCTACATAAACACACTATTGGGCATAGTTATGTTCGGAATGGGACTTACACTGAAACCCAATGACTTCCGCGTTGTATTCAGCCGTCCCAAAGACGTTGTCATAGGTACAGTGGCACAGTTCACCATCATGCCGCTGCTGGCTTTCGTTCTGGCCCGCGGTTTCGGCCTGTCGCCCGAGTTGACAGTGGGCGTCATACTTGTGGGCACTTGTCCCGGCGGCACTTCTTCCAACGTGATGACCTATCTTTCAAAGGGAGACGTGCCGTTGTCTGTCGGCATGACTGCGGTTTCCACCGTGCTTGCCCCTTTCATGACACCACTGCTCACTTATCTCTACGCCGGAAAGACGGTAGACGTGAACATGTTGTCGATGTTCCTTTCCATTATCCAAGTTGTAATTGTCCCCATAGTGCTCGGTTTCGTTATAAACCACTTTTTCTCGCGCTTTGCTGAACGCGCCGTTGATTTTCTGCCGCTTGTTTCCACGCTTGCCATCGTAGCCATTGTCGGTGCTGTGGTTAGTGCCAATGCAGCAAAACTGCTGGGCTGCGGAATGCTTGTGCTTTGCGTTGTCGTGCTCCACAACGTCTTGGGCTACGCCTTGGGCTATGGCGCAGCACGCATGCTAAGGATGTCGCCAACAAAATGCCGTGCCGTTTCGATAGAAGTAGGCATGCAGAATTCCGGACTAGCCACGTCGCTTGCCACGGTGCACTTTGCACAGTATCCACTGGCCACTATCCCAGGCGCCGTGTTCAGCGTATGGCACAACGTTTCAGGGGCGATTCTTGCCAACATTTTCCTGCACCGTTCAGCAAAAGACGGGCAGGGGACGACAGAGAGTGTTAACAGTTGAAAAGTTAAAAAACGCAGGCTGCTTAACATTGGAAACCGGTCATTTGGTGAAGGACGTTTGTATCGTGCCGGAAAGCACGTTCCTTTTATTCTTAACACCGTTTGAATGTTATCAAAAGGGCGCTTGCTTATTCGTGTCTGGACCGTATCTATTCCATTCCCGCCCTGCCTAACAACTTTTTCACAGTTGTCCTCACATCTCGAATGGCGGCTATAACAATAAAAAAGAAAGCTGATGCCATACAAGACGAAAGGTCTTTGAACTTCACAATCATCAAGTTCAAAGACCTTTTGCAATTCATTTTCAGTTTTCTTACAGCGTCAACGTTCACACATGACCGTTTCTCTTTCTGCAGTCAGGACACTCGCCCTTTACCACAAACGAGAAGGAATGTGCCGAGAAGCCATCGGGCAAATGAATGTCATGAATGTGAATGTTGTCCAGACAGAACGACTGCCGGCACGACTCGCAGTAGAAATGCACATGACTGTCCTTCATATTGCATGCCCCGGGGCTTAGACACAGCTCATAATTAAGCACGCCACGCCCGTCTTCAAACGAATGGACGGCATCATGCTCCAAAAACAGCGTTAGAACACGGAAGATACTCGATTTGTCGAGCGTCAGATCCATGCGTTCCATATCGGCGAGAGAAAGCGGATGGCCTGCAGAAGCCAACAGTTTGTATACGATGATGCGGTTGGCTGTGGGTTTTATGCCCTTAGCTTCAAGGCGCGAAACGATTTCTTCGTTGTTCATTGCACATGAAAGATTCATTCAACCACTTCCACCGTTATGCTGATGTCGGCAAGCGGACGGTCACTTCGGTTAGTCTCGGCGTTCTGTATGCGCTCAACGACGTCAAGCCCCTCCTCCACTTCACCGAACACGGTATACTGATTATCGAGGAATGGCGTGCCACCCACGGTTGTGTATGTCTGTTTCTGCTCTGCGGTAAATGCCGGTTTGCCTTGTTCCTTGCTCAGAGCTTTCGTCTTTGCCAGCAGCTCGTCCTGCAATTTCAGTATTCCCTCATGGTCGCGGCTGCGGCGCAAGCGCATAATGCGGTCGCGGTTCTCGCTTGCCAGGCGGTTGAATATAGCCTGTTCCTGCTGCACATTGAGTTGTTTTTCCATCTGTCGCAGTTCCGACTCCTTATAGGTCTTGCCCCACACGATGTAAAACTGGCTTCCGCTGCTCTGCCTCTGCGGGTTAATCTCGTCGCTCATGCGCGCAGCGCTCAATGCCCCGCGCTTGTGGAAATACTTTGGATAAACGAACTCTGCCGGAACAGTGTATCCCGGTCCGCCCGTTCCCAGTTGTTTTCCGGCAGGTGCGCCCTTGCTTTCGGGGTCGCCACCCTGAATCATGAAATCTTTTATCACGCGATGGAACAGTGTTCCGTTGAAATATCCCTCTTGCGCCAGCTTCAAAAAGTTGTCGCGGTGTTGCGGCGTTTCGTCATATAGCCTTACGAGGATGTCGCCTTCGGTGGTTTTTATTCTTACTCGAGCCATTGTTTTGTTTTATTGTCGTTTTATCTGTTTTCTTTCTGTGTTCAAAATGTGTCCGGACGAGGCTTTTCGCCATGCAACGGGCGCACGACGTCAGTCGCCGATAAGTTCAGTCATTATCTTTGCCGCATTGTCGGCAGCATTCTTCTCGCCCAATGCCGTCTTGAGCTCACCGTAATGGCGCATCATGGCAGCGCGTGTTGGAGTGTCTCCCGCCAGCAATGCAAGTTCCTCGGCTATGTTCTCCTCGCCGAACGTATCGGCCACGAGTTCCTTCACCACTTCATGACCTGCAATAAGGTTTACGAGCGAGATGTATTTCACCTTCAGCAGATGACGCCGCAGGAAGCCTATGAACTTTGGCAACGGTGTTTTGTAGCATACCACCTGAGGGATTTTGAAAAGCGCCGTTTCAAGTGTCGCCGTACCGCTCGTCACTGCTGCTGCCCGCGAGTGGCTAAGCAGAGGGTATGTCTTTCCGTAGACTATTTTCACGCCTGTGCCCTTAAGAAAGCGGGAATAGTACTCAGGTTCAATGCCGGGTGCTCCGGCCACGACAATCTGGAACTTAGTCCCTGCCACCTTCTTCGCTGCCCTCACCATAAAGGGCAAGTTGTCTTTTATCTCCTGGCGCCTACTGCCGGCAAGAAGTGCAATAATGGGTTTCAGCGAAAGGTTGTTGGCGCGCTTGAACTCCGTTTCTGTTTCGGCATACTGGCGTTTGAACTCAGCCACCTCGTCGGCAGTGGGATTGCCCACGTAATGTATCGGGTAGTGATGTTTGTTTTCGTAGAAGTCCACTTCAAAAGGAAGTATGGAGAACAACTCGTCAACATCGCGGCGTATGTTCTTTATCCGGTATTCCTTCCATGCCCATATTTTGGGCGAGATATAATAGTAAACAGGAATCGATGTCTTGGCGTGAACGAACTTGGCTATGTTCAGGTTGAAGCCCGGATAGTCAACCAGTATAACTGCATCTGGAGCGTATTCAAGTATGTCTTTCTTGCAAAGGGCCATATTGCGGAAAATGGTTGGCAGATGCGTAAGCACAGGAACGAAGCCCATATAGGCCAGCTCGCGGTAATGTTTCACGCGCGTTCCGCCTACGGCAGACATAAGATCTCCCCCGAAAAAACGGAAATCCGCCGCCATGTCTTTTTCATTCAAGGCTTTCATCAGTCTTGAGGCATGCAGGTCGCCACTTGCCTCACCGGCTATGAGATAATATTTCATACACTAATGACATGTGCTGTTATAGAATCATTTTCCTTATCCTTTCCATCGAGGAATAAGCCGTAACGTCGACGGTTGTAGGCGTAACGGCAACGTATCCGTTGCGCAGTGCCCACTCGTCGGTGTCTTCGGCCTCCGGTTCCGGGTCGCGGAACTGCCCCACCATCCAGTAATAGTCGTAACCGCGCGGATGGTGCTCCTTCACGAGCTCATTCTCCCACAGGCCGTTGTTCATCCGGCACACTCGTATGCCGCGGTAACTGTCGACGGCGGGAAAGTTAACGTTCAGGCAAACGTTGTCGGGCAGTCCTTCCTCCAGAACCTTCCTTGTTATCGAACGAACCGCATCGGCGGCTGGAGTGAAGTCGGCATCGGCAGAATAGTTGCAAAGCGAGAAGGCAACCGACGAAACATGCTTCATGCATCCCTCACGCGTGACGCCCATCGTTCCGCTATAGTGCGTGTTCACTGACGCATTGTCGCCATGGTTGATACCGCTCAGCACGATGTCGGGAACACGTTTGCACAGTTGGTCGAATGCTATCTTAACGCAGTCAACTGGCGTTCCGTTGCATGCCCACACCTCTATGCCGGGTGCGCGCCTTACCATATTCAGACGTAAAGGAAGTTCAGACGAAAAGGCGCATGAATAGCCGGAACGTGCAGACTCGGGGGCACACACTACAATGTCGCCTAAAGGACTGACGTATTCTATAAGACTGTTTATCCCCTTGGCAGCATAACCGTCGTCGTTGGAGATGAGAATGAGTGGTCTTTCTTTGTTCATTTTTTCTTTTATGCGGAAAGTGACGGCTTGGCTTACACACAGTCGTGATACTCAAAAGCCGAACAAGTGCAAATGTACGAAAAAAGGTTTAAAACGCTCTGCCACTCTTTTAACAATGTGTAAATTAAGGGTGGAAACACCACAAACGGGGAAAAAAACAAATGTTTTGTTTCATTCTCCAACCTAATTGTTGTATCTTTGCAGAAATAATCTGTCCTCTTGTCCGGCTTTGTGAATGTCGCCGGAAGGACACATTAACAAAAAACAAGCAAACAAAAAATGGGAAAGATTGTAGCACTGGCTAACCAAAAAGGCGGCGTGGGCAAAACAACCACGACAATAAACCTTGCCGCTTCATTGGCTACGCTCGAGAAGAAGGTTCTTGTTATCGACGCCGACCCACAGGCAAACGCGTCAAGCGGCCTTGGAGTCAACTCGAAAGACGTGGACAGCACGCTCTATGAATGCATCATCGACAACGTTGACGTGAGGGATGCCGTCTACACCACAGACATCGAAGGTCTGGACATAATACCTAGCCACATCGATCTTGTGGGAGCTGAAATTGAAATGCTTAATCTTGACCACAGAGAACAGGTCATCAAACGGCTGCTTGAACCGATACGCAACGACTACGACTATATCCTTATCGACTGTTCGCCTTCGCTCGGACTGATAACAGTGAACGCTCTGACGGCAGCAGACTCTGTAATAATACCTGTGCAGTGCGAATATTTTGCACTTGAAGGTATCAGCAAACTGCTCAACACGATAAAAATCATAAAGAGCAAGCTGAACACACATCTTGAGATAGAAGGTTTTCTGCTAACGATGTACGACAGCCGTCTGCGTCTAGCCAACCAGATTTATTACGAAGTGAAGCGTCATTTCCAGGAGCTCGTATTCAAAACCGTTATACAGCGCAACGTGAAGCTAAGCGAATCGCCAAGTCACGGACTTCCCGTGATTCTTTATGACGCCGACTCTACGGGAAGCAAGAACCACCTTGCCCTGGCAAAAGAAATCATCAACAAGAACGAAAAGTAAAAAAAGAAAGAAGCAAAGCGACAATGGGAGTACACAAAAGATACAGCGCACTGGGACGCGGACTTGACGCACTAATATCCACCGACGACGTAAAGACGCAGGGCAGCTCAACGATAAACGAAATCGAAATAAACAAGATTGAAGCAAACCCCAACCAGCCACGCCGGGAGTTCGATGAAGAAGCCTTGCAGGAACTAGCCAACAGCATACGCGAAATCGGCATTATCCAACCGATAACACTGCGTCAGGTTGACGAAGACAAATATCAGATAATCGCAGGCGAACGCCGATGGAGAGCTTCGCAGCTTGCCGGACTGACAGCCATCCCCGCTTATATACGCACGATAAAGGACGAAAACGTAATGGAGATGGCGCTCGTGGAGAACATCCAGCGCGAAGACCTGAACGCCATAGAGATAGCGCTCGCCTATGAACACTTGCTTTCCAACACGGGAATGACACAGGAGAAAGTGTCTGAACGCGTCGGCAAAAGCCGCACCGCAATAACCAACTATCTCCGCCTTCTTAAACTGCCGGCACAAGTGCAAATGGCACTGCAAAGAAAAGAGATAGACATGGGGCATGCACGCGCACTGCTCTCCATAGACTCTCCGTCGCTACAGATAAAGGTGTTCAAGGAAATACAGAAGAACGGATACTCCGTGCGCAAGGTTGAAGAAATAGCCAAACAACTGAACAACGGACAGGACGTGGTAATCGGCAAAAAGGCAATAGCGGCAAAGAACCAGTTACCCGAAGAGTTCAACGCACTGAAAGACCGCTTGTCTTCATTCTTCTCCACAAAGGTGCAGATGACCTGCTCCCCCAAAGGCAAAGGAAAGATAAGCATCCCATTTGAAAACGCAGAGGAACTGGAACACATAATGGAGGTTCTTGACCGCAAGAACGATTAAACGTAAACAAGCGTGCACAGCAAAATTCTCAAGACTGTTGTAATCAGTACCGCAATGTGGCTGCTTTCTTCTGCCGCATCTTTCGCCCAAGCAGTGACAACGGAAAAAACAGACTCCGTCTTAACGCTTGATGCCGAAGCCGAGGAAAGCCACATCAACGTGGAAAGCCTTGCGGCTGCGGATTCTTCCTTATATATATATAATAAGGTGGACACTGTTGCAACCAAGAAACGCGCCAAACGCGATTGGGCCACATGGGCGCCTAACCCGAAAAGGGCTATGTGGCTAGCCGTTGTATTGCCAGGAGCAGGACAGATATACAACAGAAAATACTGGAAGCTGCCTATCGTTTACGGAGGATTCATGGGATGTATATACGCATGGCGGTGGAACAACCAAATGTACAGCGACTATTCGCAAGCGTATATGGATATCATGGACGACGATCCAACCACGCAGAGCTATAATCAGTTTCTGCATTTGGGAGCTGAAATAACGGACGCGAACAAGACACGATACCAGAACCTTTTCAAACGAAGGAAAGACTATTACCGCAAATACCGCGACTTGAGCATTTTCTGCCTTATCGGTGTTTACGCACTGTCCATCATCGACGCGTATGTGGATGCTTCGCTATCGCAATTTGACATATCGAAGGACCTAAGTTTGAAAATCGAACCGTCAGTGATCAACAGCAAAAGCAGCAGCAACCCACTGAAGTCGTCGGCTCTTGGCCTTCAGTGTTCACTAAATTTCTAAGAAAGCTGCACACGGTTGGCGTGGCGAAACAAAAAAAAGAGGAAGAGAAAGACTTGCAGATTGAAACGAATCGAAAAAAAAAGACATATAACATCAAAATGAATTTGAACTTGAACATAAAGGCAACGGCACTGGCGGCGATATTCCTCATGGGAGGCTCTGTCTACTCTGCGGCACAGACCGATGACGACAAAGAGATAACTGTAACCGACAAAGACGGGCACAAGGAAGTAATAGACCTGCCAGAATCAATGGATACGGAATTCGACAACATGCTTGAAGAATACTACTCAAAACAGTATCTCAAGCCCGATGCCGACTGCAACTACCGCGACGAAAACAGAACATACGATGCGGAAGTATATATAGACCGTCTGAAACGGTTGCCGAACATTATGGAAATGCCATACAACGAGATTGTGCGCAAGTTCATCGACAGGTACACAGGACGCCTGCGCCGTTCGGTTAGCTACATGCTTGGGGCTGCCAATTTCTATATGCCTATATTTGAGGACGCACTGGCTGCATACGATGTTCCGCTAGAACTGAAATACCTTCCTATCATAGAGTCGGCGCTGAACCCTAAGGCTACATCACGAGTGGGAGCAGCCGGACTTTGGCAATTCATGCCGTCGACAGGAAAACAATACGGGCTTGAAATAAACTCGCTCGTTGACGAACGCCGCGACCCTATCAAGGCTTCGTATGCAGCAGCACGCTATCTTCGTGATCTTTACAGAATTTACGGTGACTGGAGTCTGGTTATCGCTTCATACAACTGCGGGCCGGAAAACGTGAGAAAGGCAATACAGCGAGCAAACGGCTCCACCGACTATTGGGCAATCTACCCGTATCTGCCAAGAGAGACAAAGGGCTACGTGCCGGCTTTCATCGCAGCAAACTATGTAATGAACTACTACTGCGAACACAACATATGTCCGATGCGCACTACATTGCCCGCAAAGACTGATACAGTAAACGTCACGAGAGACGTTCACTTAAAGCAGATCGCTGACGTTTGCGGTGTGAACATTGAAGAACTTCGCGCCTTGAACCCGCAGTATCGCCGCGATATAGTGAACGGAAACTCCAAGCCATCGTCTATAAGGCTTCCACAGTCTGTTGTAAACTCGTTCATAAGCAACGAGGACTCAATATACAATTACCAGGCAGACCAGTTGTTTACAAGACGCTCGCTAGTTGCCGTTGACGAACAGGAGCAGTCTTCCTACAGCAGTTCAAAGCGCAGCTATCACAAGAAAAGTTCTTCTTCGAAAAGATCAAGGAAAGAAAGGAACAAGAGAAAAGGCCGTGGCAAAAATGTTACGATAAAGAGCGGTGACACTCTGTCGGAAATTGCCGAAAGGAACCATACAACGGTCAGCAAACTGCGCAAGCTTAACGGCATTAAAGGCAACAACATACGCGCAGGAAAGAAGATCAAGGTAAAGTGACGCTATTTTAACTGCGCCATTTTACTGGGCAGAACATATAAGGAAACCGTGTTATAGGCATGAGTCGACAAGAAACATGCAGAACATCAAATAAACGCAAGACTATGGGTGAGCAAAAACTTTCAGACAAAGAGCGGGAAGCTGCCGATGCCAAGATGGTTGACGACGCGTTCCAGCATCTGTTGGATTCATATCTGGCTTCACGACACAGGAAGAAAGTGGACATCATAACGAAAGCTTTCAACTTTGCCAGACAAGCCCACAAAGGTGTGCGCCGCCTCTCCGGCGAGCCATATATAATGCACCCTATTGCCGTGGCACAGATAGCGTGCTCGGAAATGGGACTGGGCTCAACGAGTATCAGTGCAGCGCTACTGCATGACGTGGTAGAAGACACCGACTACACTGTGGAAGATATTTCCAACATGTTCGGCGCAAAGATAGCACAGATTGTCGACGGACTGACGAAAATATCTGGCGGGATATTTGGCGAACAGGCTTCGGCGCAAGCAGAAAACTTCAAGAAGTTGCTGCTTATGATGAGCGACGACATACGCGTTATCCTTATAAAGATATGCGACCGTCTGCACAACATGCGCACACTCGACGGGCAACCGCCAAACAAAAGATACAAGATTGCCGGCGAAACGCTCTACATTTACGCTCCGCTTGCCAACAGACTCGGACTGAACAACATAAAGACAGAACTTGAAAACCTGAGTTTCAAGTTCGAACACCCCGAACAATATGCCCAAATTGAAGAGAAGCTCGCCAACACGCAGGCTTCAAGAGACATGTTGTTTGACAATTTCACGGAGCCAATAAGGGAGACCCTCGACAAGATGGGACTTGAATACAAGATTAAAGCCCGCGTGAAAAGCCCCTACTCCATTTGGAACAAGATGCAGCAGAAGCACGTCTCATTCGACCAGATTTACGACATTCTTGCTGTACGCATAATCTTCAAGCCAAAGGAAAAGGACGAGGAAGTTGACGACTGTTTCAAGATATACGTTGCACTCAACAAGATATACAAATCGCACCCCGACCGTTTGCGCGACTGGGTCAGTCATCCTAAAGCCAACGGCTACCAGGCAATCCACGTAACACTGATGAGCAACAAAGGGCGCTGGATTGAGGTGCAGATACGCTCGGAGCGTATGGACGAGATGGCAGAACAGGGGTTCGCCGCACACTGGAAATACAAAGACGGCGTTGACGGCAACGGAAAAGCGGAAATCACCGAAGATGAAGGAGAGCTGAACAACTGGCTAAGGACTATAAAGGAAATACTTGACGACCCGCAACCGGACGCGATGGACTTTCTCGACACGATAAAGCTGAACCTCTTCGCTTCAGAAATATTCGTCTTCACTCCAAAAGGCGAGATAAAGACAATGCCTTCGGGCTGCACGGCTCTGGATTTCGCCTTTCAGATACACACGTTCCTGGGAAGCCACTGCATCGGAGCAAAGGTTAACCACAAACTTGTGCCGCTGAGCCATAAACTAAGCAGCGGCGACCAGGTGGAAATACTTACGTCAAACGCACAGCATGTGCAGCCGTCGTGGATAAACTTCGTGTCAACGGCAAAGGCAAAGACGAAGATTCAAGCCATTCTGCGCAGAGAAGGCAGAGAGCAACAGAAGAAAGGAGAAGAGATTCTTCAAGAGTTCCTTAACCGCCACCAGCTGGAGCTTACCTATTCCGCCCAAGATAAGTTGTGTGCTCTGCACGACATAGACAAGCACGAAAAGCTTTTGCAGGCGATCGGCGAGAAGAGCATCGTGCTTGGCGACCAAGACATAGACGAACTTAGGGGGAAGAAGAAGAAGAAAGAAGAAACGTCAAAAGGCTGGCGTCGCCTTGTTCCATTCCTCGGAAAGCAGAAAAAGGAAGACAACAAGAAGGAGCAAGCACCGGAATATATCGTAGTGGGAAACGACTTCAACCGCAAGAAGCCTATATATATCACCGACGACAACATCCATCAGTATATATTCAAGCCTTGCTGCCACCCTATTCCCGGAGACGATGCCCTTGGTTTCATCGACGGCAAAAACCGCATAGAGATTCACAAGCGCTCATGCAAAGTTGCTTCAAAGCTTAAATCAAGTTACGGCAACCGCATTTTGGACGCAAAATGGGACATGCACAGGCATGTTCTCTTCGACGCAACAATTGCAATAAAGGGCATTGACCGCATCGGACTTCTTAACGAAGTTACAAAAGTAATATCTAACCAGTTCGACGTAAACATACACAAGGTTACAATCATCTGCGACCAAGGTATCTTCGACGGCGTATTCGAACTAACCATCTACGACCGAAGCGACGTTGAGACCATCATGAAGGGACTAAAAACAATTAAAGGTATACAAGAAGTAAATCAAACAGTATGAAAAACCTATTCACTCTAATAATGCTTGCCTTCGCAAGCATTATCTCGGCACAAGCAGCCAACAAGTATGACAATCCTGACACAATTTTCGTAGCGCGAGACGGAACGGCTGAATTCCGAAACATTGACGATGCACTTGAAGTTTGCCGCGCATTCATGGAATATCACAAAGTAATCTACGTCAAAAAAGGCACATACAAGGAAAAACTCATAGTCCCTTCATGGCTAACAAATGTCGAAATATGCGGTGAAGACCGCGACAACACAATCATAACCTACGACGATCATGCCAATATCTACATGAAAGGCACCGACCGCAAGATGGGAACATTCAGAAGCTACACGGTTCAGGTAAACGGCAACGGCATAACATTCAAGAACATAACGATAGAGAACAGTGCTGCGCGTCTCGGACAAGCAGTAGCTCTCCACACGCAAGGCGACCGTCTTGTATTCATCAACTGCAACATTCTTGGAAACCAGGACACAATCTATACCGGAGGCGTTAACACACGCTTGTTTTTCAAAGACTGCCACATTGAAGGAACAACAGACTTTATCTTCGGACCTTCTACTGCATGGTTCGAAAACTGTACCATCTTAAGCCGCATAAACTCATACATCACAGCAGCTTCAACGCCCAACGACGTGAAATACGGCTACGTGTTCAACAACTGCCGCATTATTGCCGCTGACGGAGTTGACAAGGTTTACCTTGGCAGGCCGTGGCGTCCGTATGCATACACGCTTTTCATGAACTGTGAACTTGGCAAGCACATACGTCCGGAAGGTTGGTACAACTGGGGAAATGAAGCCAACGAAAAAACAGCCCGCTATCTGGAATACAACAACAAGGGTGAGGGTTCGGCTAAAGGCAAACGCGTGGCATGGAGCCGCCAACTTACGAAGAAGGAAGCCTCGCAAATAACCATGGAAAACGTTTTCAAACAAAATGACGGATGGATGCCGTCAACAAAATAAAAAACTTTAAATATTGTTTTGCACATTAAATAATTCTATTTACATTTGCAAACAGATATCAATACTAACCGGTCCAGATAAGGACACGGCACAGGGGTGCCAAGAGTGTATGTAAACAAAGCGAAAACGTGCAAACACAAGCACAGAAAAGGCACTCTATTTGACAATTGAGCTACTAACTAATAATCAAAACAAAACATTTATGCATTTACAAATCAGAAGAGCCTTGACGGCTTCCGTATTGCCTATGATTTGTCTTACAGCCTTTGCGCAGAAGACTGTCACGGGTACAGTGAAGGATGCAAAGGGAGAACCGCTGATTGGTGTGACTGTGTTTGTTGACGGCAAACCGGGTTCCATCACCGACATCGACGGTAATTTCTCCATTCCGAACGCTTCCCCTTCAACAAAGGTAAAGGTTTCCTACATCGGTTATAAGGATCAAACTGTAACATTGGGAAATTCATCAACTCTAAACATTACTCTTCAGGAAGACAACGCACAGCTTGACGAAGTAGTTGTTGTCGGCTATGGTACTATGAAGAAGAGCGACCTCACCGGCTCCGTATCTTCAGTAGGTACAGAAGCCCTCAACGCAAAAGGTGCTCCATCGCTCCTTGCCAACCTGCAGGGCTCTACTCCGGGTGTAAGCATCACTCAATCTACTGCACGTACAAACGGTGACTTCAACATCGAAATCCGTGGTAAGTCTTCAATTGAATCTGACACGAAACCTATGTACGTTGTCGACGGTGTAATCTGCTCAGACATACAGTTCCTTAACCCGCAGGACATCGAGCGTATCGACGTTTTGAAAGATGCTTCTTCTACTGCAATCTACGGTTCACGCGCCACGGCAGGTGTTATCATGGTAACTACAAAGAGTGGAGCTAACGTAAACAAGACAAAGCTTTCAAAGCCGACAATCAGCTACGACGGATACTATGGCGTTACAAAAGTAGCGCGCATGCCGGATTTCATGGACGCCACAGAATTCATGAACTTCCGCTTTGCGAAGTTCTTGGGCTATGCAGGAACGAAGGGAGCAACCAACAATTTCTACATGTCAAACGCTGCTTCCGGCGGTATTGGACAGGCTCTCTTGGCAAGGGAAGCCAACAATCCCAACACAACCTTCGCCCTTAAGGAAATGGTTGCCAACGGCCAGTCTTACGATTGGCCTGATCTTGTAACACAAACAGGTCACAGTCAAAACCACTATGTAGCAGTTGCAGGTGCAGGAGACAAGATCAACTACCATTTCGGCGTTGGTTATGATGGCAATAAGGGTATCTATAAAGGCGATAATCAGGACAAGCTTAACTTCAAGGGTTCTGTTGACGCCCGCATTAGCAAGGTGATAAGCGCAGGATTCAGCATGAACATGGCTTACATCGACAATGAATATGCCAACGACGACGCTATCAAGTATGCATTCCGAATGACCCCTTTCTCTGTTCCTTACGATGCCACAGGAAAAGTGAACCACCGTCCCGGTAACTACCAAGCTATAGGAACCGACCAAATGCAGTTCTCCGACAACGTCAACCCACTTGACTTGATGAAGAACACATACAAGCAGCGCGAGACATGGCGTTTGCTCGGCAATATCTACTTGCAGTTGGACATTCTGAAAGGACTTAACTTCAAGACAACCTTCTCTCCGTCTTATACTTCTTACCGCCAAGGTTATGTTGAAGGCTACGAGAATCCTAACGACCCGGGCAAGACTTACGCCAGCGAGGACATTAGCACATCTGCAACGACAGTAAACAACTACCGTTCCTTGCAGTGGACTTGGGACAATATCATCAACTACAACACTCGCATTGCAAAGGACCACAGCATTGGTGTAATGGGACTTATCTCCGCGATGTACGGCAATTCCGAGTCATACGCAATGACGGCCAACGGCGTAAGAGCAAAGACCGACTGGTATGCACTTGGTACAGGTACGCTTGACGCTAACGGAACAAGTTCTTCATACGGTGAAAACAGCATGTTGTCATACGCTCTCCGCGTGAACTACGGCTACAAAGACAAATACCTCCTCACCGCTACTGCCCGTTGGGACGGTTGTTCAAAATTCGATCCTGACTACAGATGGGGATGCTTCCCTTCAGTAGCTTTGGCATGGCGTGCATCTGAAGAAGAGTTCATCAAGAAACTCGACTGGATAAGCAACTTGAAATTCCGTCTCAGCTATGGTGTAACCGGTAACAACCAGGGTGTAGGCAACTACCAGACTATTCAGTCTGTATCAACAAGCGGTGTTTACTATCCGTTCGGCAGCACTTATTACACAGGCTTTACTCCCGGATCAATCGTTGACAAGAAGATAACATGGGAAACATCCAAGGAAATTAACTTCGGTATTGACTTCGGATTCCTTAACAACAGAATCAACGGTGCTATCGATATCTATAGCAAAAAGTCTACCGACCTTCTCTATAATGTAGACCTTCCTTTGGTATCTGGTGGCGGTAAGATGAGAACAAACATCGGTAGCGTTAGGAACAGCGGTATCGAAATCTCATTGCAGACCATCAATATCGTGAACAAGGATTGGAACTGGACAACTTCATTTACATTTGCACACAACAAGAACAAGGTGCTCGAAATCAACGGTACAGGCGAAGACCTTCCTGCATCTCAGTTGTTCGTAGGCAAACCCTTCAACAATGTTTATGATTACAACTGGACAGGCATCGTTTCCGACAAGGATATGACAGTTCCAAACACAGACATTGCAAAGGCAAAGGGCTTCACTCCTGGCGAGAAAGTCAAGGAATATGACTATTATTACAAGTGCTATGGTTGGACAGAAGGTGAACCTATCATCGAAGACGTTAACGGTGACGGTTCTATCACACCTGATGAAGACAAGAGAATATGGAGTGCCGAGCCTGTTTGGACAGGTAGTTTGACTTCCAACCTCTCTTACAAGAACTGGGATTTCTCATTCTCCATCTATACAAAGCAGAACTTCAAGGTTTCTTCTGCCTTCATGAGCGAAAACGTTGGCTATAGCCGCGCAAAGCAGATGTTGAACGTTGACTACTACATACCTGCTGGAACACTTATCATGTGCGACGGTATAAACGATGACGGTACTTACGTTAATCCTGTCTATCAGGAAGAAACACACTACGGTGCTTGGCCTATGGCTGCCGTTTCAAACGGTTTCTCTGACACAGAGCAGTATTTCAACTCTGCAAAGAAAGTTGTTGACGGTTCTTTCGTAAAGGTTAAGAACATCACTCTCGGTTATACATTCCCACAGAAATGGATCAACAAGTTCGGTTGCAAGTTCTTGCGTCTCTACGCAACAGTTACCAACCCGTTTGTATTCACGAAATACAAGGGCTTCGACCCTGAATGGGCAAGTGCAGCAAACAAGAACGATGGTCCTAGCACTATCACATACCAGATTGGTGCAAGCATTAAATTCTAATTTACTAAAAGGATTACACAATGAACAAATATATTTATAAGTCGTTCGCCGCATGTTTGGCTGTTGGAATGGCGCTGTCAAGCTGCAGCGACTTCCTCGACGCTGAAGACAAGTCTTCTGGCGGCAACGATGCCGACAAATATTTCTCAGCAGATGCAACAGAGTTGCTGACTGCTTCATACAACGATCTTAAGTCGTTAGTCACAGTTGTTGACATGAACGAGAACGGTACTGACATGTTCTTCAACACTCGTGGCCACCTCGCAGGAGACTTTGGAGATTATGCTCTGGGTATCGAGAACTCTACAGTGCAGAGTTACTACAGCAATGCATATGCAGCAATAAACCACGCAAACGGTGTTATCCACTATTCTGCTGAAAACAGTCAGAATACTTACGAAGCACGATTCGTTCGCGACTATTGCTACTATCTGCTGACACAACAGTTCGGAGCAGTTCCTTATATTACGACCTACATCCAAAGCTCAGAGCGTAACTATCCGCGCACAGAGTTGACTGAGATTTACACCAGTTTGACAAAAGATCTTGAAGACCTCTACACTTCTTCAAGCCTTGAAGCACAGAGCCACACTGGCCGCGCAAGCAAACAGGCCGTTGCAGCATTACTTTCCAAGATATATCTTGCAGCTGCTTGGGACTTGCAGACTACTGTTACAAGCCAAGAGCAGGGAACTTACACCGTAAACAGCACCGAATATTTTACAAAAGCTGCTGAATACGCAGAGAAAGCTATCAACGGCGTATCCCTGACAATGTCGTTTGACGACAAGTGGAGCCCCAACAATGAAGGCAATGCTGAAGAGATTTGGTCTGTGCAATATGACCGTGCTTCCTATCCTGGTAACATAACTGACGGTGGACACTCTCTGCAGAACAACTACGGAGGTTACTTCGGAGACGTTGTTGGTTCAGGTATCAAGTATACAAGTTCCGACTGCCAGCCAACCACAAAGATGATCAAGTTGTTTGAAAAGGGTGACCTGCGTTATGAAGGAACATTCATGACCACGTACTACAACTCAACAAAGCAAGGTACTACAGCTGATTGGGGAACAAGCGGATATTTCGCTTACTATAACCTCTCAGCAGACAAGTTGGCTTCTCAGCCTATTGCATACAAATACTATCCTTGGTACACTACAGAAGCAGAGGTTGAAGCTGACCTCAAGGCTCACAAAGACCAGTTCAAGAAGTATGACAACATGGCAAACGAGAACGCACAGGCTGCTCGCCTTGACGATGCAAACGATGTTCTTGTATATACATTCGACGCTAACGGTAACTTCACAAAGAAAAAACAGACATATGCTTTCTACATGGAGCAGACACAGGCTTTCGGTAGTGTGAAGAAATTCGACGATCCTCAGTCTACAGCCGTTACAAAGAACAACGATTACCGCGACATCGTGATATTCCACGTAAGTGATGAATATCTTGTTGCAGCAGAAGCTTACCTCATGGCAGGCAAGAAGGCAGAAGCTTTGGCAAAGCTTAACGCAGTGCGCAACCGCGCAGGCTTGAGCAGCCTCGCATCATTCGACGCTTATGTTCCAGAATATACAACAAGCGCAACGTTCCAAATCAGAGATATTGACGTTATTCTCGACGAGCGTGCCCGCGAGTTGTACGCTGAACGCCAGCGTTGGATGGACCTTCGCCGCACAAAGCAGCTCATCCGCTACAACGTAGAGTTCAACACCTATATTACGTCAGCGTCACAGATGGCAAACCTCAAAGGAGAATACAAACTGTATCGTCCTATTCCATCAAAGGAACTTTCTACAAACACAGGTATAACCTCTGAAGACCAGAACCCGGGTTATTAACAATTAAAAGTGAAATGAAAATGAAAAAGATAATTTGCGGATTGTTGTTCATTCTGACTTGCGGCCTTTTTCTGGCTTCATGTTCGGATGACGATAACAACGAATCAACACACGCCACTCTGCCAGAAGTAGCTTCAGCCGGAACTTACACAGGAACGTGGTCAAGGGCAATGATTACAACTGACGGATTGGGTGAAGCAGAAAAGACTGAAGGCACATTGACATTTGCTACTCCTGCGAATGCAGACAGTTTGAAATATGTAACCACAGTCACCGCCAATGCAGCAGCATTCAGTTTTTCAAAGTCAAGCCTTGCCAACATCAGTTGGAAACACAACGGCTTTCTGTTCAGCAACCAGTCTACAAAGAACGGCTTTGGTGTCGTTTTCTCCGGCGAAATAACAGAAGCTGGAGTTGCTACAATAAGCTTCACTATCACTCAAAAGTCAGGAAGAAAGAACTACAACTACCAGTACACTTTCGAGGGTACAAAGACGAGTGCGCAGTAAAAGCTTAGGAATAGAAGAAAAAATCAATCTATAAGAAGTGCGGTGGACAACTTGTCCACCACACTTAAAAAAATTACTAACAACAATTAAAACAACAATTATGAAAAAAAGTCTACTTTTTGCCGCACTCGTTATGGGTGCTATGAGCGTAAATGCTCAGGAATACGTTCAAGTAAATGCTGAAGCAGCAGGTATCAGCGGCGATGCAGCTACAATTTCGGCAGGTACTACTCTTGGTTCTACTGACAACGTAACTATGAAAGTTGCATATGACGACAGCTACAAGACAGTAAAAATCGGATTCCAGGATTACGATCAGATTGCAATCAACGGAACAACATACGATTTGGTAACAGGTGTTACTGGTTCTACGAACCCATCAGGCCAGTCAGTTGGCGCTGACGGTTCTACCGCTCCTACAGCAGGTTGTGTGTTCCAGTTCGACGTTAAGAAAGACGGTTATCTTACTGTATTCGGCAAGATGTCTTCAAACAAGGAATACTATGCATGGGAAGGCGATGCCGTTTCTGCTTCACCTATGGCATACACATTCGCAATGGAATTTTCAGCAGCTGGCGATGACAGCAAACCAAGCTTCACCTACACTCTTCCTGCAACAGACCTTGGATACATCAACTTCTCTGATGCAAACATCGACAAGTATGTCAACGGTTCAAAACTCAAGTGGCCTGAGCAGATTGTCTTCGGCGATGATTCAGCCATCAAGAAGAACGGCGTAGGCGTTGTATCATTCCCTGTATTCGCAGAAGCAGGCACATACCTCGTACATGCAGCTGGTTCAAAGATGTCTACATGCGGTGCTGTGTTCACAACAGAGCCTGTAACAGAAATAACTGTTAAGTCTTCAAGCGCTGCAGCAGCAGACAAGGTTATCTATGCAAGCGATCCTACGGGCATCGAAAACGCAACTGTTGAAAAGGCTAACACAAACGCTCCTATCTACAACCTCGCAGGTCAGCGCGTTTCCAACAGCTTCAAGGGCATCGCTATCCAGAACGGCAAGAAGTTCATCAAGTAATTTCTCTGATGCAATAAGAAGAATTTGTGCTTGACATAGCACTAACAGATAAAACAAAAACCGGCCAACTTCTTTAATGAAGATGACCGGTTTTTGATTTTGTTCTAACTTAAATGAAACTATTGTCGACATTCAAATAAATGAAAGCATCGAAGTATATGCATCAAGTTAGATAATCGAACTGCTTCTTCATCTCGGTAAGGTCATCGCGAAGCTTAATAAGAATCTCCAAGACCTTTGTATCCGTGCTGACGACACTCTTCTTCTCTCTAAGCATCTTACGTGCAGCCGCAAGCTTGAAACCGCGAACCTTCACAAGGTTATATACCATTTTTATGTTTTCAATGTCGTTTTGGGTATACTGCCTAACATTGTTGCCAGTTGTCTTGGGCTTTATCATAGGCACTTCCTTTTCCCAAAAGCGCAACATACTTTCGCTCACGTTGAGAATCTCTGCCACTTCCTTTATGGAATAGTAGAGTTTCAGATTCTTTTCTTTGTTAAGTGCCATAATTCCTTCTTTAAATTCATTTTAAACGATTCATCGGGAAACATGAAATAAGCCTTCATGCATTTTCATCATACAGTCAAGCTTTCGCAATGTCCTCAATGAAAAAGATAGAGCAAACCGAACGCAATGAAACTTCTTTCAATTGCTGAGGTGCAGCCTACCTTTTGCAAAGATAAATATAAATCACGATTATTTTATCTGCAAGTCAAGAAAAAGTATTCAATGCAGCAAAACGGAATCAAAAGCAAGGAAAGACATTATGATTTTTCAGCTAAGCTCTACCCGTCGTGACAATGACCATTTTCATATCAAAGCTCAAATGTTTTGTCGGGTGGCCATAAAACTGTAACTTTGCAGTTGGAAAAAGCAGTATTTCACCGTCGTTCAGACGAAATATCAGCACATATTACCACAGATGATTTACCCCACAACATTCGAAAACAAAATAGGTTTCTGCGAGATAAGAAGCCTTTTGCGCGAAAGATGCCTCAGCACGCTCGGCAAGGAAGAGGTTGACAAGATAGCCTTCATGGACAACCAGAAAAGCATAAACACTCAACTTGCAAGAGTGAGGGAATTCAAGCGCGTGCAGGAAGAGGCGGAGGATTTTCCGCTCAGCTATTTCTTCGACGTGCGGCAGGCCGTTGCACGCCTGAGGCTTGAGGGAACCCATCTGGAAGAAGACGAGCTTTTCGACTTGCGACGTTCGCTGGGAACAATATGCGACATTGTGAATTTCCTAAACCGCTGCGATGAAGACTCGCAGAAGCCTGCTGCCGATGACGGATGGAAGCGTGAACCGCTATACCCCTACCCTGCCCTTCACGAACTGGCCGACGGTGTAGCCACGTTTCCGCTTATACTCCAGCGCATCGACCAGATTCTCGACAAGTTCGGAAAAGTGCGCGACACGGCTTCTGCCGAACTCAGCAACATCCGCCGCGAGCTGGCCAGGACAGAGGGCAGCATATCGCGCACGCTTTACAGCATACTGCGTTCAGCACAGAGCGAGGGACTCATAGACAAGGACGTGACGCCCGCCATGCGCGACGGCAGACTTGTAATTCCGATTGAACCCAACATGAAACGCAGGGTCAAGGGAATCGTTCATGACGAATCGGCGTCGGGCAAGACTCTCTTCATAGAACCGACGGAAGTTGTTGAAGCAAACAACCGCGTGCGCGAGCTGGAAGCCGAAGAACGCCGCGAGGTTATACGCATTCTCACGGAGATAGCCAAGATTATCCGCCCTCACACGCGTGAGATTATGGACTCCTACAAATTTCTTGCGCAGATAGACCTTATCCGTGCCAAGGCAGAACTTGCGAAACTCATGTATGCAACAGAACCGGAAGTGGGCAAATATCCGCTGATAGACTGGATAGAAGCAGTCCATCCGCTCTTGCGCCTCTCGCTGGAGAAACAGGGAAAGAAAGTTGTGCCGCTTGAAATAACGCTGACACGCAGCAAGCGCATGCTGATAATATCCGGTCCTAACGCCGGAGGAAAGTCCGTCTGCCTCAAAACGGTGGGTCTGCTACAGTATATGTTGCAGTGCGGCATATCCATTCCAGTCAGCGAGCGGTCGGAAACAGGTATCTTCCAGAACATACTCATCGACATCGGCGACGAACAAAGCATAGAAGACGACCTGAGCACATACTCAAGTCATCTTACAAACATGAAGAACATGATGAAAAGTGCCAACGACCGCACCCTCATCCTTATTGACGAGTTCGGAACCGGCACTGAGCCGCAGATAGGAGGAGCCATCGCCGAGGCTGTGCTCAAGCAGTTTTGCATAAAGAAAGCATACGGCGTTATAACCACCCACTACCAGAATCTGAAACACTTTGCCGACAGTCACGAGGGCGTAGTAAACGGAGCCATGCTCTATGACCGCCACCACATGCAGGCATTGTTCCAGTTGCAGATTGGACAACCGGGCAGTTCCTTCGCCATCGAAATAGCAAGAAAAATCGGTCTCCCCGAACAAGTAATCCACGACGCAAGCGAAATAGTCGGCTCTGACTATATACAAAGCGACAAATACCTTCAGGACATAGTGCGCGACAAGCGCTACTGGGAGAGCAAGCGACAGACTATCCATCAGCGCGAAAAGCAGATGGAGCAGACTATAGCGCGCTATGAAACAGAACTCTCCGACCTTGAAAAGAGCCGCAAGGAAGTTCTGCAGAAGGCGAAGGAGAAAGCCGAGGAGCTTTTCCGCGAGAGCAACAAGAAGATAGAGAACGTCATACGCGAGATTCGCGAGAAACAGGCAGAGAAGGAAGAGACGAAAAAACTGCGCAGCAGCCTCAACGAATTCAAGGACGAAGTGGCCGACATTGAAAAGCAGGCTGCCGACGACAAGATTGCCCGCAAAATGGCACAGATACTGCGCCGCAAGGAGAACAAGAAACAGAAAGCCCAAAACAACGGCGACAAGACAGCGCAACAAAATAGCGAGAAGCCACAGCAGTCTGCGGCTGCATCACGCACGTTCAGCGAGGGCGACACCGTGAGGATAAAGGGCACAACGTCGGTAGGCAAAATTGAAAGTATACAGGGCAAGAACGCCGTTGTCATCTTCGGCGGCCTGCGTTCTACCACATCCACAGCGAAACTGGAACACGCCGAAGCGCCGAAACGCGAAGAACCGCGGCCGTTCATGACCGTAGGACGACAGACACGCGAGACAATCGACAACAAGAAACTGAATTTCAAGCAAGATCTCGACGTGCGCGGCATGCGCGGCGACGAAGCTATCACCGCAGTGATGTATTTCATTGACGATGCGGTTCTCGTCGGCATGGCGCGCGTGCGCATACTGCACGGAACGGGCAGCGGAATTTTGCGGCACCTCATTCGCCAATATCTTGCCACGGTGCCAACGGTAAGCGACTATCACGACGAGCATGTACAGTTCGGAGGAGCAGGAATAACGGTGGTTGATCTTGTTTAATTCTCCGCCACTTGCATTGGCAATGCCGCTGAATTGCGGTAAAAAGGATGTTCGCTTCTTTTCACGTCGGCGCTTGCTTGAAGATGCAGACAAACGTCGATGCAATTCATTAGCAACAGAATCAAACCTTGCTCACAAGCTTCACAAGTTGATACAACCAAAATCCTCAATCCCCGCAACCTTTGCCATTGGCGCTGATTGCGGGGATTGATTAGTATTTGAATTTCGCCTTTGCTGTCGCAATGCGACAATTCAGGTTTCCTGACTGTGTTAATTTTTTACTGTAGCTGAGAAGCTGCCGGTTACATTCTTACTGTCTGTCACCACGATAGTTGCAGTTCCTGCCTTTACACCTTTTACAAAGATAGAATCCTTTACGGTAGTAACGGTAGCAACGGCATCGCTACTCGACTTTGCCTTGTATGCCTGCGTTCCGTTGGCAACTTTCAGCGTGTCTGTGCTTCCAACTTTCACTTGCACACTGCTTTTGCTGAATGTAAGCTTTGAGGTATTGTTGTTGTCATCGTCGTCGCTGCACGCAGCGAAAGCAACAGAGCTGAGGCAAGCCACAGCAAAAATCATAGACTTCATAATAGTCGTTGTTTTCATTTCACCTTAAAATTTTTAATGTTGTTTTCATTTATCCATATGACTCACTCTAAAATCTCTGTTGCGCGCTTTCTTCATTTTTTTCGTTCGTCTGATTGCTAAATGGCATTATTGGGAAAAGATTGCTTGAGTACGCTTTAATAAATGTTAAAGAAAGAAGAAACCCAACAAATCACCGTATTCACGGCTATATAAGCCACCTGGAATTTTTTACAAAACAAATGCCCGACAGATAACAAACCAAAAGTTATACAAATATCATCACTTATGATTTCATCAATAAAAGGCTCATATATTTTCAGTTTTACCGTTTAAAAGATTTCTTTTTTATAAAAATTTATTAACTTTGCGCCATTTCAATAAAACATTGACACTTAAAATAACTATAAAGAGAGAAAGCTTATGATGAAAAATCTATTTACTTCTTTTTTTGCATTCTGCCTTCTTACGGGCAATGCGATGGCAACCGACATTAACTTAAGATGCACAAACCAAACACAAAACGAGATTCCACAAGTTGTAAAGCAGTTTCTTGCCACACCGGCAGGCAAAGGTTATAGCGTGAGCGACGTGATGAAAGCATACGCCGCAGTGAAACGTTTGCCGTCAACAGTCAGCGAGAGCACAAACATCGTTTCGACAGTAATGGTAGACGAGGACTTCTCGAAATGGACAAAGGGTTCTGAAACAGCTCCCGACACTGTAGACGTTTACGAGAAGCTTGACTCTCTGAACAATATGCCTGGCTGGGGCGGATATATCGTCTATGAAGCAGGCGGAAAAGCATATCTTGGCTATGACCAAGTGGGCGACGACGGACCTGGATACCTTAAGACTCCTGTCACAGACCTATCTTCCGACGGAGGAATTTTCAAGGCAACGTTCCGCGTAAAGAACGTCAATCCCGACGTGACGGACCAGCTTCTGCAATATTTCATAATGGACGAAAATCCAGACAAGAAGAAAATTGTTTCGGCCAACTCCTTGCCGTTGAGCACAGAATGGCAGGATCTGACGCTAACTCTCGATGATGGCGTCAAGAACACCTCTATAATGTTCCTCGGTTGGAAGGGCAAGGTGCTCGTAGACAACGTGAAAGTGGAAAAGCTTGTATATCCTCTGAGCAAGCCTGTGGGCATAAAGGCCGAAGTGGCAGGCGGAGGCAAGATCTCAGCACAGTGGGATGCCGTTGAAAACGCACAGAGTTACACCGTGGAACTGTTTGACACCGACGACAACAAGACTGTATCAACGGCAACAAGCAGCACGAACAGTGCTGAACTGGTAGGCGCTTTCAACCCCGAACACAAGTTCTATGTATACGTAACGGCCGAGAACGGCACCGACAAGTCGTATCCCGGAAGACAGTATGTAACGTTCAGCGTAGCAAGTGTTGACGCTCCAGTGGCAAAAGAGGCAACGGACATCAGCACGTCAGGCTTTACAGCCAACTGGGAAACCTCAGAGAAGGCAGCCAACTACAAGCTGACGCTGATCCGCACCAGAACGGCTGCTGCCGACGGCGAAACGGTTACATATATGGACGAGGGCTTCGACGAAATACCATACACCAGCGACGACGTGAAATCCACCATCGTTTCGGCTGATTTCATTTCCCCGACGTCGCTCGACGAAGTGCTGAACACACAAGGATGGTCTACGATGGTGGCAACAGCCTTTACCGGATATCTCGGAATAACCAACATGTATGCTGTTTACGGCATGCCTGGCGTATTGCTTAGCCCTATATCCGACTATTCCATAGGCGAGGGAAAAGTGACAGTAAGCGGTAATGGAATGAGTTTGATTGACGACGTTCAGGTGAAAGTAGGCTTCGGAAAATATGCACTCGGCCAGGTTACGTTCAACGAGGGCGCACAAACGTTTGAGTTGTCGCAAACAGGCAGCGATTTCAACGTTGAAGTATCAGGCGGCAAGGCTGACTCACGCCTCATATTCCAGATTGTAGACGCAGCGGAAGGCGGTGACATAGCATTGTTCGACAGTTTGCACATAACTTCAACACTGAAGGAAGGCGAAAGCTACACAATGCCTTACGGCTCTGTCACCCTTCCTTATGATGCAACTTCATACAAGGTGGAAGTTCCGTTCACGGGCAACGACATTTTCGACTACTACGTAACCGGTTCGTTCGGCAGCGTGACAAGCGCAAAGTCAAACACCATCACTGTGAAATCGCCTGAATACACCGACGGAATAAGCGCCGTTGAAACAGGAACAGACAGCGAGGCCGTGTTCACTACAATAGGCGGCGTTCGCGTTTCCACACCTGCAACCCACGGAATATACATCGTGAAGAAAGACGGCAAGACGTTCAAGATGATGAAGTAATAAGCATAACACTTCCATTTACATGCTTTAGCTTATGAACAACAGCATAAAGAAGTATACAGCCATAGTGGCGACATGTCTCCTCGTAGCGTTTTTTTCTGCAATGAGGGCGCATGCCGCCACTTTGCACATAGGTCCATGCGAGGGAAAGACAGCAGAAACGGGCGTAGGGAAAACGGGCAGAGGCACCGTGTCTGCCGCCATTATCCTGCCGGCACCGGCCCTGAAGCAGTATGCCGGAGCGAAGATTAAGGGAATGCGCTTTGCGCTTATGACAACCGACGGTATGACTGACGTGCGCGGATGGATAAGAAATTCTCTAACAAGCGCCAATCTGGATTCCGCAAAGGTCATTTCTCCCACTACATCGTGGAACGAGATTGAGTTTTCATCCAATCTGGAAATCTCCGGCACAGACAGCATTGCCGTTGGCTTCTCGTTCGAACAGGAATCAACGGTTAAATGTTTTTCCATTGCCGGCAACAGCGACGACAACGGCTATTGGGTGGGCAAAAACGGCATATGGAGCAACAAGAGCGCCAGCGTCGACGGATCACTTTCAATAGAGCTTATTGTTGAAGGCAAAGGTGTCTTGAACAAAAACCTCTCGCTGCAATTTGTTTCGGCCGACCGCACAACACGTCTTGGCGAGACGTTCAATGCCGTGTGCGCGGTGAAAAACACAGCCGAGGAAACGGTAAGCGGATACAGTTACACATGCAAAGTGGACGGACAGACGGTAAAGGCGGAAACGGTCAACAAGTCTTTGACATTCCATTCCACCGACACCATTCATATCGCCATTGCCTCCGACGTGGTGGCAAAGGGCGTGAAGATCCCCGTCAGTGTGGAGATTGCAGCCGAAGGCGACGAGGATACAACCGACAACACCGTTGCTTTCACCATGTCTACATACGACGACAGCAACAAGACCTTCTTCCGCAAGACACTCATCGAAGAGTTCAGCACCGAGGAATGCCCCAACTGCGAACGCGGAATAAAGACATTGGAGCAGTGCATGAAGCTTGGTTACGACAAGACAACAGTGCAGGTCACGCACCATGCTGGCTACAGATACGATTTTTTGACCACCTCCGACGGAAAGGCTTTAGAGTGGTTCTACGGCACAAACGGCACTTACGCTCCAGCAGTAATGCTTGACCGCCTATACGATCCAAACGTGAAGCAAGCCCTATCAGGCAAGGAAGGCACACCTGTTGGCGGTATAGCTTATGCCGATACATTTGCACCGGTGCTCGAATACATGACCAATCGGCCGGCATACGTAAGCGTAAAGCCAACGGTTGACTATGACGAGGCATCGCGAACACTCAACATCACGGTTGAAATGGAGAAGGACGAGATTCTCGACGCACTTGCCGACTCGGCACGGCTAACTGTCTACTTGACTCAAGACAGCATACTCCATCACCATCAGGCGGGATACAGTTCGACGACTTTCCGTCACCGCCATGTATACCGTGCTTCGGTAACATCGCTTTGGGGCGACAAAATTGAATGGAACGGTGAAACAGCAACGATGCACTACACATACCAGTTGCCGGAATACATAGAATCCATTCATCCCGACGAAGGTTATGACAAAAACGTTGTTGTGGAGCCGCACGACATAGACGTGGTGGCGTTCGTTTCCGACTACAATTCCAACGACAGAACAGCATGCACGGTTTTCAATGCCGAAGACTATGCATTGAAAAACAGCGGTGCTGCGGCAATACATACGCTTACAAACGGTGCATCTGTTGCCGTTTCCTACTACACTTTATCAGGTACAGTTACAGAACACCCTTCGAACGGAGTTTACGTGGTGCGCAAGACGTATGCCGACGGAACGGTAAGAACATTTAAAGCAGCAATGTAACCACACGTTTGACTGTCTTTTTGAATGGCAGAACAAGCATGCAAGGAAATGGCGCGAGCCTGCAAACAATGCAGTCCGCGCCATTTTTATATTTTGCTAACCATGAGTTTTATGCTTTCAGCGCACGCATGGCATTGAGTACGGCAATCACCGTAACGCCAACATCGGCAAAAACAGCCATCCACATAGTGGCCAGGCCGAACGCAGCAAGCACAAGTACAAGAATTTTCACACCAATGGCAAACGCCACGTTCTGCGAAGCAATTCGGCGTGTACGGCGCGACACGGCAATGGCAGTGGCGACCTTCAGCGGATTGTCGTCCATCAGCACCACGTCGGCAGCTTCGATAGCAGCGTCTGAGCCCATCGCCCCCATGGCAATGCCCACATCGGCACGGGCAAGGACAGGTGCATCGTTTATGCCGTCGCCCACAAACACAAGTGCTTCACCGCCACGGCGACTGCACGAGAGAGCGTCCATACATTCCACTTTATCCTGCGGCAGCAACTCCGCATGGCATTCATCTACGCGAAGCTCAGCGGCAACGCTCTCGCCAACCTCACGGCGGTCGCCCGTAAGCATAACGGTTTTCTCCACGCCAAGCTCCTTAAGTGAAGCTATCGCCCTTGCGGCATCAGGCTTCGCCACGTCGGAAACGACAATATGACCCGCATAAACTCCGTCTACCGCCACATGAACAACAGTGCCTGCCTTATGACAATCTTTCCATTCGGCACCTATTGCATCCATCATACGGCTGTTGCCAACACAAACGGACTGTCCGTTAACCACGGCACGCACGCCCTGTCCGGCAATCTCTTCAACATTCACAACAGTGCAACCGTCGTCTTCATTCTCGAATGCTTCCTTTAGCGACACGGCAATGGGGTGAGTGGAATAGCGCTCCACGTGGGCAGCAAGATGCAGCAAGCGATGCTTGTCTTCGTCGGTGGGGTGAACTGCCACAACCTCAAAGCGGCCTTTGGTAAGAGTACCCGTCTTGTCGAACACGACAATGCCTGCACGTGCCAGCGTGTCCATATAGTTTGAGCCTTTAATAAGTATACCTTTTTTCGAAGCTCCGCCAATGCCGGCAAAGAACGTGAGCGGAACGGATATAACAAGGGCACACGGACAAGAGACGACGAGGAACGTGAGTGCCCTGCCCAGCCATACGGGAAGCTGTTGCATATACCCGCCAGAGAAAAACGGCGGAACAAAGGCCACGAGGAAAGCCAGAACTACAACCGCAGGAGTGTAGATGCGGGCAAACTTGGTTATGAATGTTTCACTCTTTGACTTGAGTTCGCTTGCGTTCTCCACAAGTTCCAGAATCTTGCTAACGGTGGATTCGCCATACTCCTTCTCCACCCGAATGCGTATCACGCCCGACAGGTTTATACATCCGGAGCAAACCGTGTCGCCGGGTGCTGCCTTGCGCGGCAAACTCTCGCCGGTGAGAGCCTGGGTATTGAGACTTGTGGAACCAGAGACAACCGTTCCGTCAAGCGGAACCTTTTCGCCAGGTTTAATTTCAACCACTTCTCCCACGGAAACACTCTCAGGACTGACTTGCATCACCGTTCCATTGCGCACGACATTTGCCGTGTCGGGACGAATGTCCATTAACTGCGAAATAGACTTGCGGCTGTTGTCCTCAGCATAGTCTTCGAACATCTCGCCAATCTGGAAGAACAGCATCACGAAGACAGCCTCGGGAAATTCCGTTTCAGCACCGGGAATGAATCCTATCAGCAGTGCGCCAACCGTTGCCACGCACATCAGAAAGTCTTCATCAAACATTTCGCCGTGGACAACACCTTCGATAGCTTCGCCCAACACGTCATAACAGATGAGCAGGAACGGCACGAGATAAACCAGCAGCAGTTGCCACACTTGCAATCCCATGGTTTTCTCAACGACTACTGCACACAAGAGGAGTATAGCCGTAAGAATGATTCTTAAGAGTTTCTTTTTGTCCATATGCTTATTTTTTTTGTCTTTCAAAAATGCAAACGCCGTGTTGCAGCGGAGTTCTATTTATTCTTTTGCAAAGTTACGGTGAGTTTGATGCAACCCGATTGCAAAAGTCAATGTCCGCGCGACTTTGTCCGAACAAGGCATACGGGCTTTTCTTGCCAACAGGAAAAAAGAAATCCGCACGTCCCCACCGAAAACAGGATTGGGAACGTGCGGATGTACATATCCAACAGTCATGCAATGCTGATTACTGTTTGTTGTCTTTCAGCTTTTGCATAATTTGAGCTTCGAGTTCTTCGCACAGTTCAGGATTGTCGCGCAGCAGAGCCTTGCTTGCATCACGGCCTTGAGCAAGACGGCTACCGGCATAAGAGAACCAAGAACCGCTCTTCTGTATTATGCCATACTCCACTCCAAGGTCGAGAATCTCGCCCACTTTGGATATTCCTTCGCCGAACATTATCTCGAACTCAGCCTTGCGGAATGGCGGAGCAACCTTGTTCTTGACCACTTTCACACGGGTCGTGTTTCCGATAACCTCCTGGTCGGAATCCTTTATGGCCGACACGCGGCGTATGTCTAGGCGCACACTGGCATAGAACTTAAGGGCGTTTCCACCTGTTGTTGTTTCGGGATTTCCGAACATAACTCCGATCTTCTCTCTCAGCTGGTTGATGAAGATACATGTAGTCTTGGTCTTGCTTATTGTTGCGGTGAGCTTGCGTAAAGCCTGGCTCATAAGTCGAGCTTGGAGACCTACGTTGTTGTCGCCCATATCTCCCTCAATTTCCTTTTTGGGCGTAAGTGCGGCAACGGAGTCAACCACAATGATGTCGATGGCAGAGGAACTGATAAGCTGGTCAGCTATTTCGAGAGCCTGTTCCCCGTTGTCAGGCTGCGATATCCAAAGGTTGTCGATGTCTACGCCTAGCTTTTCGGCATAAAAGCGGTCGAAAGCATGTTCTGCATCAATGAATGCAGCAATGCCTCCCGCTTTCTGGCATTCGGCAATAGCGTGAATGGCAAGCGTTGTCTTACCACTGCTTTCAGGACCATATATTTCAATGATTCTTCCTTTAGGGTATCCTCCCACGCCGAGAGCGGCATTCAGTGCAATACTGCCTGTGGGAATAACGTCTACGTTTTCCACCTTTTCGTCGCCAAGCCTCATGATGGAGCCTTTGCCGTAGTTCTTCTCTATCTTGGCCATGGTGATTTCAAGAGCTTTCAGTTTGCCCTGAACGTCATTCGCCGTATTGTTGTCGTCTGTCTTTGCCATTATTGTTTTTTGTCGTTATTGTTCTTTTATTGTTAGTCTTTATCGTCGTAGGCATGCAGCGGATAGTCGATGGTGAAGTGTAGGCCACGGCACTCTTTACGCTCTATCGCCTGGCGCGTTATGAGGTATCCCACGTTTATCATGTTGCGAAGTTCGCATATATCCTTGCTTGCCTTCACACGTTTGAAGAGCGCTTCGGTTTCTTCATAAAGCAGGTCAAGACGGTCCCAGGCGCGCTTCAAGCGCAGGTTGCTGCGCACTATGCCCACGTAGTTGCTCATAATCTGCCCAACTTCCTTCACGCTTTGTGTGATAAGCACCTTCTCCTCGTTTGTAAGTGTGCCCTCATCGTCCCATTCCGGCACGCGGGTGTTGAAATCATACTCGTCGACATGGGCAATACTGTGCTTCGCTGCAGCGTCTGCATAAACAACTGCCTCGATAAGGGAGTTGCTGGCGAGGCGGTTGCCGCCGTGAAGTCCGGTGCAAGAGCATTCGCCTATAGCGTAAAGGCGCTTGATACTAGATTCGCCGTTGAGGTCAACCTTTATTCCTCCACACATATAATGTGCTGCGGGGCGCACTGGTATATAGTCTTTTGTAATGTCGATACCTATGCTAAGGCACTTCTTGTAGATATTGGGGAAGTGGTGTTTCGTTTCTTCCGGGTCTTTGTGAGTGACATCAAGGCATACGTGGTCGATGCCATGAATCTTCATCTCTTTGTCAATGGCGCGTGCCACGATATCTCTGGGCGCAAGAGAGAGGCGCTCGTCGTATTTCTCCATAAACGAGTCACCGTTTGGCAAACGCAGGATTCCGCCATAACCGCGCATTGCCTCCGTTATGAGATATGCGGGATGTGTTTCCCCTGGATGATAAAGCGATGTGGGATGGAACTGTACGAACTCCATGTCCTGCACAGTACCCTTTGCACGATATACCATCGCTTCGCCGTCGCCGGTGGCTATTACGGGATTCGTTGTCGTCTGATAGACTGCTCCGCATCCGCCTGTACACATAAGCGTTACCTTGCTCAAGTAAGTGTCAACCTTCTGCGTTTCAGGATTGAGAATGTATGCGCCATAACATTCTATGTCGGGAGTGCGACGCGTTACGACTACACCTAAATGGTGTTGCGTTATAATCTCCACGGCGAAATGGTTCTCCTTTATCTCAATGTCGGGATTGTTGCGCACTGCTTCCATCAGACCGCGTTGTATTTCAGCCCCCGTGTCGTCTGCATGGTGGAGGATGCGGAATTCAGAGTGTCCGCCCTCGCGGTGAAGATCGAACGAACCGTCTTCCTTGCGGTCGAAGTTCACTCCCCATTTAACAAGCTCTTCAATCTGAGCCGGTGCGTTCTTCACCACCTGTTCAACAGCCTCCGGGTCGCTTATATAGTCGCCGGCAATCATGGTATCTTCCACGTGCTTCTCGAAATTGTCAACCTTCAGGTTCGTAACAGAAGCCACTCCGCCCTGCGCAAAATAGGTGTTGGCCTCATCGAGTGTCGTTTTGCAAACAAGGCAAACCTTGCCTTTGTGGGCACGGGCAATCTTAAGCGCATAGCTCATTCCGGCCACACCGGCACCGATGATAAGGAAATCGTATTTATAAATCATAAAGACGTATGTGTGTTTTTGCGGGCAGGCCGGTTAAAGGAGCGCGGCACCCGTTTTTCTTGTTAAAATATATAATGCAAAAGTAATAAGTTTTTTGCAAACCTTCATTATTTGCTTTCCATTTTTATGCGCTGTTACATTCTTTAATATAAGGCTTCCCGTGTTTTAGCTTAAAAATGAGTAATTTTGCAGAACGTAACGTCTTCTGAGAAGAAGCAAGAAAAGAAAAGAAAACTTACTGATGAACAAAACAAAATTATCGGCATTCGTCGCAACAGCGGCCGCCTTCCTTGCATTGTCGCCAATGCATGCAAGCTTTGGCACAGCGCTACAGACAGGACAAGAGGATAACACCGAAACAATATATATTGACACTCTTAACACCGACACGGCAACTCTGGAAGAAACAGACACAGCCGACGTTGACACGCTTTTCGCCTCTGACGACGACCAGTTGCCCTGGCCACAGAATGTACTGGCACGCATAGAGAAAATTTTCGACGGTACGACCATATTCAACACATCTATGGTTGGCATGAAAATCTACGACCTTACAGCCGACTCTACCTTATACGAAAAGAACGCACGCCAGTTGATGCGTCCGGCCAGCACACTGAAAATGATGGTGGCTGTTACGGCACTCGACAGACTCGGCGAAGACTACAAGCTAAAGACACGCTTGTCGTATACGGGAGAAGTGGACAGCGTCAGGCTTGACGGCAACGTTTACATCAAAGGAGGCTTCGACCCCACAACAGACAACGGCGATGTGGCAGAGTTTGCCGACAGTATAAAAGCGCTTGGCATAGACACTATACACGGGAATGTAGTGCTTGACCTGACAATGAAAGACGAAGACAAATTGGGAGAAGGCTGGTGTTGGGATGACGACAACCCCGTTCTGTCTCCTTTGCTTGCGGGCAGGAAAAACAGATTTGGCGATGTTCTGATGAAACGTCTGCGTCAGCTCGGCATATACGTAACCGGATACTGCCGCGAAGGAGAGGTGCCATCAACAGCACGCACGCTGCTATGCAAGGAGACACCGATTGAAACGGTGATGCGCCGACAACTGAAACGCAGCGACAACCTCTACAGCGAAGCCATTTTCTACCAGCTTGCCGCCGATGTGGCAGGCAGACACACTGCATCGGCAAGGCATGGAAGACAAGCTGTGAACAATATAATATCACGTCTGGGGTTCAAGACTTCGGCATACTACATTGCTGACGGTAGCGGGCTGTCGCTTTACAACTACGTATCGCCTGAGTTGGAAGTGGAATTCCTCAAATACGCCTATCGGCATGAACGGATATACAACAATCTGCTGCCCTGTCTGCCCATAGCCGGCGAAGACGGAACTTTGGCAAAGCGCATGCGCAAAGGCCCGGCACACGGCAATGTGAAGGCAAAGACGGGCACAGTGACCGGAGTGAGCGCTCTGGCAGGATATCTTACGGCAAAAAACGGTCACGTCATCTGCTTCTCTATAATAAATATGGGCATACGCCATGCATCTTCCGGACGCAATTTCCAGGACAAGATTTGCCAGGCTCTATGCAAATGACACTATAACTGAAAGAAAAGACAACAGAAGACGCAGAAAATATGAGAAAGACAACAGACAACTATACGTTCCTTACCAACGCCCCAGTGCATCGTGTTATTATAAATATGGCTGTGCCTACCATAATTTCAATGCTCGTTACAAGCATCTACGGAATGGTTGACACATATTACGTAGGGAAAATCAACACACAAAGTACTGCCGCCGTTGGCGTATCGTTCTCGATAATGACCGTAATACAAGCTATCGGCTTCTTCTTTGGCCACGGTTCCGGAAACTACATTTCGCGTTGTCTCGGTTCAAAACATGATGAAGAAGCACAGAGAATGGCTGCAACAGGACTGATATACAGCATCGGAACAGGCTTGTTGTTGGCAATTGTGTGTCTGTCGTCGCTTACAAGCCTATGTTTGTTCCTTGGTTCCACCGAAACGATACTCCCTTACACGGAACGCTATCTGGGAATAATCCTGCTTGGAGCGCCGTTCATGACCGGTTCTTTCACACTGAACAACCAGATGCGCTTTCAAGGCAACGCACGCTATGCCATGTTGGGAATAACAAGCGGCGTAATACTAAACGTTGTGCTTGCGCCAATACTCATATTTTACTTCTGCCTCGGCATTACCGGAGCGGCAATAGCCACGCTTGTCAGCCAGACAATGAGCTTTTTCATATTGCTGAACATGACCCACCACAGCGGGAACATTGCAATAAAGGCAAAGAATTTCTGCAGTTCGCGCCATCTTATAAAGGAAATACTTATTGGCGGAACTCCGTCCCTCTCGCGCCAAGGACTTGCAAGCGTCGCGACCTTAATACTGAACGTTGCAGCCGGAGCTTACGGCGATGCGGCCATAGCGGGAATGAGCATCGTCACCCGCATATCAAACTTCGTATACGCAGCAATCGTGGGACTGGGACAAGGTTTCCAGCCGCTCTGCGGATTTTGCTACGGAGCGAAACTGCCGCGACGAATATACGACGGATACATGTACTGCATAAAAATCGGAACCGTTTTCTTTATCGCTATAACCGTTGTAGGCTTCATCTTTGCCGAACCGGTGATTGCAGAATTCCGCGACGACGCCGATGTCATTTCCATCGGAACTGACGCATTCCGCTGGCAGCTACTCACATATCCACTTATTGCCACGATAATACTTACGAACATGCTGTCGCAAACCATGCGCAAGCCTATACGTGCAAATATTGCAGCAGCGGCACGCAGCGGTCTGTTCTTCATTCCCGCAATAATCATTTTGTCTTTTTTCTTCGGCTTGAAAGGCGTAGAAATGAGTCAGGCCGTTTCCGACGCATGTGCCTTCCTTATATCAATACCTATCGCCTGGAGCGTGTTCCGCGACATGAAGAAAGAAATGGGAGACTTCTGATTGCTGATTTGACACAGCGTCAACGGCTAACACCATGGCGTTGCATCAATTCATAGTCAAGCGGAAGGAAACCAACTTTTTCAAGCGTAACCGCCTTGTTGTGGTCGTTTAGATAACGGCGGGGCGCAGAATGGAATCTACTGCTGCCTACATTGAGAGAGTCTGCGTATACTGGCGTTCCGATGGCAGCTATTCCCAACATGGAATGGAAAAACGAAGCGCTGCTTGCAACTGGCTTGCTACGGTTAGCACACAGAGTTACGCTGACAGAGGGGAGGAAACGGTTGTATGTATCAGAGAGCCATACAAAAAACGGAACATGCAACTCCCAATATGACGGCGACGGTGAAGCATGGAGAAAGAGCTTACGCTCGTCGTCAAAGATGTTCTCGCCATGATCGGCGGTATAAAGCATTGCCGTTACCGCATTTTCGCCACGTAACATAGCTATTATGCTATGCAGGAATCTGTCGGTGTTACGAATAGTGTTGTCGTAGGCGTTAAGCAACTGCGGTCGGTTCGTTGCCTTGGCCTCTGAGTTGCTCTCCGGTTTGAAGAAAGCTTCACTTTCAGGATAGCGTTCTCGGTAATTGAAGTGAGAACCGTAGCTGTGAAGCACTATGAATTCCTTTTGTCGTCCTTTTTTCAACACGTTGCGCAACAAAGGCAACATATCCGTATCGGGCGTATTCTCTCCTTTCCGCGATGTTTCCTTTATAAATTGCCACTCGTCTGCCTCCTCACCGAAGAAATCTATAAACGAATGGTTTGGCTGTTGGTTGGATATAAAAACAGTATGGAACCCGGCTTCACGAAAGGCCTCGATTATTCCTTTCTCACGATAGATACGGTCGTAATCGACTGCCGACGCTGCCGACATCAGCATGGGTACACTTTTGTGTGTGGTATTAGACTGAGACATTACGTTGCTGAATGCAACCAGTCCCGCTTCGTCTGCCAAAAGCGGCGTTGTCGGCCGACTGTAGCCATACACGGAAAACTCGGCAGCACGCGCCGTTTCACCTATAACCATTACGTAAACCTGACGTTCGCCCCCGAAAACAGAATCCTGTCGGGCTTTGAAACGGAAATCACGTGATGTTTCTGCATAATGTTCTGTTGCGTAAGTGCGTTCGGCAGCGAGACAAATATTATAGACGACGTTTGCGGGATAGAGGTTAAGCCTTATACGGTAGTCGTTATCCGTTGCATAACTGCCTGCAACGCACATCAATCCGACAACAGTCACAGCGGTTCCGCAAACACACTGACGCTGTATGAACGGTCGGTCTAGCCTTTCTTTTCCGCGTATGGAAACTATGCCAAGACAAAGAACAGGAAGATATACAACGAAAACCGTGGCTACGGCAGGCACGAGGTTGTCGAGAAGTTCCATCGCTTCCCCAGGGTTTGTTGTCACAAGGTTGAGGAACATGTCTACCGCTATTATTCCTCTTCCGAAGAGATAAAGCAACACAATCTGGAAAGCGGCGAGGAAGATAAAGAAGAAAAGCCACCATATCATCTTTCCCGGCTTTCGGCTAAGCGTAAGCAACAGCCAATACAATCCGCCGGGCAGCAGTACGTTGGAAAGGCTCGCCACAATTCCCATGCGTTCAGTGAAACACAGTGCCACATTTGGCAAGAGCAACACTGCAAGAGTAATGAAAAAAAGGTGGCGCGGAGCTTTGCACCACCTGTAAAGGGTCTGTATTCTGTTCATTTGCATATATGCGTTGAGTGTTTTCGGCACAGTAACTGTTTAATAAACCAGTGAGACATTGTCTACCCAAAAAGTATTTCCGGGCGTACCGATGTATGCTCCACCGTGACTTGAAGAGAACTGCAAAATCAGATGAGTTGGAGTTTCCCCCTCGGCAGCCCATCCTACTTCTTTTACGGGAACGCTCTTTCCTTTGCTGTTAAGGGCATAGTCTGTGTGACGCAGGCCCATTGTTGATGCATCATAGCCTTTCATGTTGCGAATGTCGCCATAGTGAATCTCGTAAGTTGCGTTTTCCACCCAGTTGGTAGACTTGCCATATTTCACGACCACAGTGCCGACACGTTTTGCCGTAATGTTCCCTTTGCTGTCTTCTGCCCTTTTCTGCAGATAAAGCACTGTGATGCAATAGTCCTGACCGGGCACATTGGAAGTACTGCTAAAGCCAGTTTCCTTAATTCTCGTCTTCGTTCCCGGCACAGAAATCTTATAGTCATACCTGAGAGCCTTGGGACGTTTCGTAAACTTTATTCCCCAGTTCATGTTCTTGGGGCCGTCTTTCGTTCCTGTAATTGGCTCTTTCATCTCTCCAAGGTATATTGATCCGGCTGCAAGCACACTTATGTTTATCATGCCCAATGCCTTGCATTTTTCTATGTGGGTCATTAGCTTGGCGCAGTAGCCGTGTCCGGGATGAGTGTCGCGATAAACGGAGTTGTTTGTCTTTGTTATGCCGACAACCTTTGCCATAACGTTTGACGTTGCCCACGGCGAACCTCCCAAGTTCTTGTATGGATTGTTGTTGTTGATGGTCATGTTTGGACCTATTGCATATAGGGTCTTGGTATTTCCACCAATAATTGCGGATTCTTTGATGTGTCGCACAACCCAATGGTCCATGTTTCCATATTCTATCGGTTCAACCTTTTGTGCGCTTGAAGGCTGCACTGACGTTGCAAAGACGCAGCACAACAATGCTTTGACAAAAATTTTCATGTTTCGTTAGCTTATTTTAAAAACAGGTTACAAAGGTATTGCAATATAACAAACCAACCATCAAAACATAAGCACGCAAATTGTCCGAAAGTTCGCTTTAGTTTAAATTTTCACAAAACGAGAACGGAACATGCCCTTACACACGCAAGATACGCAGTCTTTGTCTCTTGCTCAAGGCATGTTCCGCTCTTGATTATAGATCGCAGCATAAAATTGTATGCATGATACACGTAACCAACATGTATAACACTGCATCTTTTTTCAACAATGCGCGTCTACGCAATGTTGTTCCGCTACAGTTCCAGGTCTCCTCCGAACTCTTCGTGCCAAGGCAGACCCTGCTTGTTAAGTTCATCCATGAATGGATCCGGATCAAATTCCTCTACGTTCCATACGCCAGGCTTGCGCCACAGACCTTTGAAGAACATCATTGCTCCAATCATTGCAGGCACACCTGTCGTATAGCTAACGCCCTGCATGCCCGTTTCCAGATAAGCAGCGTGGTGACTACAGTTGTTATATACATAATAGGTCTGTTCCTTGCCGTCCTTTATGCCCTTGATGCGGCAACCAATGCTTGTTTCTCCGTCATAGTTCTCGCCAAGATCCTGCGGATTAGGGAGTACAGCCTTCAGGAACTGAAGCGGAACGATTTTCACCTTAACCTTGTTTCCTGAGCCATCAGCAAGCGGAGCTTCGTATTCGATCTCGTCAATGCGCGACATACCAAGATTCTGTATGCAGTCAAGATAAGTCAGATACTGCTGCCCGAAAGTCATCCAGAAGCGCGCGCGCTTTATGGTGGGATAGTTTTTCACCAGACTTTCAATTTCTTCATGGTGAAGCAGATAGCTTTCCTTCGGTCCTATGTTGGGATAGTTAAGCGGTTTATGTATTTCCAGCGGCTGCGTTTCCACCCATTTGCCGTCCTGCCAGTAAAGTCCCTTTTGGGTTATCTCGCGAATGTTAATCTCCGGGTTGAAATTTGTGGCGAAAGCCTTGTGATGGTTGCCTGCATTGCAGTCCACAATATCAAGATACTGTATCTCGTCGAAATGGTGCTTTGCTGCGTAAGCAGTGAAGATACTTGTAACGCCAGGGTCAAAGCCGCAACCGAGTATTGCCGTCAGGCCTGCTTGTTCAAAGCGTTCTTTATAAGCCCACTGCCAGCTGTATTCAAAGTGCGCCTCGTCTTTGGGCTCATAGTTGGCCGTGTCAAGATAGTTGACGCCGCATGCCAGACAAGCCTCCATTATGGTAAGATCCTGATAAGGCAGAGCCAGGTTTACGCACAACTCCGGTTTGTAGTCATTGAACAGGGCTTTCAGTTGTTCAACATCGTCAGCATCAACCTGAGCGGTCTTTATATCGGGGTTGCCGATATATTCCTTAATTTTGTCGCACTTTGACTTTGTGCGGCTTGCAATCATAATTTCCGTAAAGACGTCGGCATTCTTTGCAATCTTTACAGCGGCAACCGTGGCTACTCCACCCGCTCCGATGATTAGTACTTTTCCCATTTCTGTGATTGATATTTCTGGTTTGTTGTTTTTCTACTTTATTTCGTCGCCCTTTATGCCAAGCGCGCTCATCAAGGAATAGCCCAGGATTTCCTGACGGAAGTTGCCTCCCTGCATGGGCTGCATGGCAAAGAGGGTTATATGCTTGCCTTCGTCGTCAATACGGCGCAAGGCAAGCCTCACTTTGTCGTAGGTTTCAGTATCGTCGGCTATTATCATGGCGCGTTTCACCTCTTTCTGCGAGCATATTATCTGCGCCGTTTCAGCCATGAAGTCAGCTTTGTCGGTAAGCTCTTCCACAGGATATGCGCTTATGGAGAACTCGCCAAGATGGTCTTTGAAGGCGCGTCCGTCCAGCTCGTCCTTTATTCCGGATGGAGAGAAATTGTCAAACTGTGCTTTCTCCTTATTATATATAAATACAACCTGCACATTGTTCTGCCCTTCTCGCACTCCTCCGTCGAGAGCCACGCAGTCGAGCCATCGCGCCAAGTCTGCCTTAGGAATGCGGCGCATCAGCATTCGTTCGAAATTCACCGTCAAATCGAATGCCACCTTGTCTATAAAGTCGGCATCGGCCACTATGACGTTTTCGCTCCATTGGCAGTTGTTTACGATATTGCTGTTCATACGTGCAAATTTAAACAAAAATCCGGAAATTCCATGCGGCGTACTGAAAAAACGGCAGCTATGGCATTACCTTAAGTCCTTCCCACTTCACGTTCCATTTGCCGTCGTCTGGAAATCCCGGATTAGGCTGTGTTGATCCGTCCCAGCCTGCACACATCATTCCCACGGCAAGAAGCAATGCCCCGTTGCCTGGCAGATATAGCCGAAGACGCTCGCTCTGATAGTTATGGCCGTTTGGCAGGTATGTGTTCTTGGTTTGTTTCATAAGCAGCGCCCCTACAGCATTGTCGGGTTCCCCCATGCGCGCGGCACACATTGCCATCATCGGATAGTCCCATCCCCACGACGTTTCCCATTTCCAGTTTTTCCAAATCCATTGTTCGGTGTTTTTCATTATGCCTGTATCCACTTGTTTCGGGTTGAGAGGAAGCAAGCCCACGGCTCCTGTCACCGCAGGATGGTCGCTGTACATCTTTTCGTTTTTGTATGTATCCGGCTGCGTTTCTGCCGCAAGATAAAGGCTGTCTTTGTGGGCAAGCGGTGAGATGCGCTCTATAATATCGTCCCAAAGTGCCACGCGTGGCTTGCCCAAGCGTTCGCGCCATTGTTGTGCCATGTTCAGCGCACAGTGCCAGTAGCTGAGTTCCATGGGCGGATTTACAGTAGTCTGTGCGGGCAACGTTTCCTGTGCCGCTATACATCCGCCAAGGACATAGCGCTGGCGCAGTGTGTCATACTGTGCAAAATCGACCATAAACTCTGCGGTTTCCTCAACGAGACGCCCGTATTTTTTCAGTACCTCGGGTGAGGGATTGGCACGATACAGCAGTTCTGCAAGATAAATCAAGTGTGGCTGCTGCCATATCAGGAAGCTGCCCACTTTCGAAGGGGCTTCGCCTGCCCACGGATCAGTCATCTTCATCCATCTGACTCCCTTGAACCCCTGTCGTTGTGCTATTTTCCTTGCGTTGTCTTCGGCCTTGAAATACCATGAGAGCGAACGGTCGAGCAGCTCGGGATGCCCCCAAAGCGCAAACTGTGCCTGGTGCCACAGAATCATTTCAAGGTGGAACTTGCCATACCATGAGTTGTAAGTCAATCCTGTTTCCTGCGGCGGAGTGTCTGAAGCGTCCTGTATTGCCAACAGATACTGGCTCAACACCACACGCCTTTCCAGCTCGGGCGCACGCTTGTCAGTGCATCCGGAAAAGTCTACCATTGCTCCCTTCTCCCAATAACCGCGCCAGAAATCTGCCGACTGCCGTTCCACGGATTCGAATCCGCACGAAGTTTGCGACATGAGTGAAGTGGCGGCAGGCTTGGCTTCCGTATATTCGCATGTTGCACAAAGTTCCTTTCCGCTGGCTGCAAGCACAAGAAGGTTGCGTCCCTTTTGCTTGAGAGAGGCCTTCCCCTGCCAACGCAAAGTAACGTAGTATTCCGTCTCATCGATAGTGTGTTTCAAAATAGCCCACTGCTTGCCGCTCTCCACAATCTCCGTACTGTGAAGAGCGTCTTTCTGCCAGTCGGCAGCATCGTCGCAGTGCCCTCCCGTAGGATAAGGGAACTGCAGTTTCAGTTCCACCGCAGTGTTTGCCTTCACGCGTGTGGCTATCATGTCACGCTCCGGGTGGCATACTGTCTCGACATTGTACTTCTTTTTCTTCACGCAGAAACTGCTTGTTATCTTACCGCACCACATATCCAGAATCTGATTGATGCCGTTAAGATCTGCCGGAGAGCAGTTCAAGTTTATTCCAAGCGCCCCAAGATGCAACCGGTGGGGATTTATCCTATACCAGTTCGCTGCCATCGCTCCATGTTCGTCTTTGGGCTGAGTGGCATAAAGCTCCTTGTGCCCGCGTCCGAAGTCGTACTCGCGCCAGGAGTCCTGTTCCTTTATTCCGTCAGGCTTTGGAAACGAATGCCATCCCCACTGGCTCATCGTGCAAAGCGGCACGCCTTTGCTGTAAGTTTCGGGGAAAGTCTGCAAGCCGGTAACATCCACCGTTGCAGCAAAGCGCCCGTTTCCTACAGAGAGCGAAGCGAGAGTATCCAACGTTGTAACCCGCGGGTTGTTTCTTTGAACTACAGCCTTGCGGTTTATCGCAGCATTGGAAGCGTTCGCCCCGAATGTCAATGCCATAAGGAAGGCGGTAAAAAATACAATGGCTCTGTTCTTTTTCATAGTATCGCGTATTTTCTTTTTTGTTAAACAATGTTTGCGTGAATATCCAGTCCAAGTGCCTTTCAACGATAAAAGGCATGCCGACACAATGCAGCATGCCTTTCTCTTCTATCTGTCTTAATGGATATTCATAATTCTGCCGCCTTAACGGTTTATTTGGGCAGATTGAAAGCCTTCGTCATTTCAGCCATCTGTGCCTGGCTCATGCCTTCCGGCTCAAAGCCCATGCACTTGGCATCAATATAGATTTTGGCACTTTTTGAAAGCACGTCAATCTGGTCGAAAGCGTCCATAACGTCAAGTCCCTTGGCAAACACACCGTGTTTCTCCCAAAGCACCACGTCGTAGTCTTCAAGTTCCTTCAGCGTTGCGTCAGCAAGAGTGTTCGAACCGGGAAGTTCGTAAGGAACAACGCCGAGTCCCAGCGGGCAGAACGCCTTTGTTTCAGGTATCATGCTCCACAGAATATTTGTAAGCACGTCTTTTGCAAGGAACTTGCGGTTGTGGCTCATTGCGACCAGTTCAATAGGATGCGTATGTACCGTTGCCTTGTAGGGTGAACCGGTCTCAATCAAGTGTGCATGAACCGTAAGGTGAGAAGGAAGCTCGCTTGTTGGCATTACGGCATTGTCGGCAATAATAACGTAGCTTGCGCAATCGTCAAGGATTCGAATCACACTACCGTTGTCCATCGGCTTGCGGGCGAGGTCGCGCATACGCTTTCCCGTTCCTTTGCAGTAGAAATAGCAGCCTTTCAATGCTGGCAGCGTTACGCCGATTTGCTTTACATCGCTGATGGCTGGCAAAGCCTTTATCTCGTCGTCAACGTATTCGGTCACGTTTACTGTGATATTGCCTCCATTTCTTTCTGCCCAACCGTTCTGCCAGAGATATCCGGCTACTTCTGCAATTTTTTCAACCTCAGCCTTGAGCCCGGGGCGGCCTTCTAGAATACTTTTCATAATATCTTGTATTTATCTTGTTAATGTTTTTCCTTCAGGTTATCGTTTCAGCTATCCGCAGTGTCAAACGAACCACATCTGTTTGACCTTTGCAAAGATAGCGAATGTTCAACAATCTGAGGGTGTGTAATTTGATTTTTGTCCGTGTTTTTTGGGACTTCGCTTCAAATCGTCCGCCAATGCAAAAAGCTGTCAATGCAAGAAAATGGGAATATAAACCGCTTCCGCAAAAGACACAGGTTCGACACAAACTTGTGCAAGCGGACAAACGTTTCTGTTCAACCTTGCATTTTATTCCATATCAACGGCGTTTCCAACACATCCGTTAGGCATCTGTATGTGGACGAGCGTGCATATGGTTGGCGCTATGTCTACGATGTATGTTGGCTTGTTCGTCTTTCCATGCTTAACGCCCCACCCTGTCATCAGGAATGGAATGTGGGCGTCATAAGGATTCCATGCCCCGTGTGTCGTTCCGTCGTCAATCTTCTTGCCGTACACTTCATACCAAGCCGGCTGAAGCACCAACTGCACGTCGCCGCCGCGCAAGCGGTTAAAGCCGTTGGTTATCTTTTCGCGGATGAAAGCGGGGATTGTGGCAGTGGCAACGTTGTCCAGATCTACGGCATAGGCTACATAGTCTTTTTTCAGGAAGTAGTCCACCACGTCTGCGCGCACCTTCGAAAGCTCCAGACCGGCTTTCTTCACGGCTTCATGGTCCAATATAACCTTGTATGAATACATAATCGGTGCCAATGTACCGGTGCATCCGTATTTTGCGTTAAGATATTCGTTGAGTTCCTTTTTCTCTTTGTCGGCAAAGAAGCCTCCTGCTGCAATTTTGTGCTCGTTGAGCATGTTGATATTGTTTGCAGCTCCATGGTCTGCCGACAAGAAAAGGAGATATTGCCCCTTGCCTACTTTCTTGTCGAGGTAAGACATAAGGTCGGCAAGGCGCTTGTCGAGATCAACGAAAACGTCCTTCATCAGCTGACAGTGTGTGCCGAATTTATGACCGATAAGGTCTGTTGACGAGAAGCTCACGCAGAGCATGTCGGTAATGCCGCGCTGACCCAGTTTCTCGCCTTCTACAGCTGCCTTTGCCATTTCAACCGTCAGCTCGTTGCCTTTTGGTGAATAGTAAATGTCATTCTGACTTACCTTGCCTATAGCATTGTTGTATTTTTCCGCCCATTCAGGAAGTTTGCTCATATAGTAAGTGCTCGATACGAAACGCCCGAGCTTTGCGTCAATCCAATAAGCAGCGTCGGCAGAGTGGCCGGCAGGCAAAATTGCAGCACGGTCTTTTATTGCCACGCCTATTACCTTGGATTTGAAATCAGTAGCCACTTTAAGTTCATCACCTATTGTTGTGGAAAGCAAGTTACAGGGCGATTGTTGTCCGGCACGGCTTTGCGTGCCCACGCCGCTTACGGTAGAATCGGCTGTGCAGTAAGACCACCGGCCGTTCACCAGAAAACTGTTGCCGCCTATGCCGTGAATGGCGGGCACGGAACCGGTATATATTGAAGTGTGCCCTATTGCAGTAACCGAAGGCACATAGTTAATGAGCGTGTTCTCGCAGTTGTATCCCTCGTTCATTATCCTTTTGAAACCGCCTGAGGTGTAAAGGTCTGAATAACGGTAGAGATAATCCCAGCGCATTTGGTCAACGGCAACGCCGACAATAAGTTTCGGGCGGTCTTGTGCCATTGATGTTATGGCAGCCACCGCAGTAACGAATAGCAATAACAGTCTTTTCATGAGGTTTGTTTTATTTCTTTTATTTTATGTTTCCGTAGTTCTCTTTTCAGTCTTTCTTTGAAGAGTTCAGCTTCTCACCGCCGGTCAATTCGCGTTTCACCACGTCAAGGGCATCAAGGCAGACTCCTTCTTCTCCTTTCACCGCCGCAAGAATCTTGTCGGCAAGCCAAAGAGTGAGAAGCTCGCTTTCGTCAATGTTAAAATACTTTGCCAACAGCGGCACGTGCCTCCTCTTGGCATATCTGTCTCCACGTTCTATTTTGCTGAACATAGGGGTGTCTATTTCCAACAAGTCGGCAAGCTGCCGCTGTAGCACTCCGTTCTCGTCACGCAGCTGTCTGAGTTTCTTTCCGAACAACATGTCTTTTTCTTTATTTCTATTTTCGTTTGTTTTATTATTCCATTTCCATAAAAAATTCTTGAGCCGCTGCAACTGTTCACCCATCAGAAAACTTGAAGAGGCAATGAAGCGATCTCTTTTTGAAAAGTTGTCATATTTTGACTTCAAATATAAAAGAAATATCTGAGACGAAAGAACTTTTGTCAGAAAATCTGACTTTTACTCTATTAAAAGAAAGGTCGTATTGCGGCTATTAAAACCGGAAATGATGAAAAAAGCTCCACCCTGGCTATGTTTCGCAGTGAGTTTAGCCGGAGAGGAGCTTGATGTTTTGCTAACTGTAAACTTTATCTTGTGAGCGAGAATTTCAGACTTAATCCAAAATCCTGTGTCGTCGTCGGGTAACTGCTGCTCGATAGGAGCGGAGTGTTCGTCTGACGGTCGTAATAGAAGCTCATCGTGAGCAGACGCGACAGTGTATAGTCGGCAGAGAACGAGAGTTTGAAAGCAGAGTTGCCGCTGCTTGCCGAACTTGTCTGCGAAGCGATGTCACGGCATATTGCTGCCTGCTTGCGGTACGACAGGTCGAGACGCAGGTTAAGGTCGGTATTGAAGTTGCTCTTCTTGTTGTTCTTGTTGTTTGAGCTGCTGTTTGAAGAGTTCTTTTCATCGTCCTTGCCTTTTGCTTTCTTGTTCTTCACTTTGCGCGACTTGTTGCCGCTGCCAAGCAGTCCGAAGAAATCGAAATTGTTTATCTTGTATCCCATGCCCACAACCCAGTCGTTGCTCGACGATTCGTTGAGCTGCACGCTTGTCATGCTAAGACTTAGCACACGCGTTTGCCTGTATTCCAATTTTGCAGTAAGGTTGTTTTGGAACGTCATGTCTATACCCAGCAGCGGAGAGAACGACTCGTTTATGCTGACAGTGGAGATATTGAACATACTGCTTGGCGTAGGATTGCCAGTCGTAGCGTCGGTTACGAATCCAAGTCCGTTCATGTATTCCTGGAACGTGCTGTAAGAGCTGTAAGAGCCAACTGCATAGATACTCTTGTAAGAGTGGTTGATGTTGAAACTCTTGAACACGTCGCGGAACCAAGGCAGACGGCCCAAACCGCTGTAGCGCAATGTCCAGTTGGGAAGAAGTCTGGACAATGAGGGAAACAGTTCAAGAGATTTTCCTCCCATGCTGGTATAGGTTGACAGGAACGCCGGTATCATGACATCGGCACTGTATCTGCTTACTGTTCCGTTCTCAGGATTGAACGTTTCACCGGCATATGTCGTACCGGCAGGGTAAGTTGCTCCTGTGTAGCGGCTTTCAACTCGCTGGCGGAACGCTTCAAGAGAGTTGCAGAACTTCTCAAAGTGAGGCGAGTGGTAGCCGTTGTTGGCATTGCCTGTACCTTCGAACGCACTGCCAAAGCTTATCGTTGTCATTGTGAACGTGCCGCTTTGCGTTGTTGGCATACCTTGGTACATATACTGTACGCTCTTCGCCGTGGTTTGCGTCCTTGAGGCATTAAGGTCTATCTTAAGGTCCTTCACCGGTTCGAGCGTCATCCTTAGCTGCAGGTCTTCGGTCTTGCTCGATGTTGCCGGCGTTGCGACACTGTCTGCCATAAGCAGCCATCCGCGCTCGGCACTCTTCTTGACATAGTTGTCGTCTACCAGTCCGAAGGCAAAGTCAAGGCCCGGCGACATCAAGCCTCCGGCACGTTGACCGAAAACGTCGCCTATCTCCGGCATGAAACCAGGCAGAGACAAACCGTATTGGTTGCGGTAAGAAAGGTTAACGTTGCGCACCATCATCATGCCGCGCGCTATAACCTGCATTGTTTTATACCATCCTTTGTTTTCAAGGGGCTCCTTCGGCGTTACCGTAACCTTGACCTTCGTGGCAGAATCAACCTTGGAGATAATCTTTATCTTGTTGTTGTCGAGCGTCTTGTAGCGCAGTTTGAACATCTTGCCGTCTGGTGTCTTGGCAGAAACAATCAGTCGCTTGCTGTTCTTTCCGTGCACTAACGTCTGCGTTGTGTCGGGCAACAGGGTCATCTCCCTTTCGTAAGACCGCTTGTTCTTGGGCAACTGCTTTTCGTCATTGGTCTTTTTGTCATCTTTCTTCTTGTCTTTGCCATACTGTGTGTTCTTCTGCGAATATCTTGACTTGGTGTTCAAGTTAGAACGCTTGTTGAACCTGTCGTTTGCCTTCTTTAGGAAAGGAACATGATTATAGAGTTTTTCCAGATTCAGCGCACCGTTTACATTCAAAGTACGGTTGTTGGCAATTACGTTTCCAAGCGATGAACCGTCTTCTTGCGTCGTACCTCGCGTCCAGTTGTAGGTTGCGTTATAGTTGGCGTCAGCAGAAATCCAGTCGAATATCGGAATAAGATTTATCGGCGCCTGATATGATGCAGTGAACGTTTGGTTATAGTCGAGTGGCCGTCCGAAATGTTTGATACTCGTCCACACGGAATCTTTCCATGCGGTGTATTGATCGGGATAACGGCTCTTGTCAACCGGGGTATAAGGCTCTTCTATTTCTGCATGAGTAGCACTGTTGAAACTCATATGCAGATTCTTGGTCAAATCCCAACGGATTGAGAATTCTCTGTTCCACCGGAACTGCTGGCTGAAAGTGAGAGGCAGTTCGTTGTTCTCCAGACTCTCCATGTCGCGCTCCTGCAATTCATAATAGTAGCGCTGGATGTCGGTATTGAACGTTATGTTCTGCGGAAGCCAGTTAAGGCCGAAACGTTTCAGTATGTCGTACCACTTGCTGCGGCTCTTGATCTTCTTGAACGGTTCGAAAGCCTTGTAGACCGGAGTATAGCTGTAGTTCATCGAGCCTCGCCACGTGTCTTCATTTTCATACACCGTTGTCTCACCGCTCGTATGCCTGTGACTGTGGCTGTATGAGAACGAGAAATTGGCCGGATCGTAAGGCATAGGATGCTTTTTCGTGGCTATACCTACTTTCATGTTAGATAGAGAGAAGTTGGTATTGGTTGACTTTGTCACTGCAATGCTCTCTATCGAGTCACGCTCATGGCCGTCAACAGAACTGAGGGCATCGTCGAGAAGCATATCCGTGTCAAGCGGATTATACTTCGGACGCGTCTCTTCCTTCGTTACCGAATAGTATACAGGTATGGAAACCTTTGCCTTGTCGGGGAAGAACTTGCCCAGTTCAAAGTTTGTCGTAATGCTGTATGTCTTGTAATCGTCCTGTGCGCGCTGTGAAACGCCGTCTTCAAGACCGCCGAATCCCTCTGAAACGTATTTTCCTGTAACGTTGACGCTTCCGACATCAGAGAGCTGCATGTTCAGTTTTCCCTGTGCAGCCCAGCCGCCAGAGTTGTTATACTCCTTCAAACGAAGTTCGTTGACCCATATTTCACCGGATTTCTGGTCGGTGGCAAGGTTGCGAACTCCGATAATCATTGTGCGCACTTCGCCAAGTGTAGGGTTGCCGACAATTGTGAGTTTGTTGTTTGGACGGTCTTCATCGTATGCCACGTAAGGAATCGTGTATGAAGCCTGTCCAAGACTCTTTGCCTTGTTGCGCGCTTTCTTGAGGGTTGTAAATATGCTTAACGGCACATCAAGCATGTTGTCTTCTGGCCATACGACACGACAGTCGGAACTTGAATAACGGTCGTAGTGTCCTGGAGCGGTAAGCTTGAGCGGTATTTCATACTCATAGTAGTTACTCTTGTAGTCGGAACCCAAGCGCACGAACACAGCCAGTTGGTTGTCCTGCAGGTTGGTGGTATTCTGTTCGAAAGCATTGGCGTGCACGAACATCTGAATGCGCTTATACTGCCGCAAGTCAAGGTTGGTATTCTTGTAAACGGCCTTTGCTTCGCCATTGGACAAGTTTGTTACCTGTATGTCAAGAGCTTGCTCGTTAGCCTCGGTCAACTGCGGCTGCGTCGGGTCTTGCTCCCGGCGTATGCCTGGAGGCAGTACATAGTTAACCGGAACACGGTCGTTGTTCTCCTCAATGTTTACTGCACTCACGGCCATTTTGCCTGACTCTCCGCCTCCGTTGCTGAGCGACTGCTCATAAATGCGCCACTCTCCGCGAACCAGGTCGAGCGTTCCGAAACGCAGGACAATTGGTTTCTGGAAATTGGTAAGGAACATGCGCATGAATCGTATTGAGGTAAAATCCGTAATGCCGCCAACGTTTTTCTCATAGTCGTCAACAGGTATACGGAACTGGTACCACGTAACAGTTTCTGTTGTGTCATTACGCAGTTTCACAGAGGATTCGCGCTTGTCAACAATATAGTTCTGCCCAACTACAAGGTCTTCGGGACGGATACTCACGTGATACTGATAGTACTTTTCATATTCGTTAAGCGTATAGTCCTGGTTGATGTCCTCTACATCTGGCGTCGTCTTGTATGAAGTGTCGTAACTTTCGCTGCGTGTGTCGCTGTCGGGCGAATTGCCCTGCGGATTGTTTATACGCTTATAACGCTCAAGTATAGGCGTTCGGTTGTTGTCGAAATCAGAACCACGGAAATAATGATAGTCATCGTTGGCGGGATCGGCAAGTATCGAATCGAGAGCAGCTCCCGAAACACGCGACTGAACTGCATCAAGGAAGCTCTTGTATGGAGCGAAGTTGCGCTCTTCCTCGTCGTTCAGACCGTTGTAGCCAACATCCTGCAAGGCTCTTGAACCTGCTGAAGTGGCGAAAGCGTAAGTAACGGTTGACTGTGTAGGTATCTTTCCCCACTGTGTGGTTGTATAACTGCTTGAACCGTCTACGGGCATACCGCTTTCATAAAATTTCTTCCCGTCACGCAGAATATCCTCGCTCACTTCGCCAAGATTGATATAGAAGTCTCCGCCATATTGCGAAGCGGTGCCTTCACGGCTTGTGTAGATAAACGGATCGAGAAGCCAGAATTCTATATACTCTATGTTAGCCGTTTCGAAATCGCTCGTATCAAGACGGCGCATCATTCCGCCCCAGTTGTTCTGCGGCAGAGGAAGAGTTCCGTTGGAGTTCAAACTTGGATTGAAGTTGTACGGGCCGCGTTCTGAAGGATAATAGGCAAGGTTCAGAATAGACTGAGTTGCCGTTGCACCATTATATGAACTTTGGTCACGGTTAGGGAAAAGTTCCCTAACGTAAACCTCCCTTACGTAATGGTTGGAAAGTTGGTGAAGGTCGCTTTTAATATGCCCAGGTGTGAGCGAACTGCTGCGTCGAGTGAACAGCGGGTCAATGTTGTACCATGCAAGAAGAGCGCGCTGAAAACCACTTTGAAGCGTTGTCTTGTCGTTGTAGTTGGGGAACATCGTTGGCACGCTGGAGATTATCCACGAAGAAGGAGTGCTGACGTCAATCGTGTTCTTTGTGTTCTCAAAGTCATCGATGTATGAAGCGTTGTCTTGCGTTCCGCTTGCCTGCCCAGCAATAAGCTGAGCAAACTCGCCACTGAACGATATTTGCGACGGTTGGGTGCAGTGGAGAAACGGTATCTTGTCGAGAACGTTGGTGAGCCACTGGCTTTCTTTCTTCCAGTTAAGATTGATTCCCCACAAAGTATTGTTGAGAGGTTCAGAACCCATGGAAACTTTTGTGGTCAATGCCTGTTCGGAAAGATGCTGGAACGTACCGCTCATCTGGAAATTCTTGGAGAAATCATATTCCCAGTTCAGTCCGAACATCGTCTTTCGCTGTTGTGCATAATCAGTGTTGCTCTCAAGAGACACATTTACCGACGTTCCAGCGTCAATAATACTTTGGTTAAGTATTGTCACTTCACCGGCTGAATAGTCTACGCTATAGTCGGAACCTTCGGTCAGCGTAACGCCGCCGGCAGTAACGACAACCGAACCTTGAGGAACATTGTAGGCACCAAGGGAAATAACGTTGGCAGACGTTCCGCGGAACTGTCCTGTCAGCCGGAATTTGTCTTTTTCGGCTATCTGCTTGGCCGTTGTCTTAGTAGAATCATAAAGTTCGGTGTAGCTGTATTGTGCTGCCTTGTCGGGAGAAATGCCTTTTGCCACGAGTGCATTGTAGAGATATTCTCCGAAAGGTTCAGCTTCGGGGAAGAACACTCTGCCGTTGCTCACGGTATATCCCTCCACATAATCGAAATAGCCGTTGCTGTGAGCTTTGTTGTTGTTGTCAAGACGGTCAGCGCCAAGAAGCTTGATAAGCGTCATATCCTTTACCTGCTGTTCCGGTATATACGACAGATAAACTCCCGTTGTATCGCTTTGGTATTTCACATCAAGGCGGAATTTGTCTTTTTCTACCGACGATGCAAGGTAATACACGTTTTTCATCATCAAGTCCCAGTTTCCTTGCGAAGGATTGTTGCTGGTGTTCTTGAGCGATTTCACGAAAAGGGCTTTTGAAACATCCTGTATGTCGCTTGCAAATTCTCCTACTTGATACGTCTGTCCGCCGTAAGTGTATTCGTATGCAACGGCCAAGACCTGGTCTGTCTGCAAAGTTGACTTCAACGACACGTATCCCAAAGCCGTATTCACGGTGTATTCGGATGATGTCAGCAAGCGCGCACTTTGCAGTTTCTCATAGTCTGCGCCTCCAACGAAGCCAGAAATAGCATCAAGCGTAGTGCTGGTTTGGTCGATGTCGCGCGCTGTGGCATAAGAGTTGACGATTGTGGAATACTCTGTGTTAGCGGCGTTCGACGGAACAGCTTGCCCCGTCAGTCCCCACATAGAGTTGCTTACGCGTGTATTCTCGCCAAGGTCAGTCAAGGCCACAATGTTGCGAGTATTCGTTGTTGTTCCCTGTTTGTTCGTAACCCATATTTCCACGCGGTTTATCTTTATTCCTGTTGTCAGGTTTGGAAGGGTCTTCATGCCCGCATCGTATCTGTCGCGGAAATAGCGCGAGAGGAAAAAGTGGCGGTTCTCTTCGTATTCTGATGCATCTATTTCAAAAGGCGTGAGTTGAACGCCGCCTTTTGACGATACGCTTTTACTTGAAGATTTCTTCTGAGACACCACAGTCTGCAATTTAAGCTTGCCGAACTGCATGTCTGTTCTGAAGCCAAACAATGACGACGCACCTTTCACAAGCGATGAATTGCTTGGGAAAGATACATTGCCCGCCTCAACGAGTTTTATTATCTCGTCTTCCTTGCCTTCATATTTAAGTTTAAGGTTCTGTGAGTCAAAGTCGAACGTGGCATCAGTGTTGTAGTTAAGGTTCATGTTCACCTTGTCACCCACTTTTCCGTTCACGCTCAAGTTTATCTTCTCGTCGAAGTTCATCGACGTTGTCTTGCGGTTACGGATTGGCAACGACGGGTTGTCAATGTTCTTCATTGTTGCCCCGAGCTTAAGTTCTGCCGTTCCCTGAGTTTTGATCCGCACTCCTCCAGGTCCGAAAATCTTTTCTGCCGGCCCGAGACTGAAATGCATATCGCTGAACGAGAACTTGTCTTTTCCTTTTTCCTTGACTATCTCGTCATTCTTTCCACGGAAAAAGCGGTCCATTTCCTGCTTTTCGCTCCATTTCCGGTATTCTTCTGGCGTCATCATTATAGGGGTGGAAAGATATCCTCCGCCAAGTTTTGAACCTACGAAATAACGGTCAAGCGTGTCGTTGTATATTACATCCTGTTTAATATTGTCCGGCATGCCAAGATCAGCCGTGCGACGTTTCATGTCGTCAAGGGTTACAGGTGTCGTGCGTTGCACTTTCCAATGCGGATGAAGCAATGAATCGGGAATGTTCTCGTCCTCAATTGTCAGTGCAGACAGCCCAAGCGGCTTGCCTTTTGCAGTGTCGGCCACTTCCTTGTCCAGTTGCTGTTGCTTTTGCTGTTTGCGGGCTGTGTCTCTTTGGCGTCTCACTGAAACGCGAGTACGGTCGTCCTGCATCTGCGGAACAACGTTCAGTGCCAGCATTTTCACGCTGAGCAACAGCACGAGAATACCAAGTAGTTGCTTTAATTTCTTCATTTATTGTAATTCCGTTTCCGGCAAAACTGTCGGAAAAAGGCGTTAACCATGAATTTATTTTATCTGTTTCAATGCGAGTTTCACTACCTGTTCTACAGGCATCTGCGGGTCTTCCGACAAAATCGACGAAACAACCTTTGCAGACGGAGCTGGGGCGAAACCAAGCATGGTAAGAGCGCCGACGGCCTCATCGTGAACTTCCTTGTTAACTATGGTAGCCCCTGCTGCCGACGAAGCGGGAACCGCATCAGCGATACCACTGACGGCAATCTTGTCCTTAAGGTCTACGATGATGCGCTGCGCCGTCCGCAAGCCTATCCCCTTCACTGTTTTCAAAAGCTTTTCATTGCCTGTTGAGATCACGTTACACAATTCCTGTAGAGACAGACTGGAGAGAATCGTACGTGCCGTATTGGCACCGACTCCCGACACAGTTATCAATAGAAGGAACATTTCACGTTCCTGTTTTGTGGCGAAACCGTAAAGCACATAAGCGTCTTCGCGTATGCTTTCAAAAGCATACAGTTTCACTTCCTTTTTGTTCTGTATGCCTGTATAGGTATTCAGCGAGATATTCAAGCCATAGCCCACACCGTTGGCCTCAACAACGGCATAGGTCGGAGTGGCTTCCGTAAGCTCGCCCCTAACATATTCTATCATAAAAACATTCTGTTTGGTGTATATACGCTATAATAAACGCAGTTTCTTATATGATTATTGTATGACGCATAAAAAAATGGGCGTACATCACTGACGACGGTGTTTTTCACATCCGTCATCACACCTTTTAATCCCTATCCACAAGGTTATGGCGAAAGCAAAGTGCCCCCTTCTGTCAAAGCATTTTTATCGAAACGAAGCAACCTTCTGCCCAACAAATCCTATTGCGCATCATTGTTTCGGCTTCCTCTGGCGAGCCGCAGCGGAAACATTCAGTAAAGACTTCCCCCGTGTCAACATCAGTCAACGTCACTTGATATAAACGGCCTTCTGCATTTGAATAATTGTTGCCCATAGCTAATATATTTATGCGAGACAAAGATAACACTTTAAATCCTTTTTTTACAGTTTTCTTTGCCTCAGTACAAAAAATATAGTATTTTTGCACTCTTAGTATACATGAATTTCACATTATATATATAAATATGGGCTTAAAAATCATCGTGCTTGCAAAGCAAGTACCAGACACACGCAATGTGGGTAAAGACGCCATGACGGCCGAAGGCACCGTGAACCGCGCCGCTTTGCCCGCTATTTTCAATCCAGAAGACCTGAACGCCCTGGAACAGGCGTTACGTTTAAAAGACCAAAACCCCGGTTCAACAGTTGGAATCCTCACTATGGGACCGCCAAGAGCGGCTGAAATAATACGCCAAGGACTCTATCGCGGAGCAGACACAGGCTGGCTGCTTACCGACAGACTGTTTGCAGGAGCCGACACTTTAGCGACATCCTATGCACTAGCGACGGCTATAAAGAAAATAGGCGGAGCGGACGTAGTTATCGGAGGACGCCAGGCAATAGACGGAGACACCGCTCAAGTAGGTCCGCAGGTAGCCCAAAAGCTAGGTCTTTCACAGGTTACTTATGCTGAAGAAATAGAGAAATGCGAAAACGGAGTTCTTACCATACGCCGCCACATTGACGGTGGAGTGGAAACTGTTGAAGCACCAATGCCCGTTGTGATTACGGTAAACGGAAGCGCAGCACCGTGCCGCCCGTGCAATGCGAAACTTGTCATGAAATACAAACGTGCCAACGTTCCGTTGGAACGCACAGCCGATATGCCATACGCCGACCTTTACGAGAAACGTCCGTACCTGACGCTCAATCAGTGGTCAGTGGCTGACGTTGACGGCGACCCGCAACAATGCGGTCTTGCCGGCTCACCTACAAAAGTGAAGGCAGTGAAAAACATCGTGTTCCAAGCTAAGGAAAGCAAGACGCTCACGGCATCTGACACCGACATTGAGGGATTGGTAAAGGAATTGTTGGACGAAAAGATTATCGGATAAGAAGTATGAACAACGTATTTGTATATTGCGAGATAGAGAACACCACGGTTGCCGAGGTTTCTCAGGAACTGCTGACAAAAGGACGCAAGCTCGCCAACCAACTTGGTGTTGAACTGCACGCCATCGTTGCAGGCACAGACATAAAAGGAAAAGTGGAAGACCAAATTCTTCCTTATGGAGTAGACAAACTGTTCCTGTTCGACGCAGAAGGACTTTTCCCTTATACTTCAGCTCCGCACACTGATATTCTGGTGAATCTTTTCAAGGAAGAAAAGCCACAGATTTGTCTTATGGGCGCAACGGTAATCGGACGAGATCTAGGACCAAGAGTTTCATCATCACTGACAAGCGGACTGACTGCCGACTGTACTCAACTTGAGATCGGCGACTATGACGACAAAAAGTCAGGAACACACTACGACAATCTTCTCTATCAGATACGCCCCGCTTTCGGAGGCAATATCGTTGCAACTATCGTAAATCCGGATCACCGTCCACAAATGGCAACAGTTCGCAGCGGCGTTATGCAGAAAGCCTTGTATGAAGGCGAGGCACGCCATGAAGTTGCAGTCATGGACGTAGCGAAATATGTTCCTACAACCGACTACGTGGTGAAGGTTATCGACCGCCATGTTGAAGCAGCCAAGCATAACCTCAAAGGTGCGCCTATCGTTGTTGCCGGAGGATATGGCGTTGGCAGCAAGGAAGGCTTCGACCAGCTCTTCCTGTTGGCAAAAGAACTTCACGGCGAAGTTGGAGCAAGCCGCGCAGCAGTTGACGCAGGATGGGTTGACCACGACAGACAAATAGGACAGACCGGCGTTACAGTTCATCCCAAAGTGTACATCGCCTGCGGTATCTCCGGACAGATTCAGCACATAGCAGGAATGCAAGATTCAGGAATAATCATCTCAGTAAACAGCGACCCTGAAGCTCCTATCAACAAGATTGCAGACTATGTTATCAACGGCACAGTAGAGGAAGTCGTACCTAAACTGATAAAGTATTATAAGAGTAACTCGAAGTAAAGCGAAAACAACAATGGCAAACTATTATACCGATCACCCGGAGTTTGACTTCTATCTCAATCATCCGGAAATGAAGCGAATCGTTGAGCTCAAGGAGCGCAACTTCGCTGACAGAGAGAAATATGACGATGCACCCGTAGACCACGACGATGCCATCGAGAATTACAAACGCGTGTTGGAGATAACAGGCGACATTGCAGCCAACATTCTTGAGCCCAACGCTGAAGACGTTGACTTGGAAGGGCCTCATCTCGTTGACGGACGCATGGTTTATGCATCGAAGACCTACGAGAATATAGAAGCGACACGCAAAGCCGGACTTTGGGGAATCTCAATGCCACGCAGATACGGCGGTCTTAACTTGCCTATCACGCCTTATTCCATGGCTTCGGAAATTGTTGCTACGGCAGATGCCGGCTTCCAGAACATATGGAGCCTGCAAGACTGCATCGAGACTCTTTATGAATTCGGAAGCGAGGAACAGCGCGAGAAATACATTCCACGCGTATGCGCCGGAGAAACAATGAGTATGGACCTCACCGAGCCTGACGCAGGAAGCGATCTGCAGCGCGTTATGCTCAAAGCGACATACAGCGAAGAGGAAGGCTGCTGGCTCTTGAATGGCGTGAAGCGTTTCATAACCAACGGCGACTCTGACATACACCTCGTTTTGGCCCGTTCCGAAGCAGGAACACACGACGGACGCGGTCTCTCGATGTTTATCTACGACAAGAACCAAGGCGGCGTTACAGTACGTCACATCGAGCACAAACTTGGAATTCACGGTTCACCGACTTGTGAACTTGTATACAAAAACGCAAAAGCAGAGCTTTGCGGAAGCACACGCCTGGGCTTGATAAAATATGTAATGGCCCTTATGAACGGCGCCCGTCTGGGAATTGCCGCACAGTCAGTTGGAGTAAGCCAGGCTGCCTACAACGAAGCTCTTTCATATGCCAAGGAACGCAAGCAGTTCGGCGAGGCTATCGTCAACTTCCCTGCTGTTTACGACATGATTTCACGCATCAAGGCAAAACTGGATGCCGGCAGAAGCATATTGTATCAGACTGCGCGCTATGTCGACATATACAAGGCTCTTGACGATATCTCACGCGAACGCAAACTGACTCCCGAAGAGAAACAGGAGCAAAAGAAGTATGCCCGCCTTGCAGATGCCTTCACTCCGATTGCTAAGGGAATGAATTCCGAATATGCCAACCAGAACGCTTACGATGCGATACAGGTCCATGGCGGTTCAGGATTTATAATGGAATACAAAAGCCAGCGTCTTTACCGCGACGCACGCATATTCTCCATTTACGAGGGTACAACACAGCTACAGGTCGTAGCCGCACTGCGCTACATAACGAACCTGACATACCTTAATATTATAAAGGAGATGCTCGGAAAAGAGACTTCAGACGATTTGAAACCGTTGCAGGCACGCATTGCGAAAATGGTTGAATTGTATGAAGAATCGCTTGAAAACGTGAAGAAAGCAGAAAGCCAAGAAGTGCTGGACTTCCTTGCACGCCGTCTTTACGACATGACTGCCGACATTCTTATGTCGCTGCTTATAACAAGCGACGCAACTGCTGCGCCTGAACTGTTCAAGAAAAGCGCACAGGTTTACGTGCGTCACGCAGAAGAAGAGGTGTTCGGCCACGCTTCATACATACGCAGTTTCAAAGCGGAAGACATTGAGAATTTCCGCGCTCTTTAAGAGAAATTGAAACTTTGAACTTAACAAGCAAGGTACCAAGGTATGTGATTTCCAGCCTTGGTACCTTCTGTTTTTTTTCAGGAAAAGGAGTTCTTCGTATTATTGCTTCTTGCTCGTTTTCAAAGCGACGTACATACAGAAACAATCGTTATACCATTCTTTCGCGGTATTCGCTCGGTTTGCATCCGGTTTTCATTTTGAACTTGCTCGAAAAATAGTCGGGAGAATCGAAGTTCAACTGATATGCAATCTCCTTTATGCTTATGTTTGTTGTGGAAAGCAGTTCCTTTGCGCGCTGCAGGCGCAAGTCCTGCTGATACAGAGCCGGTGAAACTCCTGTAAACTCCTTGAAAAGCTTGCGGAAATTTGAATATCCCATGCCCAGACGCTCTGCAATCTCCTGGATTGTTATGCGGCTCTGAAGTTCTTCGCGTATGATAAGGCGCGCCTTGTTAATTACGTCAACTTTCGCTTGGTCGCGGCTTAGGATAATATTGCGCTCGCGGGAATACATCGTTCCTATGAGATTGTTCACGATGCCGGCAAGAGACTGCTGCGAATAAGCTTCCTCCCTTTTTGCCACATCCATCGCCATTTCATACAAGCGGATGATTTCAGGACAATAGCCTACATGATAGATTGGCTTTTCAGGCGAAAGGAAACCGTATTTCACGCGGTCGTCGATGTTCTTCCCCTTGTATCCAATCCAAAAGCTTTTCCAGCTGGAAGTATATAGCGGGCGGTATGTATGCCACTCGTCGGGGAAAAGCAGGAAGATGTCGCCTGCCTTTATATGCTTTTCCTTTACATGCGCTGAAGAAAACACTCCTTCACCTTCTATAAGATAAAGCATTTGGTATTCGTCCAAAGTGCGTCCTTTGGAAACATCAAAGTAATATCCTCCAGCATGGCCGCGAGTCGGGTAAGGATCTCCGGGCTGAAGTTCATCATATCCAACGGTGCTAACGGTAAGTCCCCACAGGGCGTCACGTTCGTTGGCCACCAGATATTTGCTGTCTTGCATAGTTATAGGCTGTAATTAAGGTCAACATGTTTTTATCTGAAGATGTTTCATGGGATGTCCGCCCCACTCGGAATCATTGACGAAGCGGAAACCGATTTTTGAGTAAAGGCGCTGCGCTGTTACATTCTCCTTGTCTACCAGAAGCCCCACGGTATCAAAGCCTTGCTCTGCCGCATGCTTTATTTGGGCTTTCAGCATGGCCGTTGCCACGCCTCGGCCTCTGTATTGGGGCAATACGGCGAAACTGTCGATGTAAAGTTCTCCTGCTTGCGTTTCATCTGACATTGTACTGAAATCGCGCCCGAAGCTTTCCAGTGCAGCCGCCACGAAAGCTTTGCGAAGTTCATGCAGTCGCGCACCGTCATATGTGACTATTGCCCCCATCAACTCGCCTTCGTCATTTTTTGCCACAAGCGAGTTGCGATAGCTGTACTGAGTGTTTTCTGCCTCAACAAGCTTCGTCATCATTCGGCGGAAGTCACAAAGGGTATGTTCCGGCCCTGCATAATAAAGGCAACAGTCGTCGGTCATAGCCGACATTATAAGACTGGCGATCGTTCCAGCGTCGCCCTTCTCTGCTTTCTGTATGGTCATACGTTGATAAGTAAGTTGCGTTATTATCCCTAATGCCGTAATTCTGCACCAAGAGACATGTAGTTTGACAATGCAAAATTAGCAAATAAAAAACAAAAGTCAAAAGGGTATGCAGGAAAATAACGCTGCCATTTATCCTATGAACCGACAACCGCAGAGTGCTACTGCTTTGGCAGAGTGAACTCGAAGCGCAACCCGCCGTCGATATTGTTGTGCACGCTTATCGTGCCGCCATGCAGAAGCACCGAGTTCTTCACTATCGCCAGGCCAAGTCCCGTTCCTCCCATTTTACGGCTACGTCCTTTGTCAACACGGTAGAAGCGTTCAAAGAGCCGCGCAAGGTGTTCGTTTGGCACACCAACGCCGTTGTCGGAGAAGATGAAATGCCATTTGCCGTCAGTTGTCTCTTCTGCGTTTAAAGTTATGGTTGTGTTGTTTCCCGCATAAGCTATGGCGTTGTCGGTAAGGTTGCGGAACACGCTGTATATCAGCGACTGATTGCCGCGCACAAGAATGTTTTCCGGCATCAGGTTGTGGAAAGTCATTCCGTTGGCCTGCATTTGCAGGGCAGTTTCCTTTTGTATGTTTGCAACCATCTGCGAAATATCCACCGTATCGAAGTCGGTAAGCATGTCTGAAGCATCGTCAAGACGGTTCAATGTAGATATGTCTCGCAACAAAGAGGTAAGGCGTTGAGCCTGTGCATAGCATCGTTGAAGGAATTGTGCGCGCATGGAATCGTCAATCTTTGGGTTATCCAGAATTGTCTCCAAATAACCTTGAATGCTTGCCACTGGAGTTTTCAGCTCGTGCGCTATGTTCTGTGTCAGTTGCCGCTTCAGTATGTTCTGTTCTTTCTTTGTACGTTGCAGCCTTTTGTAGAGTTTTATGATTTTTTCGGCTATCTCGCCCAGCTCGTCGTTTGGAAATCCGATAAGGTCTTCTGTCTCCAGATTCTCGTTGTGGTCAGCTCTGCTTGCAAAGGTGCGCAGCATTGTTATGTTTGCGCCTAAATGTCGCGTAAAACGATAGAGCAACACGGTAAGAATAAGCATTGCTGCCAATGCAAACCATATGTAATGCATGTCGGCTTGCAGGCTTTTTGCCAGACTGTCGTTGTATGGAAGGGCACTTCGGATAATGAACTTTTGTGTCGGGAAGCACGTGGCTGAGTAGAAGTAAGACTGTCCCAGCGTTGTGCTCTTGCGGTCGATGTCATACCCCTTGCCGTATTTCAATGCTGATTTCACTTCGTCGCGCGACAGATGGTTTTCCAACTTTGCATACTGTCTGTATTTACTGTCGTAGAACACCCTGCCTTTCATGTCTATCAGCGTTACGCGAAGATCGTTTTCAGGGTGGTTTCTTACAAAGTTGTCGAGACTGCGCTGCGTCATGCCCGTGTCAAGCGACAGGACTTCAGCCATGCGTTCATTATAGTCTTGCAGCTTTGTTTCCAGCAGGTCTATCTTGTATTCCTTTTCCCGCTCGTATTGGAAAACAATGAAGGCGACGGCAAAAGTCAAGAATACCGCCAAAACGCTGAGATATAGCCGTGTTCCGACAGAAGTGTTGCTCATTTCCATTTTTATTCTATGCGTCAAAATAGTAGCCGAAGCCTAATCTCGTCACGATACACTTTGAGAACCTGCCTATTTTCTTGCGCAGGCGGGTTATGTTCACGTCTACTGTTCTGTCGAGCACAAGCACGTCTTTCGGCCAGATACGTTCAATAAGTTCCTGCCTAGAGAAGACACGCCCCCTTTCATCAAGCAGAAGCTGCAATATCTCGAACTCTGTCTTTGTGAAGGGAATGTCCTCGCCGTCGATACTAACCTGTTTCTTGTCGAGATTAAGCTCCAGTCCCTGATAGTTCAACACGTTGCTCTTTTGTTGCCCGCCCTGTTCGTTTGTGCGACGCAGCACAGCCCTCACCCTGACCATAACCTCGCGGATTGAGAACGGCTTCGAAATATAGTCGTCGGCGCCCAGGTTGAATCCCGTCACCGTGTCGTTCTCCGTGTCTCTTGCCGTCAAGAATATTATTGGAATGTGTTCCGTTGCGGGATCGGCCTTTAGTCTCTTTGCCATGGCAAAGCCTGACATCGCCCCCATCATTACGTCAAGGAGTATAAGGTCGTAGCCTGCAACTCCACGCTCGAGTGCTTCTTCGGCAGAGTTAGCTGTGTCTGCTTCATAACCCTCTGTCTCAAGATTGAATTTCAGTATTTCACACAAGTCCTGCTCATCGTCGACTACCAGAATACGCTTCCTCGTTTCCATATTTCATTGTCTTTTTAGTTCCACGCTGCAAAGGTAGCAACGCTTCTGTTCATAGTTGTTACAGCAATGTTACAATGCTGTTACGCAAACTGTGTGGCTTACATGACCGACAATGCAAATTTACAGTTTTTTTCCCGTTTTGTTCATTGGCGCAAGGCTTTTTGGCTTTGCCTGTTGTCCATAACGACAAAATAGCGTAATTTTGCATTGCGCAAACGAGGAAGCATCAACGCAAATACATTGACGTTACGACAGATTTGTATTCACGCTTGAACAGAATCACTATCACGTTTGGATTGGAAAACATTTGCGCTATAACGTATTTAAGAACAATTCCTACGACAAGAAATGAAAAATCAGACAAAGGCCATCGACACGCCGTTTGGAAAACGCGACGCCTACGGTTCGTTGAGCATGCCTATCTATCACACTGCGGCCTATGAGTTTGAAACAGCCGCAGACATGGCAGACGCTTTCACCGGAAGGGTGATTGCACCGGATTACTCCAGAGTTATGAATCCGACAGTGATGTATCTTGAAGACAAAGTAAAGGCCATCACCGGAGCAGAAAACGTGATTGCAATGACTTCAGGCATGGCTGCAATCAGCAACACCATTCTTGCGCTGGCTGCCGCCGGGAAGAACATTGTCACTTCAAGGCACATGTTCGGCAACACATTCTCGCTCATAACACAATCGGTGGAGCGTTTCGGCGTGGAAGCACGCCCATGCGACCTGATAGACCTTGAAGAAGTGCGAAGCCGCATAGACAACAACACCTGCTGCATCTTCCTGGAAATAATAACGAACCCGCAAATGGAGGTTGCCAACCTGAAGGAACTGGCGAAGATAGCGCACGAATACGGCGTTCCGCTTATCGCCGACACAACGGTAATACCGTTCACGCAATTCTCGGCAAAGAGCCTTGGCGTTGACATAGAAGTCGTGTCGAGCACGAAATACCTTTCGGGAGGCGCCACAACACTTGGCGGTCTTGTCATAGACTACGGCACGACAGAGGGCTTCGGCTCACGAATGAAAAACGAAATGCTCTTCAACTTCGGCGCATACATGACTCCTCACGTGGCATACATGCAGTCGCTCGGACTGGAAACGCTCGACGCTCGCTACAGAGTGCAGAGCCTAAACACTCTTTATCTTGCCAAAAGACTGAGAGAACTTACTGAAATAAAAAGCGTCAACTACGTCGGTCTTGAAGACAATCCCTTCCACAGCATAGCAAAAGAACAGTTCGGCGAAACGGCAGGAGCTATGATGACGATAGATCTGGCCAACCGCGACGAGGCATTCAGCATGATAAACAACCTGAAACTGGTAAGACGCGCCACAAATCTCTTCGACAACCGAACTCTGGCGATACATCCTGCCAGCACTATCTTCGGCAACTTCAACGACGAGGAACGCAAGGAAATGGACGTGTTGGACACAACGGTGCGCCTGTCTGTAGGACTGGAAGACATGGACGACGTTTTCTCTGACATTCAACAGGCTGTGAAGAAAGGATAATCTGCCCACAAAAAGAAAAGGAAGAAACGAGAATGACTGATTTCGACAAGATAATTGACCGCTCAGGAAGCGGCGACCTGAAGCACGAAGTGCTGGAAGAACGCTACGGCAGAGGGGACTTGCTGCCGCTTTGGGTGGCAGACATGGACTTCGAGACGCCTCATTTCATCACCGAAGCCCTGCGCAAGCGACTTGAACACTCGTTGTTCGGATATACAGTAGAGCCGAAAGAACTTTGGCCCACCGTAAGGAAATGGATAAAAGACCACCACGACTGGGATGTGGAACAGGAATGGCTGAGCTACATTCCAGGCATAGTGAAAGGCATCGGAATGGCGACAAACGTGTTTGTAAAGCCAGACGAAAAGGTTATCATACAGCCGCCTGTTTACCATCCGTTCAGACTCACTCCAGAGGGCAACGGACGCGAGGTGGTTTACAACCCTCTGAAGGAAAACGAAGACGGAAGCTACTCGATGGACTTTGAAAACCTGGAGAAAGTGGCCGACGACAAATGCCGTATGCTCATACTGTCAAACCCGCACAACCCTGCTGGAATAGTTTGGGAAAAGGAAGTGCTGGCAAAACTCGCTGAATTCTGTTACGACAGGGGTATCATCGTGATTTCTGACGAGATACACTGCGACATGGCTCTGTGGGGAAACAAACACGTTCCCTTTGCAACGGCTTCAGAAAAAGCGGCGCAATGCAGCATTACATTCGGTGCTCCGTCGAAGACTTTCAACATTGCCGGCATCGTCAGCTCTTACTCTATTGTGCCAAACGACAAACTGCGCAGCAAGTTCTATGCGTGGCTCGCAGCAAACGAACTGAACGAAGCTCCGCTCTTCTCGCCCATCGCTACAATTGCAGCCTTCAACAACGGTGAAGAATGGAGAAAAGAAATGCTGCACTACGTTGAGGAGAACATAAAGTTCGTTGAGGATTTCTGCAAAGAGCAGCTCCCGAAAATCAAACCTCTGCGTCCGCAGGCGTCGTTCCTCGTATGGCTCGACTGCCGTGCGCTTGCTCTCGACCACGAAGGATTGGTTGACCTGTTCGTGAACAAAGCGCGTCTTGCGCTCAACGACGGCGAGATGTTCGGACAAGGCGGCGAGGGCTTCATGCGAATGAACGTGGGCACACCGCGCTCCATACTAGAAAAAGCGCTGAAGCAGCTTAAACAAGCGGTTGACGAACTGTAAAGGACACATCCTTTCCCGCAAATAAAAAAAACAAAACAAACTGTGTTTGGCAAAAGATACAGCCCGACACAGTTTGTTTTTTTGTGAACAGCGAGTAAAATTACGCTTCGGCAAAAAGCCGCTGAACGCTATGGGTTAAGCCTCCGGCTCGTCGGTGCCTACAAGTTCGTGGGCACGTTTCAAAGCGATATTTATGTGGCTGCAAATGTTTTCCTTTCCGATAAATTCATTGAAGCCTGCCTTTTCAAGTGAAGCGTGCACATTTGGGCGCACACCGGAAAGGACAATTTCTATTCCCTCCTTCTTGCTCATGCCACAGAGGTTTGTAAGGTTGTGGATTCCCGTTGAATCAACAAACGGAACCTTTCGCATGCGGATGATGCGCACCTTTGGTCTGTCGCCGAAGGAAGCCATGATTTCCTCAAAACGGTTGCCCGCACCGAAGAAATACGGCCCGTTAATCTCATAGACTTCAACGCCCTTTGGAATGGTAAGATGTTCGAGATTGCCCTTAATCATGTCGCTTTCTTCATGTATCTCATCCATAATGAGTTTCACGTCGGTTGTTTCTGACATACGTTTCATAAACAGAAGACAAGCGATGATTAGTCCAACCTCGATGGCTACCGTAAGATCGAATATTATCGTAAGGAAGAACGTAATGAGCAGAACGGTAACATCGCTCTTGGGGTTCTTCATCAGCGACAGGAACGAGCGCCAGCCGCACATTCCGTAGCTCACTATCACGAGTACGCCGGCAAGACACGCCATGGGTATGTACTTGGCCAAAGGCATGAAGAAAAGGAATATGAGCAGGAGCACCAAGGCGTGGATTATACCGGCAACGGGGGTCTTTCCGCCATTGTTTATGTTTGTCATCGTTCTGGCAATTGCTCCCGTGGCGGGTATACCGCCGAAGATAGGCGAAGCAAGGTTGGCTATGCCTTGTGCAATAAGCTCCGTGTTTGAATTGTGGTGATCTCCGATAACACCGTCGGCCACGGTTGCCGAAAGAAGCGATTCGATTGCACCGAGAACGGCTATGGTAATGGCGGGAGACACGAGGCTCTTTATCGTCTCCCACGACAATTCGGGAACATGTGCGTTTGGTATTGCGTTGCTCACAGAGAAACGGTCGCCGATAGTCTCTATGGTTGTAACGCCGGCAAACTGTTTCAGAAGGAGAGCGGCCACAGTCATTACGATGATGGCAACGAGCGAGCCGGGAATCTTCTTGCTGAATTTTGGAGTTACAGCTATTATAACAACGCTAAGTATGCCGACTGCCGCACACCACCAGTCTACCGTGTTGAAGTTGCACAGATAACACCACCACTTCTCAATGAAATCGCTGGGCACTTTGTCAATACTCAGTCCGAAGAGGTCCTTTATCTGTGTCGTGAAAATGGTTACTGCGATACCGCTCGTAAAGCCGACGACAATGGGATAAGGTATGAACTTGATTATGGTTCCCAGGTGAAGCACACCGAAAAGAATAAGAAACGCACCTGCCATCAACGTTGCTATCGACAGTCCCTCGAAGCCGTACTGTTGTATTATACCGTATATAATAATGATGAAAGCGCCGGTCGGACCGCCTATCTGCACTTTACTGCCGCCAAGGAGCGATATGATGAAACCGGCAACAATGGCTGTTATGATTCCCTTTTCGGGCGTAACGCCTGATGCTATACCGAAGGCAATGGCAAGAGGAAGGGCAACGATACCCACTATTATGCCTGCCATCAAATCGGAAACGAATGTCTTTCTGTTGTAATTCTTCAGCGTAGCGAAAAGCTGCGGCTTGAAATCCAATTTACTGTTCATTGCTTTTGTTTCTTTGTTATTCTGAAAATACGTTATTCGTGTTTGCTTTTATTACATTGTTAGCCCACAGGCTGAATAATGAGAGCGTAGACGACTTGTCTATATACCGGAAGTATAGTCGAGGGCAGCTTTGGAATATTATGCCGACAATAACCCAAACGTTCTAAAATCAAATCTGTTGTTTTACTCTCAAAGCATGGTCTTGCAATCTCCATTCAGAAAAAATTGCAGATTGCAACGAAAAAGCGACGAGGGGCACACTCCCCCGAAAAGGAGTGTCCCCTCTGTCGATAGATGTTCTCTCCAAGAAAAGATAGAGAGCGATGTTTTATTCTTCTGCGTCCTTCTCCTTAACCACGATGTTCTTGAACTCGTATGTAGGAGCAATAGCCTCTGTGCTCTTGTAAACAAATGCTATGTGAACGTTTGAACCGTTGTAGTTCTTCAGCGAAGCCGGTTCAACAGTATAGAATGTCCATGACGAACCGTCGGTACGCCCTGTAAGTTCTATTGTTTCCCAAGTTGCAGCGGTAACGTCGGCACCGTCGAAATTCTTGGATATCTTCACACAGAGATGGTCGTTGATGTTTCCTGTACCGAGGTAGTTCATTGCCTCGTCGAAGTAAAACACTGGATCTACTGCCTTTTTCAGGTTTATTGCCGGAGAAACGAGCCAACTTTCAGCAGCGTGGTTGGAGCTGCTTGAGTATGCAGAAGCCTTCCATCCGTATGAAGTAGTGTTTGTCCAAACGTAGCTAAGCGTTCCAAGATTTACGTTGAATGCCGTAAAGCCGCCTTCACTGCCCAGGAGAGTTTCGTTAAGATACATGCTTATCTTTGCCTCGATGCCGTTTTCTGTCTTGGCAAAGGTTGTTGTCTCCTGTTTGTAATCGGTTGACTCTGCCCATTTAGCGGCAGTTGCAGAATATGTGTACTCTACAACGGCGAGAGCAGAGGAAGACTTTTTGTAAACAACGGCCACTTTCTGTCCATCGGTTGCAAACGGATATTTCTGTTGCAGGAACGTAGGCATATAAGTGGAAGGTTTTGAAATTGACGAAGCGCCGATTGCTTCATACCACTGCGGCTGGGCTGCAATGACTGTTGCTCCTGTTGTTGTGTAAGCACTCCATTTTGTTCCGTCGAAACGGTAAACAGCTGCCTTGTTTGCCTTAGAAGCGGAAGCAGCTCTGCGAACAGCCTTTGCAGAAGAAACGGCTGCCGTAACGCTGGTAACCATCGTGTTGAGGTATTTGCCGCTCGAAGCGGATCCGACACTGTAGCCATAGACTACAACATTCTGTCCGTTGAGATCAGCACTGACCATGCCGTCGGGAACATAGGCAAGGCTTCCCTGCTTTTCCGTACCGTCGATTTTAACGTTATAGTAGTTGCCTGAAATTGTCAGAGTTCCTGTGTATGTAACATAGGCAACATACGGTGCGCTTGCATAGCTTTCAAAATCAGCTGCGGTAAGTGTCTTTGCAGCAGGATGGGTATAAGTTCCGTCACCTTTCTTTACCACTGTCAATTCAGAAGTATTGGGGAACTGCATCAGTCCGCCGTACTGTGAAGTCGTTCCTGTGACTGTAACTTCATCGCCTACGCTCACGTCATCGCTTGTCTTGTAGACAAGGATAGATCCTGTACCGTCGTTAAGAAGGAAACCACGCTTGTATGTTGCAGGAACCTTTCCCTTCACGGTATATTCTCCGCCAGCCGTGTTTGCAACGACGTCAGAAATTTTGTCGTATGCCTCTGACGGTTCTGAAGAACCGCCTCCTGCGGGTTCGAAGTCAGAATAAGAGTAGTTCACCACAACTATGTCTCCGGCCTGTGCACTTGTCTGCGAAGAGGCCAAAGCCTGAGACAGCTTGTTTTCTGTGGATGGAGTGAGATATGTTGCAGTTGACTCTCCTGCCCAAATAGCGTTGTAGTCGTCGGCAGTAAGCGTATAGTCCTTGATGTTTGCGAAATCTGAAAGATATTCTGACTTTCCGCAGTATTCATTGTAGGTTACTTTGAATGTAGAGCCAACGTTAACGCTTTGGTATTTGTTTTGAATGAATGCAGGAATAAATTGATCAGCTGTAATTAGCGTTCCGAAATATTTCGTTGTGCCCAGCTTTGCAAGCGCTTCACTGTATGCTGTTGTTCCGGCAGCCTTGTCAAGCGAATCTGCAATAGCTTTGTTGGCCGAAAGACTGGCTATCGTAGCATAGTCGGCAGCTTCAAGCACTATGGGAAGGTCTTTCTTCGTATCGGCAATCTGGTTGTCGAGGTGGAACTGATCGTCGTAATCGCTGCACGCCGCAAGCGAGAGGAGAGCAGCAGCCGACATAAAATATATCTTTTTCATATCTTGTATATTCTATAAAAGAGGTGATGTTTATTAGAAGTTAACTTTCAGTCTCACGCTGAACGTGCGGCCGAAGTTATAGAAGCCATAGATATTGTCTTGAGTTGCAGCCCCCGACTGAGGATTCCATGCCTTCGTTAGATACTGATAGTCGAAGAGGTTGTTGATGTTTCCGGAGATTGTGGAGTTAAGGCCAGCTATCTTGAACTTGTATGAAGCGTTCAAGTCAACCTGGCTTGCTGCGGGAATTCTCCAAGGATCCTGAATATCGTTCACCTTGCCGAGCGAAAGATTGCTGCCGCTTATTGAATAGTAAGCGTAGTTGCGTCCGTAGAAAGTCCAGTCAGCGCCGATGCGGATTGTTTTGCCTATTTTTACGGTAGCTCCCAACGCCGCCGTTGTCTGTGCAGAACCGCCAACGTGTATTCCTTTCATGTTTATACCTGTAGACAAATGGTCTTCTGCTCCAATCGCACTTGCAATGCCACCGTCCTTGTTGAGAGGCTGTCCGTTGTAATCGTAAACGAGTGCAGAAGCATTGCTGTCCCATTTCCATTCACCTATAGAGAACATTGCATTGAGGTCGAGCCAATAGAGCGGACTTGCCTTTGCTTCAAGCTCTATACCTTTGTGGTCTGCATTAAGACCGGTCATGTTGACAAAAGCTTCGGTCTGAGACGTGCCGACAGTAGTTGACTTTGTCATTGTCTTGTCCAGCCACTTTGTCCAGTATGCGTTTACGTTAACCTGCAACCATCTCATGTGGTATCCGTAACCAAGTTCAATAGAGAACACTTTCTCGTTCTTTGCATCCGGATTGGTCACATTGCTTGACATTGGGCTAAGGAATGCGCCATAGTTGAACTTAGGAGCGCGGCTAATGTAACCGATGTTGAAGAAAGCATTGTGGTTCTTCGTGAAATTGTAGTTGACACCACCTTTTACAGTGAAACCGAGATAATTTACGCTCTTTGATTCTGCATGTTCCTTGTCATAATAAAGACGGTCGTATCTCCAGTAGCATGTATTTGAAAGAGAGCCTGAAACAAATGCGGAGAGGTCTTCTTTTGAATATTCTGCCTGGAAGAATGCGCCTTCCTGAACCACATGGCCGTCGAAGTCACGGTAAACTTTGTCACCAACGCCTAATTTCTCGTAAACCCACTCTGGATTTGAAGCAGCAGCATTGTTGGCTGCTTTTACGGACTTACGTGAAGTATCCATGTAGTACTTTCCATCGTAGAGGTCGATAATTTCGTTGGCGTGCGTTCCCTTGTATGCTCTGAAATCAATACCGCCATAAAAATCTATGTTCTTGCCGAATTTCGTGTTGTATGTAGAAACAAGGCCATACCATGTGTGGTAGTTCTTCTGCTTTGCCATAACAAGCATTGAACCGTGTTCGCTATTAGCGTTTATCTCCTGTATCTGAGCATAATCGAACGTACCGTCGTCGTTGCGGAACTTAGTCTGAAGAACACCGTAGTTCGCTCCATACCAATCTTTGTATGAATAGCCGTAATCATCGTTACCCTGGCCGCTGTAACCGTAACCGCGTCCGATAGACAAATAAGCAACAGTACTCAGCGAGCTTTTGTCGTTAATCTGCCACTGGTGGTTAAGGCTGAGCTGCGGTTTGTGGTATACGTTGTATTCAGAAGTACGGCGCTGTCCGTTCTTGTCGAAACCGTATGTAGGATTGTATTTATGGTTTTTAATGCCGTAAACCTGTTCGGTCATTTTCCATGTAGCGAGAAACAGACCGTTCTTACGCTGGTAATGCTCCTGCGGTGCACCGAAAGCGGTGAAAGAAAGTTGGTGATTCTCGTTCAGACGCTTCGATATATTTATAAAATATGTATATCCATTGTAGTCTGTTCCCTGTGCATAACCGTCGCCCCACACCTTCGATCCGAGGAGAGACATTGACCATCCGCTCTTGGAAAGACCTGTGGATACGGTGAAAAGAATCTTGTTCATGTTGTCGTTTCCGAGGGCATAGTATACGGAACCGCCGCGTTTTGCCTCGATACTCTTTGTCATGATATTGATTGTACCTCCGACAGACGGAGCCGAAACCTTGGAAGCTCCGATACCACGCTGCGTTTGCATAGAACGTGTAACGTCGGTCAATCCTGCCCAGTTGCTCCAGTATACTGCCTGGCTTTCCATGTCGTTCATAGGAACACCGTTAACCATAACGGCAATGTTGGAGTTGTCGAAACCACGCATATATATTTCAGAGTCACCGTAGCCACCGCCTTCTTTGTTAGCATGCACACCTGGCGTAGACTTGAGGATTTCAGGAAATTCCTGGGTTCCTATTTTTTCCTCTATGTAGGCCATCGGAACTGAAGAAACGGCAACTGGTGTCTTTCTAGCCACAGCCACCTGTGAAGTGACAACCACATCGTCGAGCACACGCTCGTCGGTCTTCAGCTCAATTTCTGCCACAGCACCTTTCTTGGGCGACAATCTAACCGTCTTTGTCTTGTAACCGATATACTGCACCGTTACGTCAGCCTGCGAACTGACGCCCTTTACGATAAACGCACCGTCAATATCGGTTGCAACATTGATACCGTTTACGGAAACCGTAGCTCCGATAAGAGGCTCGCCAGTTGCCGCATCCACTACCTTTCCTCTCAGACTATTCTGAGCGACTGCCGAAAGCGTACCGATTAAAGCCAGCACAGCAATCAGAAGAAGATGTTTTAGATGATTTTTCATACTTTTAATTTGGGATAATTAAATAATCTGCTACAAAAGTACTAATAATTTTAGATTTTTTCGCAACCTTTACACAAAATAGATACTCTGAAACATTATTTTAACGTTACGTGCAATCCATATCATTCAGGCAAAGAAATGTTTTCATTTAAGCAAAACAACAAATACGAAGAAGGGGGCATTTCTAAAAAAGACGACGCAGAGAGAGGATTTTCTCCCTTACCTTCCATCGGAGCGAAACATCCTTAATGGTCAAAACACCGCACAAAACGACAAAATGAAAGAAAAGCACCCAACAACTTGCAGCGAACAAATAAAACGACTATATTTGACGGCGAAATAACCTTCTATTACTAACATATTAACATCCGGTACTATGAACAGTGAAGAACTTATACTAAACGCCAATGATGTGGTGACATATCTGCAGAAGCCTGCCAGTGACTTCACAAAAGCCGACATCATAAACTTTATACGCAACAACGAAATCAGAATGGTAAATTTCATGTATCCAGGAGGAGACGGGAAACTGAAAACACTGAACTTCGTTGTGAACAGTCTGAGTTATCTCGACACGATACTGACCTGCGGCGAACGCGTCGACGGCTCTAGTCTGTTTCCATTCATAAGCGCAAGCAGCAGCGACTTATATGTCGTGCCACGCTTCCGCACCGCATTCGTCGATCCGTTTGCCGAGATTCCGACACTGTGCATGCTGGCTTCATTCTTCGACAAAGACGGCAAACCGCTGGAAAGTGCGCCAGAACGCACACTGGCAAAGGCGACACAGATTTTCCGCGAAACGACGAAAATGGAATTCCACACAATGGGAGAACTGGAATACTACGTCATCACGCCCGACAAGGGGGAATTTCCAGCCGTAGACCAAAAGGGATACCATGAATCGGCACCTTATGCAAAAACCACGGACTTTAGAACAAAATGCATGCACTACATCGCCCGCACCGGCGGACAGATAAAATACGGACATTCGGAAGTGGGAAATTTCCACATGGACGGCTATGTTTACGAACAAGGCGAGATAGAATTTCTGCCAGTTCCCGCTGAAGAGAGCGCCGACCAGCTTATGATTGCAAAATGGGTAATACGCAACGTGGCCTACCGCATGGGACTTAACGTGACGTTTGCGCCGAAAATCACTACAGGCAAAGCGGGCTCAGGACTGCATATCCACATGCGCATAATGAAACACGGCAAGAACATGATGATTCACGAAGGCAAACTCAGTGCACAGGCACGCACCATCATTGCCGGAATGATGGACGTGGCACCGGCAATAACGGCATTCGGCAACAAGAACCCAACGTCGTATTTCCGCCTTGTGCCCCACCAGGAAGCTCCGACCAACGTATGTTGGGGCGACTGCAACCGTTCAGTTCTGGTTAGAGTGCCGCTGGGATGGACCTCCAACCAAGACATGTGCCACCAGGCAAACCCACACGATGTGGCTTGGCACTACGACACGTCTTTGAAACAGACTGTAGAGATGCGTTCGCCCGACGGCTCTGCCGACATTTACCAGCTCATTGCAGGTCTGTGTGTGGCGTGCCGCCACGGATTCGAAATGGGAAACGCCCTGGAACTGGCCGAACGGACTTACGTGAACTACAACATTCACGATGCATCCAACGCAGAACGCGTGGCTCAGTTAGAGCAGTTGCCCGACAGTTGCGTTGCCTCTGCCGACTGTCTTGAGCAAAAACGCAGCGTGTTTGAAGAGCACGGCGTATTCAGTCCAACTATGATTGACGGAATCATCACGCAACTGCGTTCTTTTGACGACCGCACTCTGCGTTCCGACATACAAAATGACAAACACGCTCTACAGGAGTTGGTGAACAAATACTTCCATTGCGGATAAGAAAACAACGCAAGCCTAAACAAGAAACCGGCTGAAAAGCGAGCAAAACAAGCCCCGCATCCCGAAAGAAGAAAACTCATACAGAATCGGGATGCGGGGTTTTATGATAGGTTTGCCCCTTCGTACGAAAAAAAATGCAACCGCAAAACGTTAAATTTTGAAATTATCGGTTATTCTGTTGGCGTAATCAAAACAAAATAGATAACTTTGCGGTGTCGATATTACAGAACACTTTTAAGACAAATGTCAAGTTTAACATTATTGATTGTCGCAATTTTCATTGCGGGCTACTTTTTCATTGCCATAGAAAGCGCGACAAAAGTAAACAAGGCAGCAGTTGCACTGCTAATGTTCGTAGTATGCTGGACTCTTTTCATGCTGGATCCCAGCCAATATCTCCCCAACGCCATCGGCGAACAGACGGGCTCGATTGTTAGCGAGACCATTGAACACCATTTGGGCAGCACTTCAACGACATTGTTTTTCCTTATGGGTGCAATGACAATTGTGGAGCTTGTTGACCAAAACGGCGGTTTCAACTTCGTGCGCAACACGCTGAAGACAAAAAGCAAGAGGGCGTTGCTGTGGCGAATAGCGTTCATGACATTCTTTTTGTCGGCCATTCTCGACAACATGACAACGGCCATCGTCATGGTTATGATATTGCGCAAACTCGTGAGCGACCACAAAGACCGCATCAAGTATGCTGCGTTGGTAATCATCGCAGCCAATGCCGGAGGTGCATTTTCCCCTATCGGCGACGTGACGACCATCATGCTTTGGAACAAAGCCCTTATAACGGCAGGCGGAGTAATAAAGGAATTGCTGATACCGTCAATAGTTGCACTCCTTGTGCCCACCGTTATCGTTTCAATGTCGCTAAAAGGCGATGTGGCATACCACGAAGACGACAAAGAGGCCGTTGCTAGCCAAGATTTCTCCGAAGCACAGCGCAAGGCAGTGTTCTTCCTCGGAGTCGGAGGTCTCATCTTTGTGCCGATATTCAAGTCTATAACACATCTGCCTCCGTTTGTTGGCATCCTGCTCGTGCTTGCAGTGCTTTGGACAGTAACTGAAATATTCTACCGCCACATACCGCAGGCAAAAGGCGGAATGCAGAAACGCGTTACAAACATGCTTTCACGCGTCGACATGTCAACCATTCTTTTCTTCCTCGGCATTCTGATGGCAGTGGCATGCCTTGAGACAGTCGGCGTTCTCACTGCGTTGGGACAAGGTCTCAACACAGCTTTCAACGGTAACCACTATCTCGTAACAGGAATCATCGGCGTATTGTCGAGCATCGTAGACAATGTCCCGCTTGTTGCAGGTTGCATGGGAATGTATCCCGTTGCAGAAGTTGGCGACATGGCCGTAGACGGAGTGTTCTGGCAGCTTCTTGCCTACTGCGCCGGCGTTGGAGGCTCAATGCTTATAATTGGCAGCGCAGCAGGAGTAGTGGTCATGGGACTGGAAAAGATTTCATTCGGATGGTACATGAAGCACATATCGTGGATTGCCTTTGTGGGATACATAGCGGGAATCCTCGTGTATTGGGTGGAAAAGATGTTCATCTAAACTGCAAGCTCGCCTTTTCTGCAACAAACCTGGCCGGAAACGAGAACAACAGGACGTTTGCGTTTTTTAGCGATTTGTAATAAAATATTAAAGGCAGAGTTTAACATTATTAAAAATTTAGTTATATCTTTGCCGTGTCTACGGAAAAATCCGTTACACGGCAAAGGTATATTTTTTGTTTGCCGCGTAAAATGTTAGCCTAAGAAACACACCTTTCGATGAAAACAAATACTAACTAAAACAATACAAAGAAAAAATGACAAGTTTAACAATGCTAATTGTCACTGTCTTCATCGTAGGCTATTTTTTCATAGCCATTGAAAGCGTGACAAAAGTGAACAAGGCAGCAATAGCCCTGCTTATGTTCGTCGGTTGCTGGACCATCTTCATGTGCGACCCGTCGCAGTATCTCGCTTCTGCCATAGGCGACAAAGTGGGAGCAGTGGTAAGCGAAACGATTGAACACCACTTGGGAAGCACTGCAACGACGCTGTTTTTCCTTATGGGAGCAATGACAATCGTTGAATTGGTAGACCAGAACGGTGGCTTCAACTTCGTCCGCGACACTCTGAAGACGAAGAGCAAGAAAGCGCTTCTGTGGCGTATTGCTTTTATGACATTTATCCTGTCGGCAATTCTCGACAACCTTACGACGTCAATCGTTATGATTATGATTCTGCGCAAGCTTGTAAGTGAACACAAGGACCGCATAATCTATGCCTCGCTCGTTGTCATAGCAGCCAACTCCGGCGGTGCTTTCTCCCCTATCGGCGACGTGACGACAATCATGCTATGGAACAAAGGCGTGATAACGGCAGGCGGCGTGATAAAGGAACTGCTTGTTCCTTCGGTCATTTCAATGGTAATCCCAACCTATATCCTTTCATACTCGCTGAAAGGAACGCTTGAAGTGCCGGAGAACAATGCTGCGGCAACGGCGGCAAGCGAGTTCACGGCAATGCAGCGCAAGACTGTATTCTTCCTCGGAGTAGGCGGCTTGATATTCGTACCAATCTTCAAGTCGATAACACATCTGCCTCCGTTTGTTGGCATCCTTTTGGTTTTGGGTCTGCTCTGGACTGTTACAGAAGTTTTCTACAGCCGTCTGCCGAAAGCGTCAGACAAAGGTGGCATGCAGAAGCGCGTTTCCAACATGCTCTCGCGCATCGACATGTCAACAATCCTATTCTTCCTCGGCATTCTGATGGCAGTTGCATGTCTTGAAACAATAGGCGTACTGACACAGCTTGGCGAAGGTCTCAACGTTGTGTTCGACGGAAACCATTATCTTGTTACCGGCATTATCGGCGTATTGTCGAGCATTGTCGACAACGTTCCGCTTGTTGCCGGTTGCATGGGAATGTATCCTGTTGCAGAAATAGGCGACATGGCTGTAGACGGAATTTTCTGGCAACTGCTTGCATACTGTGCCGGCGTAGGAGGTTCAATGCTTATCATCGGAAGTGCGGCTGGAATTGTCGTTATGGGCCTTGAGAAGATTACCTTTGGATGGTATATGAAGAAGATAACATGGATTGCTTTTGTTGGCTACATAGCAGGAATCCTTATATATTGGGTGGAAAAAAGCGTCATAGGACTGTAAATTCTCTTTCATACCTATATAATATAGTTTGAAGAAGCCATTAAGGGTAAACAAGCAGGCGCATGGTTTAACCGCGGCAGAAAGCCGTTTAAGCCGTGCGCCTGTATCGTTTGTGAAGCGTTCACGGACATACGAGATTGGCATCACAAACAGTTTTCGTCAGCTCTTGCCTAAAGCACCATACCAATACGCAGAGTTTGCAAACCAAGCAAGTTCAAGCAGAAACACGAGCAAGCTCTGACAGAAGTGAAAGGACGTTACGACAGAAGTGAAAGCAAGCTATAACAGAAAGCAAAAGGACGTAAGGACGAAAAACAGACTGCGCCCAGACAACAAGCCTGACAACGGGCAGACACACGGTTCCAGCTAAAAAAGAATATCTCACGAAGCCTTGCCCAACATAAAAGTCACCGAAAGGCAACAGACAATAAGCCCCGAAAGTTTTGAAAAGCTTTCGGGGCTCGTTTTTAACGTAGAAGGTTTAGTATCATGTCACTTCGGCAAACGTAATCCGCTTGTCAGTGTTCCCGTCTTGCATGCAACTTATATCAGTTGCGGCAGGAAGGAAGACACAATCAATATTACAATGCCCAAAACAAGCACCGCAATGGTGTTGCGCGAGCATCCTTTCCATTCTTTCAATATTATGCCCCAGACATTGGAGAACACAACGTTCAGCGACATAAGTATGCAGAACGACAACGTCATAAGCGTAGGCGATTCTGTAAGGAAGCCCTTGCCAAGCGAAAGACCGAAGAACTGGCTGTACCACAAGCCACCGGCGAGCGCACAGAAAAGCAGGTTGTTCAGGAAAACGTTGCCCTTGCCGTAGTCGCCCCACGTATGGTTCTTGGCATTGTTATAGAAGCAGTATGCTGCGTTTGTAACGAATCCGCCAAGCGTAACGAGCAATGTAGCGGGCAATGTCTTGTACATGTCCGGTGTCAAACTGCCGAAGTTTATGTCCTTACCGAACTCCAGTCCGACATTGAAACAACCGCTCATGAATCCGGCAAGAAGGGCAATGGCAAGTCCTTTTGGGAAGTTGAAGTCCTTAACCGCCGCTTTCTTTTCCTCCTCAGACAATGAAGACGATTTCATCGAACCGGCGAGACCTATTACGCCAATGCCCACAAGCGTTACCACGACGCCCAATATTACGGCAAAAGTCAGTTTGCTCAGTGCATCCTGTTCGGGGAAAAACACATTAAGCAGCACTGGTCCCATTATCGTTCCAAGCCCGGCACAAGTTCCCAGTGCAATGCTTTGGCCCAAAGCCACGCCCAGATAGCGCATGGAAAGGCCGAAAGTCAGTCCGCCGACCCCCCACAACGCTCCGAACAGCACTGTCATCCAAATGTTGAAGGGGTTGCTTGCCCAAAAGAGTTCACCGAGAGAGTGGCCATCCGGCACTGCAAGCAAAGCGCCTAGCAGCGGGAATGCAATCCAAGCAAACACGCCCTGCACGAGCCAATAGGACTCCCAGCTCCAATCCTTTATCTTATTGATTGGAACGTAGCTGCTGGACTGGCAGAACGCACCTACAGCTATTATAAGCAATCCTATGATAATTTCCATTTCCGCTTATCCTCTTTTGCTCAGAACTTCTGTTTCGTACTTTTCTACGTCTGCAAAATATTCTTCGCCCACAGGTACGTTGTTCTTCATGTTGAAATAGTCGTAAACGGCACCGAAAGGCAGTGTCTTTGCCTCTTCGAGCAATCCGAGACGCTGGAAGAGTTTGCCTTCGTCTTCGTACTTGCGCAGTGTGTCGAGCGGTTCAAGGAATGCCTGGAGCAGTGACTTCTGGGCAGCACGCACGCCAATTATGTATGCACCGATACGGTTGATTGAAGCGTCGAAATAGTCAAGGCCGATATGAGCACGGTCAAGAGCATCTGCGCGCACGAGTTCAGAGAAGAGGTTGCGCGTGTTGTCGTCGAACAAGGTAACGTGGTCTGAATCCCAGTGCATGGGGCGAGAAACGTGGAGCATAAGTTCCGGAACAAAGAGCAGAAGTGCAGAAACGGCATCAGAAACGTTTTCTGTCGGTTCATAGTGACCGGTGTCGAGTGTATACATCACGTTGTTCTTTGCACAATAGCCTGCATAGAAGTCGTGCGAGCCAACGGTGTAAGCCTCAAGACCAATTCCAAAGAGCTTTGCCTCCAGACATGATTTCATTCCGGGCAGTTCTTCCTTCAGAATCTCGTCAAGGCTGTCTTTCAGTATCTGGCGGTAGCGTCCCTTCTCAACGGTAAGGTCCTTGCTTCCGTCGTGAACCCATATGTTCATTATACAAGGGTCGTTCTGGAATTTTCCCATAGCGTCAGCAATGCGGCGGCAACGCTTGGTATGCTCAATCCAGAACTCGCGTATCTCCTTGTCGGGGTTTGAAAGCGAAAGACTTCCGCTCTTGGGGTGAGAGAACGACGTGGAATTGAAGTCAAGTTTCATGCCGTGTTCCTTTGCCCACTGCATCCATCCCTGGAAATGCTCAACGCCAACCTGGTCGCGGTCAACGAACTTGCCGCCGAACTCACCGTAAGTTTCGTGAAGGTTCAAACGGAAAGTTCCTGCAAGCAGAGAGTTTACTTTCTCTATGTCCTGGCGAAGCTCGTCGATGTTGCGTGCCTTGCCGGGATAGTTGCCCGTCGTCTGGATTCCGCCTGATGCGGCAACGTTGCGTTCAAAGCCTACAACGTCGTCAGCTTGCCAGCAATGCAGTGATATAGGTGTCTTCTCCAGCGTTTCGATTGCTTTGTCTGTATCTACGCCAAGAGCTGCATAGCGCTCTTTTGCCATTTCATAAGCTTTTGTAATCTGTTCTGTTTTCATTGTAATTTGAGGTTTTGTTTATTGTTTTTATTCTGTTGTTTTTTTCTGTTGAAGGTGACTTGTGTTTGTTTTAGCGTCAACCTTTCATTGCGGTTATCTTGAGATACAGTTCGAAGGCGTTGTCCCACAATTCCTTGTCCTGTGGTTCAAAACGTTTCATAGCTACGCTGTCTGCTATTATACGGCGCATGTCGAAAATTCCTTCAACGTCTCCCGCCGCCTTTGCCTGCATCATGATGTTGCCCAAAGCGGTACATTCCTGCGGGCCAGCAAGAACTTCAACGCCAGTAGAGTTGGCTGTAAACTGATTAAGGTAGTTGTTTAGCGAACCGCCGCCTATAATGTGCAGAGTGGTTATTGGGAACGATGCCATTTCCTTGAGATAGCCGAACACCTCACGGTAACGCAGTGCAAGACTCTCGAAGATGCAACGGCAAACCTCTGCATAACCTTCGGGAACATGCTGGCTTGTCTGTCGGCAGTAGTCCTTTATTGCCTGTTCCATGTTTGCAGGATTTGCAAACATCTTGTCGTCCGGATTTATTATGCTCTGGAAAGGTTTTACTTTCATTGCCTCGCCCAACAGGACGCCGTAGTCTTTCGGTGCTTCGTCGCCCCACTCTTTGCGGCAACGCTCAAGGAGCCACATGCCGCATATGTTCTTCAGGAAGCGTGTTGTGCCTTCTATGCCGCCTTCGTTGGTGAAATTGCGTTCAAAACTGACTTCGTTTATGATTGCTTCCTTTGTCTCAATACCCATAAGGCTCCATGTTCCGCTGCTGAGATAAGCGAAATGCTGGTCTTTGGCAGGCACAGCGGCTACGGCGCTTCCTGTATCGTGTCCCGCCACAGCTATGACAGGAACTTCTCCAAGGCCGGTCATCTCCTGCACTTCCTTGGTAATGGTGCCGATGCAAGTGCCGGGGAACACCATCTTGCCGAACTTTTCCCTTTCCAGCCCTACGCTTCCGAGCAACTCAACGTCGAGGTCTTTCGTGCGGGGGTCGAGCATCTGGCTCGTTGAAGCTATGGTGTATTCGCAGACATCCTTGCCTGTAAGCATCCAGGAAAGTGCGTCCGGCACGAAAAGAATCTTCTTTGCATTGCGAAGTGCTGTGTTGTTCTCGCGCCTCATAGCGTAGAGCTGGAACAAGGAATTGAAGTTCATGAACTGTATTCCTGTTGTATCGTAAACTTTCTTCCTGTCGACGCACTTGTCAAAGTACTCGTCCATTGCCTCGAAGGTGAAAGGATCGCGATACGCCAACGGGTTGCGCAGGATTGCATCGTCCTCTCCGACACAGACGAAGTCAACGCCCCAAGTATCTATACCAATGCTGGAAATCGGCAACTGACGCTTAGCCACAAGCTTGAGTCCCTTTATTATTTCATTGTAGAGGGCGAATATGTCCCAATAGAAGTGGCCTCCCGTCTCAATCAGAGCGTTTCCGAAGCGGGTCAGCTCTTCAAGTTTTATCTTTCCGTCGGCAAGTGTGCCGATTATTGTTCTTCCACTTGTGGCGCCAAGGTCTACAGCGAAGAAATATCTTTCTTTGTTCATGGATTATGTTTTTTTGTATTAAAATCAAGATAACTTTGCTCATGCCCGGAAACCGGTTCTTTTGTGTTTCAAGGCAGTTCAGACAAGAAACGGCTGCCGATAAAACGAATTATTGAACACACGGCCTTGTCTTTTGCAAATATACGCAGTTTTGACCTAAGTCAAGCATTGTTATTTGCGAAATAATCTGAAAGAATTGTTATTTGTTTGCGTATGCATTCTGTCTTTGCCTGCTTAGAGCAACGGGGAAAGCAGCCTGATGACAGATTCCCAAAGACGCTTGAGGAAAGGACGCGTCTTTCTTATCATGCGTTCCGTCACAAAGGTACACTCCTTTGTGTCTTCCATGAATATCTGCCTGAAACGTTTTGCCGTTTCACGGTCGTAGATGAATGCGTTAGCCTCAAAATTGTTTTCGAAACTGCGGAAATCCACATTTGTCGAGCCGCACGTGGAAACGTTATCGTCGCAGACAAGCATCTTGGAATGAAGGAATCCGCTGCGGTAAAGGTATACTTTCACTCCTGCCTGAAGCGTCTCGAAAACGAAAGAACGGCTTGCCCACTCCACGAACTTGGCGTCTCCGTGGCGCGGTATCATTATCCTTACATCAACTCCAGCCAATGCTGCAATGCGCATCGCCGACATTACGGCCTCTGTAGGAAGGAAATACGGAGTCTGTATGTACACATACTTGCGCGCCTGCAACAGGATACGCATGTAGCCCTGCATTATGTCTGGCCACGGAGCAACGGGACTGCTGGTAACGATCTGCACTACGATATCGTTTTTTATCCCTTCCTTTGGTTCGGGATAATAGCGGCGGTCGGTTATCAGCTTGCCTGAAACAAAATACCAGTCAACAAGAAACGCCCTCTGTATGGAGTATACCGCTCCGCCTTCTATCTTGAGATGCGTGTCTCTCCACTTGCGTTTGCCGTCGCCAACCACGTAGCGCTTTGCTATGTTCATGCCTCCTATGAAGCCGATTCTGCCGTCGATCACGCACAATTTCCTGTGATTGCGGTAATTCACCTTGCTCGTAAAGGCAGGAAAGCGCACGGGCATGAATGGGAGCACCTTTACTCCCGCATTGCGCATGCGCCTGAAAAAAGAGTCGTGAACGTTCCAGCAACCCACATCGTCGTAGATTACCCTTACTTCGACACCTTGTCTGGCTTTGTCTATAAGCATGTCGGCCACAAGACGGCCGAGGGAATCATGTTCAAAGATATATGTATCAAGATGAATGCTCGTTTGGGCATTTCCCATTTGACGGAGAAGCTCTGTGAAGAACGAGTAGCCGTCGGTATATATATCTATTTCGTTGCCTTTGAACGGAAGCGCCCAATTCTGAGATTTGAAAAGGCTCACCAGAGTCTTGTTCTCTTCCGGAATCTTCAGATCTTCCTGAACTGCAAACTCAAGCAACGTTCCTTTGGTAAGCAGATCGAGACTGTGCTGGCTTATCAGCTTTTCCTTTCGTGTGTTCTGCCCGAAGAAAAAATAGAGGACGATGCCTATGCCCGGCAGGAAAGTAAGCACCATTACCCATGCCATCGTCTTTACGGGCTGGCGGTTGTCCATAAGAACGGAAATTACCGTACCTACGATGACTATCGTATAGAGGCTTACGAGAATCCAGTAGAGGTATTGCATAGGCATTAGTCTTTTATATCAATATTTCGTTGCCCAGCTCCTTGGCTATGGCATTGCGGACTTTCTGCGTTTCCTGGTAATCATTCAGCAATTGTGTAAGGCGGTCGTTGTCGTCTGTGCAGGTCTTTATCTGCATCTGTATGCGCTGAAGCCTTTCTCTGATAATTTCCATGCGGTAATCCAGCACAAGATGCGTAACGCGTGAGCGCAGCACTTCTTCCCCTCTTCGCAGGTTTGCGCCCCTGCGCAACTGGAACTTGTCGGTAGACAGTTCTGTGGCAAGTTTGCTTATCTCCATGTCCGGATGCTTCATGAAGTATTCTTCTGCCTTGAAGTCTGCGTCGTTGCTGTGTTCTACCGCTTCCTGCAATATTCTGTTGTATATCGTTTGCGAAAACGTCAAGCCGTCCTGTTCAAGGTCGTAGCTCACATATTGCGCAACATTAAGCGAGATTGTCTGTCCGTCGTCAGTTTCAACGTCATCGTAAACAAGTTCATCGCCATGCCTTATCACTGCCTGAATGAGCAAAGTCTCCACTTCCCGTGCTTTTTCAAGCGGGGATGCAGGAGCGAGAGGCGGCGCTGGAGTTTGCGATTGCTGACGCTGGTCTTCCTTCGCTTTGGCGTCTTGACCGCTACGTATGAACTTGTTCATCGTATTGATAAGCGTGGTCTCGCTTATTCCTATGCGGCGCGCTGCGTCTTGCAGATAAGTGGCGCGCACAATCTGATCTTCTATTACGGAGATGGTCTTGACAATACTGCTTATTGCCTCAGAACGCTTTATCGGATCGGTGACTCCGCGCAACAGAAAATCCGTTTTAAATTCAACAACATCCTGTTGATGCTCGTTTATATATTGTCTGAAGTCATCTGCGGTATGTTTCCGCGCAAAACTGTCGGGATCGTCGCCGTCGGGCAGCAGCATCACCTTTACTTTCATTGCTTCCGCAAGCAACATGTCGATTCCTCGCATTGCGGCATGAATGCCGGCTTCGTCGCCGTCGTACAAAAGAACTATGTTTTCGGTAAACCTGTGCAGCAGCCGAATCTGATGCACGCTGAGAGCTGTTCCGGAATTGGCTACCACATTTTCAATTCCGCACTGGTGCATTGATATGACGTCGGTATATCCTTCAACCATATAAACGCAGTTTTCCTTGGCGATGGCCTTCTTTGCCTGGTAGATGCCGTAGAGTTCACGCTCCTTGTGGTAGATATCCGAATCGGGCGAATTGACGTATTTCTGCTGTACGCCCTTGGTTCGCGAATCAAGCAAACGTCCGCCGAAGGCCCTAACGTTTCCGTTCACGCCAATCCACGGGAACATCACACGGCCGGAGAACTTGTCTACCAATTCTCCCGTGTCACGTTTGAAACAAAGTCCTGTGGAAACAAGATACTTTTCGCTGTATCCTTTTGCCAAAGCGCTCTTTGCCAAATCGTCGCGCGAGGGCAAAGAGAAACCAAGATGAAACTTTTCTATTATGTCGTCGCGGAAGCCGCGGCTGCGAAAGTACTGCATACCGATTGCCCGACCGTCGATATCGTTAAGCAACACATCGTGGAAATAGTCCATTGCCCACTTGTTGACGATGAACATGCTTTCACGGTCGTTCTGTTCCTGCTTTTCCTCGTCGCTGAGTTCACGCTCATGGATTTCTATATGATACTTGTTGGCGAGCCAGCGCAGAGCCTCCGGATAAGTCATCTGCTCTTGGTCCATTATGAAACTCACGGGATTTGCGGTCTTTCCGCAAGAGAAGCAGTGACATATCCCACGCGCTGGAGAAACATAGAAAGAGGGTGTCTTCTCATTGTGGAACGGGCACAGGCCCTTGTAGTTCGCACCAACTTTCTTTAACGACACGAATTCAGAAACGACATCAACAATGTCTGCCGCTTCTTTTATTCTTTCTATGGTTACATGGTCTATCATTTTGCTTGTTTTCTCCCGGCAAAAGGCTAAGCCTTTTCGTTTGTAAATATCGAGAAGTTCACGCTGCCGTATTCACGATGTTCCACAAAATGTTTTTCGTCTTCGAATCCGTCTTTCTTTCCGTGTTCAAAGACCAACACCCCACCCTCTTTCAAAATGTTTGATTCGAATATAAGTTGTGGTATAGTGTGCAGTGTCGGCAATGCGTAAGGCGGGTCGGCAAAAATGAAATCAAACTGCTGTCGGCATCCTTTCACGAAGCGGAATACGTCGCCCCGCACTGTTATGCAGTTGTCTGCCCCAAGCTTTGCAACACACTGCTTTATGAAAGCATGGTGTTCACGGTCAGCCTCAACGCTAACCACCTGGCTGCATCCGCGCGACAAAAGTTCAAGCGATATGCTTCCTGTGCCGGAAAAAAGGTCGAGAGCCGTGGCTCCTTCAAAATCAAGGTAACCGGTCATCACGTTGAAGATGTTTTCCTTGGCGAAGTCTGTTGTCGGCCGGGCTTTGAACGTGCGCGGCACTTCAAATCGCCTGCCCTTATATTTCCCTGTTATTATTCTCATCGCTCTGTTTTATCTGTAATGTTGTTTTTCTGCGGCCAATTGTTTCCATGTCCAACTATCCCAGCAATGTTGTCAGAACGTCGAATGGAATGCCTTCCTGCTGCGACAACGGATGACGGTTGAACTCTGCCGACGGATTAACTTTGTAAATTTCCGTAACGAAACGTCGAATGTTTTCTGTCAGCGCTTCCTTTTCTTTGTATTGACCTATGATATAAATTTCGTCTTTGCGTGCATCCATCGACAACTGCTGCCAAACGGCCATGATATAGTAAGCAACATCGTCTGCCGAAGTGGCAGGAAAAGCATTTGTAAAGCGGAAACGGTTTTTACGATAGCAGAAAATATCCACTTTACAATCGTGGAAATAGCAATACAGTTTGTCCGTGTTGCCTTGCACGCTGCGCCGCTGCAGATATTGCCAAACGGAAGCACAAACGGGACGTATCTTTATGTCATTGAAATTGTCTGTCAGCACCAGTCTAAGGTCTTTGTTCAGAGAATAGAGCGCAACAGAGTTTACAGTCGGCAGTATTGTTGCCAAAACGGCGTTGTTCTCTTGCTCTGTCATGGAGTAACGGTATAGCGTTTCTTTGTTATGCTCGGCATACTCGTCTATCGGAACCATCACCGTAGGTGAATCCAACAGCACTAGAACCTTCGTCCAAATTCTGCCGTCGGGCGTTCCGTTGCGCAAGGCTTCCCTAAGATTGGCTGCCATTGATATACCCGCGTTTATGATATAAGGGACAAACATCACTTTGCCCGCATCTCCTTTTTGAGTATAAGCGAAAGCCAACGTGTTTTGCCCTACGCGTATTGTTAGCCTGTCCGCATTCATGCGCATGTCATTCCCAATTTCCTGCATTGTCATTTGGCGTTGTTATGTCTCCGAATTTCAGTCCTGGATATTCTCCCCTTGCATTGGATTGCTCGGTGAGCTCTTTTATGCGGTTCTCATCAAGTCCGGAAAGATATGAAGCGAAAGAGGCTCCGCATTCCATCACGGGAACAGGATTCCCAGATTTCCCCGTATGCATTCCTACGGATATTTCGTATGGCTTTCCGCCGGAATAAGGCACCGTTTTCAGCGTGTCGTCAAGAAGACCGCATTCCACGAGTTGTGCAAGCGACCGTGCATACGTTCCATGTGAACGCAGATATGCAGCTTCGGCTCGTCTGATGCTGCACAGGCTGCGCTTCACGCAAGCTTCACGGCGTGTCCTTTCGCTACTGAAACGCAACGGCCGGACAATGCTTGTGGCTGAAAGGACTGCAAGCACCAGGCAGATTGCCAACAGTATGTGGTTTATCTTAAGTCTCATCTTGAACGAACAAATCTTTTTACGTACCTTTGCGAGGTCTTTCTCCTTTGGCCGCACCACTTGTGTGCTACATTGGAATAAGGATGCGGCTTCGGCGTTAAACGGAGTCACTTAAAATGCAAATATACGGCAAATAATCTGTAATATCAAATGTTTGGTTTAAATTAACTATGAATGTTGAAGATTTAAAGATTGTGGTGAACAGTGTCTTCGGCTTTGAGCCGACCAAAGACCAAAGAACGGCAATAGACACATTCTGCCGTTTCGTTACGAGCCGCGGCGACCGTCCTGTCATGGTAATGAGCGGTTCGGCAGGTACAGGCAAGACCGCACTTTCGGCTGCGTTTGTGAAGGTTTTGGCACGGTTGCGCCAGCGTGTCGTACTGCTTGCCCCTACAGGTAGAGCGGCAAAGGTTCTTTCACTCAATGCCGGCATGCCTGCCTTCACTATCCATCGGCGCATATACAGGCAAAAGACGTTTACTGGAGAGATGACAGGTTTCTCGCTGAACTTCAACAAACAAAGCAACACGATATTTGTAGTAGACGAGGCTTCGATGATTTCCAACTCCTCTTTGCAGCAAAGCGGGGCGAGTTTCGGTAGCGGATACCTTCTTGACGATTTGATGCAATATGTGTTTTCCGCCGGAAACTGTAGGTTGCTTATCGTTGGCGACAAGGCTCAGCTGCCTCCTGTGGGTGAAACGGAATCTCCTGCCCTTGAAAGCGAAACGCTGGCAGGGGCTTATGCATTGGAGATATATTCCACAGAACTGGATGAAGTGCTGAGACAATCTGCCAATTCGGGAATACTTTACAATGCGAACGTCATCAGGCAGATGATAACAAGGGACGAAATAACGCAACTGCCCAAGATAAAGTTGAAAGGCTTTGCAGATATTCACGTTGTGCCTGGCGACGAGCTTATTGAGCAGCTTGCCGGAAGTTACTATGAGGTTGGTACTGACGAGACCGCCGTTGTTACCAGAAGCAACAAACGCGCAAACATATACAACAACGGCATACGGCGTATGGTTCTCGGACGTGAAGAAGAACTGTCACCAGGAGACATCCTGACGGTTGTGCGTAACAACTACTATTGGATTGAGGCTGAAAAGGCACAAAACGCACAACAACCTGACGGAGAACAGCCAAGCATGTCGTTCATTGCAAACGGCGACCGGGCCATTGTGCGCAGAGTGAGAAACATTCGCGAAGCGTACGGACTGCGTTTTGCCGACCTCGTTCTGGAATTTCCCGACTACGACAATTTTGAAATCAACGCAACTACCGTGCTTGATTCGCTGGTTTCAGAATCTCCTTCGCTGACAAGGGAACAAAGCGAGAGGCTGTTTGAGGGCGTTCTAGCCGACTATGCCGACATTCCGCTAAAGGCAGACAGAATGAAACACGTAAGAACCGACAAATATTATAATGCACTGCAAGTGAAGTTCGCCTATGCCTCAACTTGCCACAAGGCGCAAGGCGGACAATGGGCGCATGTCTACGTTGACCAGGGCTATATGACAGACGAAATGTTAACGCCCGACTATATCCATTGGCTATATACTGCCTTCACAAGAGCCACTGAAAAGTTGTTTCTTGTCAACTGGCCGTCGACGCAAGTAGCTGAATCTGAAGAATAATTGCGCAGATATTGGTCTTTGTCTGCCTTAATATTAGAGATAATGCAAAAAGTTTAATAATTTTGCACCCGGAAATATAAAGCTATTATAATATGGACAACAGAATAACTCAACTCTACGGAATTGAATATCCTGTCATTCAGGGTGGAATGGTATGGTGCTGCGGATGGCGGCTAGCCTCAGCGGTAAGCAATGCAGGCGGACTTGGCTTGCTCGGAGCGGGTTCGATGCATCCGGACACGCTTCTTCTGCATATCCGGAAGATGAAAGAGGCAACAGACAAACCTTGGGGCGTTAACGTTCCGCTCTTGTATCCCGAAATAGACAAGATAATTGACATGATTGTCAGCGAAGGAGTGAAAATCGTCTTCACTTCAGCAGGCAGCGCGAAGAAGTTCACCGGAAGACTTCACGACAACGGAATTATCGTAACCCACGTCGTTTCGAGCAGCAAGTTCGCGGCAAAATGCCAAGAAGCAGGCGTGGACGCCGTTGTTGCCGAGGGATTTGAGGCTGGCGGCCACAACGGACGCGAAGAAACCACCACTATGACGCTCATACCACAAGTAAGGAAAGCCACGACACTGCCCCTCATCGCGGCAGGAGGCATAGCGTCGGGCGAAGCTATGCTTGCGGCGATGGCATTGGGAGCAGAAGGCGTGCAGTGTGGAACAGTGTTTGCAATGAGCAAGGAGAGCTCTGCTTCAGAACTGTTCAAACAGCGTTGCGCAACTCTTCAGGAAGGCGAAACCATGCTGTGTCTGAAGAAAATCGCTCCGACACGCCTGATAAAAAATGAATTGTACGAAAGGATTAAAGAAGCCGAAGATTGCGGAGCCGGCACAGAAGAGCTACGCGAAATCCTGGGCAAGGCGGCATCGAAACGCGGCATATTTGAAGGTGAACTGGAAACGGGCGAGTTGGAAATAGGGCAGATTGCCTCCGGAATTAAAAGTATTGACAGTGCCAGTGACATTGTAGTGCGAATGATGAAAGAATTTGAAGACGCGCGCAAAAAGATCGCTGCATTTTAAACGCACGGACAACAGGAAATTAAGCTACCGCAACAAAAACGTATAATCAACAAAGGCGAGGCTGAAAAAAGCCATGCTAAAACAGGATAACAACTATGGGTATTGAAGCTATTGTCACACAGATGATAATATTGTTCCTGCTCGTGATAGCAGGATTTTTGTCGCACAAATGCAAACTGATGGGCGGCGATTTCGACAAGAAACTGTCCAATTTCGTAATACAGGTAACGTGTCCCTGCATAATTATCGCCTCTACGATGGGCGACAAAATGCCCGACCGCGGCCACATATTGCCGTTGCTTGGCGTGGGAGTCATAACATATATAATACTTATCGGCGCTGCATATCTGTTGCCTTACATCATGCCAATAAAGAATAGCGAACGCGGAATGTACAGTTTCATGCTTGCTTACGCCAACGTCGGCTTCATCGGCTATCCCATCGTAGCTTCCATTTTCGGCAGCAGCGCTGTGTTCTATGCCTGCATCCTCAATGTTCCGAACACTCTAACCATCTTTGTTTTTGGAATAATGTTCGTAACGGGTCAGAAGGCAGGCTCTTTCAACTGGAAGCTACTGTACTCGCCGGCAATGGTGGCAACATACATTTCCATAATTATAGTGGCAACTGGCTGGCACGCACCGCGAGTAATAAGCGAGCCAATGACTTTGCTCGGCAACATGACTGTGCCAGCAGCACTTCTCATCATCGGTTCAAGCATTGCAGGCATACCTGCACGGCGAATGACGGGCAGTCGTGGAACATACGTACTGTCAGTGTTCAGGCTCTTCGTTCTTCCCGTTTCAATATTCGCTCTCTTACGGCTGATTGGAACTGACGAACAGATAGCCGGAATCGACATGATTTTGGCAGGAATGCCAGTTGCATCATACGGAACAATGTTCTGTCTGAAATACGGTAAAGACGAGACCGTAATGTCACAAGGAACGTTCATCTCCACCCTTTTGTCTGTATTGAGCATACCTCTGCTTGTAATTATAATCCACAGTCACATATTCTGACCATAAGGCGATTTTCTTGTCGTTTTTGGTTCAATGATGAAGAAAATTGCTACATTTGCAAGATGCAAGCCGCATGCCGAACCTCTTGGCATGCTGCATCTCATGCATGACGGAATAGAGTATGGAAAAAGGACTAGGCAACATTCTGCAACATATAAAGTATCCACAGGACTTAAGAAAGCTTCCCGTTGAAAAGCTCCCGCAAGTTTGTGATGAGCTGAGGGAAGACATACTGAAGGAACTGTCTGTTAATCCGGGCCATTTGGCTTCAAGTCTTGGAGCGCTTGAGCTTACCGTAGCTCTACATTACGTTTTCAACACACCTGACGACCGCTTGGTCTGGGATGTGGGACACCAAGCATACGGACACAAGATTCTTACAGGCAGATGCGACACCTTTTATACAAACCGCAAACTGCACGGCATACGGCCTTTTCCTTCGCCGGAAGAAAGCGAATACGACACGTTTGCATGCGGACACGCCTCTAACTCAATCTCGGCAGCACTTGGAATGGCTGTGGCAGCAAAGCGCACCGGACACGGGAAAAGGCATGTCGTGGCCATTATCGGCGACGGAGCGATGAGCGGAGGACTGGCATTTGAAGGACTAAACAACGTGTCGACAACTCCAAACGACATGCTCATAATCCTGAACGACAACAACATGAGCATAGACCGAAGCGTCGGCGGGATGAAACACTACCTGCTTCGGCTCAACACCAGCGAGACTTACAACAAATGGCGCTATAAAGTGGCAACATGGCTGCGCTCAAACGGAATGCTCGACGACGACCGGCGACAGGGAATCATACGGCTAAGCAACGCCCTGAAATCGGCGATAAGCCACCAACAGAACATCTTTGAGGGGATGAACATACGGTATTTCGGGCCGCTCGACGGGCATAACGTCACAGAACTAGTGCGCACACTGCGCCAACTGAAAGAGATGAAGGGACCAAAGCTGCTGCATCTGCACACAGTGAAAGGTCATGGCTATGCACCGGCCGAAAAAGCCGCCACGATATGGCACGCTCCCGGAAAATTCGACGTTTCAACAGGCAAGCGTCTTGCCAACGACGGCATTGGCGAACCGGCAAAATACCAGGATGTCTTCGGCTACACTCTTCTGGAACTGGCCAAGGCCAACGACAAGATTGTGGGCGTTACGCCTGCAATGCCAACGGGATGTTCGATGAACATAATGATGAAAGCAATGCCCGACCGCACATTCGACGTGGGCATTGCAGAAGGACACGCCGTAACATTCTCCGGTGGAATGGCAAAAGACGGGCTTCTTCCTTTCTGCAACATATACAGTGCATTCGCGCAACGCGCCTACGACAACATCATCCACGACGTTGCCCTGCTTAATCTGCCCGTTGTGATTTGTCTCGACAGAGCGGGACTTGTAGGCGAAGACGGCGCCACTCACCACGGCGCTTTCGACATGGCTGCACTGCGGCCTGTGCCCAATGTCACCATTGCCTCGCCTATGAACGAGCACGAACTGCGCAAGCTTATGTACACAGCTCAGTTGCCGGGAAAAGGGACATTCGTCATACGCTATCCAAGAGGACGCGGAGTGCTGGAAGACTGGCATTGCCCGCTGGAAGAAATACCCGTAGGAACAGGCAGGAAGATTATTGACGGGAACGACATTGCCGTGCTTTCGGTGGGGCCGGTGGGCAACAACGTTGTAAAGGCAATAGAAAACATAAACAGAATTAGCAAGGAAACGGCCAACGGGGAAGTTACGCCGGCCAGCATTGCCTTCTATGACATGCGCTTCGTAAAGCCACTCGACAAACAGTTGCTGCATGAAGTGGCAAAAAGATTCAGCCACATAATAACAGTTGAAGACGGCGTGCGCGACGGAGGATTCGGATCTGCCGTTACGGAATGGATGGAAGACAACGGTTTCAACCCTCAAATAACAAGACTTGGACTTCCAGACAAATTCGTGGAACACGGTTCTGTGACCGAACTTCAGCGCATTGTCGGAATAGACGCAGAAAGCATTGGCCGTGTCATAACTGAAACAGTCAAGAAAGCCAAAGCGAAGGATAAACAAGCAAGTGCCGGAGGAACTGGAAAATGAAGATTATTATAGCCGGAGCATATGAGATCGGCTCACATCTCGCAAAGTTGCTTTCAAGAAACAACCAAGACATCGTGCTGATTGACAACGATGAAGACAGACTGAACAACATAAGTTCTGACTACGACCTTCTAACCATGCACGCCTCGCCTACAAGTTTGAAAGCCCTAAAAGAAGCAGGAGCCGCCAAAGCTGACTTGTATATCGCCGTTACGCCAGACGAAAACATGAACATGAACAGTTGTGTCATGGCAAAGGCTGTTGGTGCAAAGAAAACAGTGGCAAAGGTAAACAACTACGAGTTCGTGGAACCGGAAATGTCGAAGTTCTATTCAGAACTGGGCATCGATTCGCTTATCTATCCGGAGAACCTTGCCGCCTACGACATTGTAAACGGATTGAAAATGAGTTGGGTCCGACAGCGATGGGACGTGCACGGAGGAGCACTTGTCATGCTTGGCATAAAACTGCGGGAGACTTGCGAGATTCTCAACCAGCCGCTTAAAGACCTTTGCAAGCCCGACACACCTTATTATATAGTTGCAATAAAACGCGGCGGAGAAACCATCATACCGCGAGGAAACGACGAACTGAAAACTTTCGACCTTGTTTATTTCATGACCACAAAGCAATACATTCCCTACGTAAGGAAGATTGTGGGCAAGGAGCACTACGTTGACGTAAAGAACGTCATGATAATGGGCGGAGGCAACACTGCCGTGCGGGCATTGAAGAACATGCCCGAATACATGGACGTTAAAGTGATGGAAAAGGACGAGGCGCGGTGCGAATACCTTAACGACCAGATTGAAAGCAACCACGTTATGATTATCAACGGTGACGGGCGCGACCTCTCGCTTCTAAACGAAGAAGGCATCCACACGACGCAGGCTTTCGTTGCCCTGACCAACAATGCCGAAACAAACATACTGGCATGTCTGACAGCCAAGCGCATGGGAGTGAGAAAGACTGTGGCAGCAGTTGAAAACCTCGACTATGTGAACATGGCCGTAAGCCTTGACATCGGCACGATAATCAACAAGAAAGCAATTGCAGCGAGCCACATATACCAAATGATGCTAGATACGGAAGTGAACAATGTGCGCTTCCTCATGACGGCCAATGCCGACGTTGCAGAATTTACGGCGCAGCCTCAATCCAAAGTGACACGCAAGAAGGTTTACGAGCTAGGTCTTCCGCAAGGAGCCACAATTGGCGGACTGGTAAGACAAGGTGTGGGACACCTGGTTTCGGGCGGAACACAAATAGAAGCCGGCGACATCGTTGTGGTGTTTTGCTATAATATGCGCATGGACAAGCTTGAAAAATTCTTCAAGTAAGCTTGATGCCGGAACGAAGGATACAAAGAAACGACAGAGATGATAAACTTCCGACTAATATATAAGGTATTAGGCCAATTGCTCTTCATTGAAGCAACAATGATGCTCATCTGTCTTGGAATGGCTTTCCTCTACCATGAAGACGATGTCATGGGCTTTGCCATAGCCATCACCCTTATAACGGTATCGGCATTTTGCCTGAAATACAAGGGGCGCAACGCCTCAAACAGCATGAACAGACGCGACGCCTATCTGCTAGTAACGTCAACATGGATTCTGTTCAGCCTTTTTGGAGCATTGCCCTTCACTATAAGCGGATACATAAGAAGCTTCACCGATTCGTTTTTCGAGACGATGTCCGGATTCACCACCACTGGAGCCACCGTTATCGACGATGTGGAAGCGTTGCCTCACGGTTTGCTCTTCTGGCGTTCAATGACGCAATGGATCGGCGGACTGGGCATTGCTTTCTTCACCATTGCCATTCTTCCCTCGCTCGTAGGGGGAAACATACGGGTTTTCGCCGCCGAATCAACAGGACCGATAAGAAGTAAAGTGCATCCGAGGATATCGTCGAATGCAAAGTCCATATGGTTGGTTTACCTCTTGCTTACGGCAGGATGCATGGCATGCTTGTGTCTTGGCGGAATGAACGTATTCGACAGCACAAACTACTCTATGAGCATCACCGCAACAGGCGGTTTCGCACCCTACAACGACAGCACCGGACATTTCCACTCCGTTGCAATAGACTATACGTCGGTGGCATTCATGTTTCTCTCGGGCACAAACTTCACACTGCTCTATCTCGCAATTTTCAAAGGAAAGATAAAGTCTTTGTTCCGCGACGCCGAATTCAAACTGTATGCGTTCATTGTTGCCGCTTCCACTGTGGCGATAATGTATTTCCTTATAGCAAAAAACGGATACAGCCTGTCTGACGCATTCAGAAGTTCACTGTTTCAGGTGGTTTCTTTCATTACGACAACAGGCGTTTTCAACGACGATGCCGGCAAATGGCCGCACATAACATGGGTAATACTTAGCGTATGCATGTTTATCGGAGCTTGTGCAGGCAGCACAAGCGGAGGCTTCAAGAGCGTACGCGGCGTGATACTGCTGAAAGTTGTGCGCAATGAGCTGAAGCGCATACTTCATCCCAAAGCAGTGTTGCCCGTAAGGGTGAACGGAAACAACGTGAGCAGCTCCGGCCAGGTAACGCTGATGGTTTTCTTTGCACTCTATATGGCTCTGTGTCTGTTTGCATATTTCTGCCTTATATGCATGGGTATCGACAGCACCAACGCTATAACGATAGCAATGAGCTGCGCAAGCAACGTTGGACCGACGCTTGGACTTGAAATCGGGCCAACCACATCATGGAGCATTCTGCCTGACACAGGAAAATGGATATGCTCGATTCTTATGCTGATGGGGCGACTGGAAATTTTCAGCGTTGTCGTGATATTCACCAGAAGCTTTTGGAAAGATCACTGACGAAAGGCACTTGCAAAACCAACATAACGGCGGTTTGACTGCAAGCAAACGGTAATAAAACAAAAAAACAAGTTATCTTTCGTCTTTGTCTATGCAATAATTCAAGACTTGCGGTGTTATAATATGAAAAGACGACAGTAAACAAGCATTCATAACAAATTCAGACGAAATGAAAAATTATCTTATTGCGCTTTTCGCCATATGCGGAACGCTATTTACAGCCTGCTCAGACGATGACGAGACGAAGACAATGCCAAAAATAAGTCCCAACAACACGGAAATTTCTTTCGATGCGGCTGGCGGTTCCAAGACCTATACTGTTGAGAACGCCAAGGAACTTAACGTAACGCAAATTAACGACAAGGTGACAACATCCGGTTCCACAAAAGAAACCAACGTGAAATCTGTTGAGAACGGGCAAATAAAGGATTCAAAACTCGTTACAGAAGGAGGTTGGATAACCATCGCCGTTGAGAAATCCGACGGTGTATACAAGAAAATCACCTTCACGGCAAGTGCAAACACCGACACGGAAAACAGCCGGCAAAAATACGTTCACGTAACTTGCGGCGGCAACATCTACGGAATATCGTTCCGTGTGCAACAGTCCAAAGCCACATCAAGCGACAAATAAACGGAAAAGGCAACGTCACAATGTTTAGACGTTGCCTTTTTCCTTTATGTTCCGTTGTTTCTGCAAATTCAGTCAAGCCAAGGAACCTGCGGAAACGAATTCTGTTATACCAGGTGGCCGATAAGTTCTTCGCGTGAACCTGCAAGCATGTCAATTACGGGAATTTCCACCATAGTGTAGCATCCTGGCTGTTGACGCATGGAAGCGCGAGCAACGTTCACCAGAACCTGACCTGTGAGAGCTGGATTGTTGATGCTCATATTGAACTCGATACGCTGATTTTGCGTCTTTCCGCTTACGCCTTTGCGCACAAGATTTACTCCGTGCCCCATGTCGCGCACGTCATCAACTGAGTCAACGGCAAAAACGTGGGTCTCGTCGCTAGCAAAATAAGGGTCTTCCTTTATTGCCTTGGTTACTTCTTCCAGACTTGCACCTTCTTCCAGTTCAACATAAACCATGCGGCGATGCAATCCTTCGCCCTTTGGAATCGTCATGGACAGGGCATTTTTCACGCCTGCCTTTGAACGCACACAGACACTGTGTCCCATTGACATTCCCGGACCGAAGTTCGTATATGAAAGTCCCTTAGGAGCGAGACTCTGCATGAGCGTGCGCACTATAGAGTCAGAGCCCGGATCCCAACCTGCCGCTATGACAGAAACGGCATTGTTTTCCTTGCACAATGGCATAAGCGCTGCACGGTAATCAAGTATGCTTGTATGAATGTCAAAACTGTCTACAGTATTGATGCCAAGAGCAAGAATCTTCTTCGCATACTCCTCGCAACTGCGCGTAGGGGTGGCTAGAATTGCCACGTCTACATCTTGAAGTTCTTCAATATCCTTTACCACTTCATAGTTTGAAAGCTCCAACGGCTTGTTTTCCGAACCGTTACGGCGCACAATGCCTGCTATCTCAAAATCGGAAGCAGCTTCAAGTGCCTGAACAGTATACTGCCCGATATTGCCGTAGCCAACTACGGCAGCTCTGATTTTCTTCATATTTCTTTTATATTTAAATTTGGTTGTTTCTGTAAAAGCGCTTGCAAATTTACGGATTTTTGCCAAAATGAATTACGTTGTTGACATTAAAAAGATAAAATTAGTGTAACAACAACTTGATACAAGCTTTGTCGGGAAACCAATTGTCAATGATTTTCTCCGATACGAAAGAAAAAGGAAAACATTGTTACCATGCTTTCAAAAGTTCTAGGTGCACTACGAAAAACAAATAAAGGGTAAAAATTATTGCAAGTGAGAAGACATCTTTTTTAAATTTGCTGTGTATAGGGGCATCACTGCAGCTATACACAGTAGCCTTGAAGACTAATCTAATTTGGTACAATCATATATCCAGTAAGTTCTTGTGCACGTGAAATAATGTCAATACTATATTAAAATTGAATTTTCTCTATGTTTTCAGGCTTAACAGAGAAGACATTTATAAAGAGTCCAGTTAAACCGGCTCCGAAACAGTCTCAACTGTATGCGATACATTTGTGGATATGCGAATTTACACTGCGAATGTATTATCTATAAGCCCATAGCCTCAGTGAGAAGTCTGTTCAGATAAGCTTTAGTCCAATGCGATTTATAATTGTTTTTCCTTTTAAAGTGATTAAAGCTTTAGCATAGAATCTCACTTAAAATATGTGTACTTTATTTTTTTCGTAACTGATGTCTATCCGAAAGATGCAAACTTTGAAACAGCATTAAACTGTGTCAGTTTTGTTTTGCGTTGCAAATATAAAAAATGTATGCTTGGTAATAAATTTACATTCGCGGCAACATTTTACAAACAGACAAGAAATATGTAGCAAAACAAGAAAAACAAGACATGTAAATATGCGAAAAACAATTATTTCAGCGTGTCACATTTTTGCAATACAAAATATTCTAACACATTATAAACCATGTTTTTATAAGAAAACACGCTGAAACGAAACATTTTCAAAGAGATAATCTTTCAAGAAATGATAAACACAATCAAACTGATAGGACAACACAAATTCAAAAGCCGTTAGATTGATAAAAAGAGAACATACGTTCAAAAAAAGTTACACGCAAAAAACGTAAACATTCTCCCATTCTTAAAGTGAAAGCACATCTTATGCAAAAGGTAAAGAAAGACGCTTCTCACGATTTATTTCTGTATTCTGAAGGAGAAACGCCCACAAACTTTTTAAAGACACGCGACATTGCCGATGCGTCTGTAAATCCTGTTCGCAGAGCTATAGACAACAAAGTTTGATGTGGCTCTTCGTCTATCATGCGTTTCACTTCCTCCACTCTCAAACTGTTTATCCATGAATTGAAATTCATGTGATATATACTGTTGAGAAAGCTGCTTAGCAGTCGAGTGTGAATGTTCATCTGCCTGGCGGCAATTGCCAAAGTGAGGCTTTCACGCAGATATGGCTTTGAAGGCAAAGCTATCCATTCCTTTATCACCGTTTCCATAGAACGTTGGGAATTTGCATCCTGTCGATTGTCATCATTGCTTTCTTCTCCGAAGACGCCGCTATTTGTTTCTTCCGCCTCAACAACTGTATTGTCTGACAACGGCAATGCGTCATTTTCTTCTTCGTCTTTCCAAGCGAAAGCAGGTTCAACGCTGTAATAGAAGCGTGAACTGTTTAAAATCCGCACTGAAGACAATACGAACAGGACTGTTGAAACCCATGTCAACGCCATATTCGCATAATAAGAATAGTCGCTTTCGTCAAAGCCGGCAAACATGAAATTTATTGTAGATATAAAGAAATAAGCTATGAAACAATATACGATGTTCAGCAAGCTGTTGATCTTTTCCTCTTTGTTTCCGGCGAAAAAATCATCTATCTCTTCCTTATATCGCCAAGACTGCCTTACGATGAAAGCAGAATAAAAGAACAACTCAATGAGAATTAACATATAAAGGATAAAAGACAACGTGTTCGCGACATATTCTTCGCAAAATGAAGCATAGCAGCTATAGCACAAATGAAAACCGTTTTCAGCGAGATAGAAAGCGGAGTAAACTATGCAAAGAACAAAAACGGGCACAAGCAACCACCTTATTTTCTTTTGAAGCACATGCGACGAGCGCACAAGCGAAAAAAGCGCAGAAGAAACGAGATGCAGATGAACGTAGCATACAAGCGGCAACAAGAACTGCTTAAGTAAACTGACACCGTTATACGCAAGCGCCATATAGGCACTAAAAGAATCAAGAACGGCAATTGCAAGCACCGACCAAGCCAAACACTTCAACAAGTAGTTGAAACCGTAAGCATTGTCGCTACGTCCGGTGCGGAAACAGAAAAGAAATACAGCCATCACAAAGCTGACGAAAAGGTTTGCCAGATTACTGCTGTATTCAAGGAAACCCAAAAGAGGAAAGGTGAACATAGTTTGTCTCTCAGCCTTAATTTATTCGTAACATTTGCAAAATTATAACATTCCCGTTCACAACATGCAAAAAAACATTTATTATTTTCCAAAGTGTCAGCATAAAGGAATTTTGAAACAGAACACGCCTCGTTATAAATATAATGTAAAATACAACCGATACAAAGTAAACATACCATTTTGCATACCACAATTATGGTATATAAAATGGTACATATATGGTATTGGGAAACAACTGAAAACGGAATAACTTTGCAACCGTAATAAACAACAAAGTGCAAACAACAAATAAAAAATAAGACTATGAGCGAAAAGAAACTTCATTTTGAGACATTACAGCTACACGTTGGACAGGAACAGCCGGACCCGGCAACAGATGCACGTGCAGTGCCGATATACCAGACAACATCCTATGTCTTCCGCAATTCACAGCATGCTGCCGACCGCTTCGCACTGCGTGACGCCGGAAACATATACGGACGTCTGACAAATTCAACGCAAGGCGTATTCGAAGACCGCGTGGCAGCACTTGAAGGAGGCTGCGCAGGACTCGCAGTCGCCTCTGGTGCAGCGGCAGTGACCTATGCTCTTCAGAACATCCTGTCTGTTGGCGACCATATCGTAGCGGCGGACAATCTCTATGGAGGCTCATTCAATCTGATAACCCACACGCTTGCCACACAAGGCATTACCAACACGATTGTAAACGTGAACAATCTTGATGCCCTTGAAGCTGCAATAAAGCCAAACACAAAGGTGGTATATGCCGAGACTTTCGGCAATCCGAATTCTGACGTTACCAATCTCGACGCTGTTGCAGAGGTGGCACACAAGCACAACATCGTGTTTATTGTCGACAACACCTTCGGAACACCATATTTGATACGTCCTATCGAGCATGGCGCAGACGTTGTTGTCCACTCTGCAACGAAATTCATCGGCGGCCACGGTTCAAGTCTTGGCGGAGTAATCGTGGACAGCGGAAAATTCGACTGGAAAGCCAATGCAGACAAATATCCCTCTTTGGGCAAACCAGACCCAAGCTACCACGGAGCTGTGTTTGCCGACGTTGCCGGTGCAGCTGCCTTTGTAACAAGAATACGCGCCGTCGTACTTCGCGATACAGGAGCGACAATCTCGCCGTTCAATGCTTTCATTCTGCTGCAAGGCCTGGAAACCCTCTCTCTGCGCGTTGAACGTCATGTGGAGAACGCTATGAAAGTTGTCGAATACCTGGCAAACAATCCAAAGGTAGCCAAAGTCAACCACCCGTCGCTTCCTTCCCATCCCGATCACGCGCTATACAACAAATATTTCCCCAATGGAGGCGGCAGCATCTTCACATTCGAGATAAAAGGAGGAGAAGAAGAAGCATGGAAGTTCATTGACTCTCTGAAGATTTTCTCGCTGCTTGCAAATGTTGCCGACGTTAAGAGCCTTGTGATTCACCCCTACACGACAACCCATTCACAGATGACTCCGGAAGAGTTGAAACAGCAACACATCACGCCGTCCACCATACGCCTCAGCATCGGCACAGAACACATCGACGACATAATTGATGACTTGCAGCAAGCTTTCGACAAAATATAAAAAGTCCACAGGAAATAAAGTTTTCACAGATACGACAAAACCAAAAGCCATGATAGCGAAAAGACTAACAGAGCTGATAGGCAAGACGCCATTGCTTGAACTGGGGAAATTCTCAGCCTCGAAAGGTTTGGAACTGCCTCTGGTGGCAAAAATAGAGTTTTTCAATCCCGGCGGAAGCGTGAAAGACCGCATTGCTCTTGCAATGATTGAAGACGCTGAAGCAAAGGGCGTTCTGAAACCCGGCGCCACTATTATAGAACCGACAAGCGGCAACACAGGTGTGGGTCTGGCTTTGGTGTCGGCCGTAAAAGGCTACAAGCTGATACTGACGATGCCTGAAACGATGAGCGTTGAAAGGCGCAACCTTGTAAAGGCATACGGAGCGGAAGTCAAGCTCACGCCCGGAAAGAACGGAATGGCAGGAGCAATAAAGGCTGCGGAAGAGCTGAAAGAAAGCATTCCTGGCTCAGTTATACTTCAGCAGTTCGAAAACAAAGCCAATCCCAAACGTCATTACGAAACCACCGGTGTGGAGATATGGGAACAGACAGAGGGGAAAGTTGACATTTTCGTTGCTGGAGTAGGAACGGGCGGCACTGTCTCCGGCATAGGCCGACGGTTGAAAGAGAACAATCCCGACGTCAAGATTATCGCCGTTGAGCCTTTAACTTCGCCCGTTCTAAACGGCGGAAAGAGCGGCCCGCACAAGATACAGGGCATTGGAGCGGGATTTGTTCCGCAGACATACGATGCTTCTGTTGTAGACGAAGTTGTAGACGTTGACAACGACGATGCGATACGCACGAGCCGCGAGCTGGCCCAACAGGAAGGACTGTTGGTTGGAATTTCTTCCGGCGCAGCGGTGTTTGCAGCAGCGCAAGTTTCGAAGCGGACTGAGAACAAAGGGAAACGTATCGTAGTCTTGCTGCCGGACACAGGCGAGAGATATTTGTCGACAGTGCTCTACGCCTTTGAAGAATATCCGTTGTAAACGGATGCAATCCAAGCACAGTCTACACATACAAACAATGCCGCCCGGTTCTGCAACAAGCAAGACCGGGCGGCATTGTAGTTTAAATTGGTGTTTTCTTTCAGTTACACAGTTGCGTAAACCGCTAGATTTTCACTTTGTGAGTCTCCACCACTCCATTCATCAGCTCTACGCTGACAAGATAAACGCCTGGAACACATCCCGAGAGGCTTATCGTTTTCGAGCAGTCGGCCTGACGAATCAGTTTTCCCTGAAGGTCGCGCAATTCGATAGACGTTATCCCTTCTTGCGAAACAGCGGCAAAAGTATTTCCTTCGATGCGGAAATCCACAAGCGGTTTCGCTTCCGCCTGCACGTTTTCAACTCCGGTAACATTGCCCTCGGTCAGTCCTTGGAAAAATATCGAAACGGGAATGTCGCCCTGACCGTCGGCAAAGACTGCGTCGGGCACGCTTATACGCACTGCATGTCTGCCTGCTTTCACTGCACCAAGAGCTATAATGCGATTGTCGATAACGTCGCCCGGACACCAGTTGCTGAACGATTGCCATGTGGCGTCGGAGCGTCTGAAGATGCCGTAAATGCCGTTAGGCATCGTGTTATACTTGCGGAAGGGTTCACACGAAGTGCGTCCCGGCTTGTAGGTAAGCATAAGCTCGTCGTCAACATATACATAATGCCAGCGACGATTGTACTCCTCGCCGTTGTCGTTGGAGCCATGGTTTGAAGTCACAACAACAAGCATACCCGTCTCCACGTCCTTAGGAACATCAAACAAATAAGTCTTTGTCGTTTTTCCCAGCGTATCTGTAGCTGTTTCAGTGTAGTTGTTGAGATTCTTCAGCGAGAGATATTCCGGATTCTTTATCACAATCGGCACAAGAACGTCCTTGTCTGTCAAAACACCCTGATTGTTTTTCAGAGAAGAGAGCTTTAGCGTTCCCTTGAACACGTCGCTGCGTCCGGCGCAACCTGTAACTTGTTCGTTTGCAGCGTAAGGCACGCCAAAAAGTTCGTATTCAACCCAGAAATCATACTCTGAACGCAACGCCTCGTCGCGGAACAAGTAACTAAGGTAAGGCACTTTGTATTCGTAAGGCACCACATCCGGTGTCTTGTTCATGTTCATAAACGGGGTGATGAAGCGTCCCAGTTCTATTCTGGCAACAGAGTCCGGCTCATAAGTCAGGCTTCCTTTCGGAACGAATGCAAGGTTAAGATTTCCGATACGGTCGTAGTTGTCGCAGCAGGCACGCACACTGACGTGCATTTCAAGGCTGTCGCCAATCTGGTCGAGCTGGCTTTCGGTCATTTTCACCGCATAAAGCGAAGTCCTGTGGCGCAGGATTCCGTCTTGAAGAGCGCTGTCAGGATTGTTCTTTAGCTGGTAACCATCGTAGAACGTAACGTCGTCGAACAATGTTATTGTGTCTCTCACTTCGGCAGAAGCCGGCATTGCGGCTGCAACGGCAAACACTGCCGACGCAAACGTTTTGGCAAAGATATTTTTCATCCCTCTATTCATTATTTCACCAAGCATTTGTCAAGTTCGTTTTCTATCTCTTCGCGATTCATGTTCTGTCCGATAAACACGAGTTTCTGCATGCGGTCGCCGTATTTCTCGTCCCATTGGCGCTGCGCCTGCGGGTTTTGCTTCAGAAACTCTTTCAGTTCGTCTTCCGGCATAGTGTCATACCACTGCCCAGCATTGGTGAGAGAAACCTGGTTTCCCGCCTGTTCAAAAAGATAGCACTGGTCTTTCTCTGTGGCAAAATAGCAGATACCCTTGCAACGTATAACGCTTTTGGGAAATTTGCGCGCTATAAACTGGTCGAATTCCGTAAGGTCCATCGGCTCCCTGCGGTAGTATACGAATGTACCGATGCCGTATTCCAATGCTTCGCCCTCTTCCTCGTTTTCAAGATCGTCTTCGTCTCCTTCCACAGCTTCAATCCAACGTGCAGAAGTGGCAACCTTTTCGAAGTCAAACAAATGGGTGTTAAGTATTTTCGAGAAGTCAACGTCGCCGTAGTCACAGGGAATTATCTCGGCTTTGGGCTGTATCTGCCTGAGGATTGCAGTAATGTTTGCCAGTTCTTCAGGCGACACTTCCGAAGCTTTGTTCAGCAAAATAAGATTGCAGAACTCCACTTGCTGTATAACGAGGCTTTCCAAATCATCGTCGTCAAGGTTGCCCTTTGTCAGGTCTGTGCCTTCATTGAACTCGTCGCGCAACCGCAGTGCATCGCAAACCGTTACGATGGCGTCGAGTTTAGCCTTCCACTGCTTTGCAAAGTCGGGATACATCTGCGGATAAACGCTGATTGTCTGTGCTATTGGCGCGGGCTCGCATATTCCGCTCGCCTCGATAACGATATAGTCGAAGCGGTCTTGCGACACTATGTCGCTCAGTTGCTGCACAAGGTCCATCTTCAAGGTACAGCAGATACATCCGTTCTGAAGTGCCACAAGGCTGTCATCGCCCTGACCCACTATTCCTCCTTGTTGAATCAGGTCGGCATCTATGTTCACCTCGCCTATGTCGTTGACGATTACTGCGAACTTTATACCCTCCTCGTTTGCGAGGATGCGGTTGAGGAGCGTCGTTTTTCCGCTGCCCAGGTAACCTGTAAGCAGCAGCACTGGTGTTTCTTTCATTCTTTCCTTATAAATTTATTTTAAATTACGTTTCCTTGTTCTTCATTCGCACTGGTTTCCGTACCTTTTTCTGCTGACTTCAGCACGCCTGTCCCCAGCATTCGCTCCACATCGCGCCTTATGCGCTGAAACGGCGGAGAATCAATGTAGCCCGTACTCTTCTTCATCATCTGCACAATGTCCTGAATACTGTTGCTGTAGCAGGACAGTTCGTTGCGACACTGAGTGTCGTGCATTGCCTGGCACCTTATTTCGTTTTCACGTTCCTGCACGAGAATGCTGCAAACGCGGTTCATTATCGGGATTACCACCTTGTTAAACAAATGGTGTCCCTGGATATACATATATGTCGTTTGCGGTGTAACGCCCAAAGCAACAAGTTCCTGTTCAAGAGCCTTGTATTCGGCCTTTGCTTCCGGGTGGTGATGTTGCAGCGAATTTACTTTGTTGCGAACCTTTCGCCGCATGCCTTCGATGGCGTACTGCGGATCTTTTACTGAAAAGCCACCCAGTTCAACCACACGATTGAAGTCCGTTATCGTGAATTCGCCGTAGATTCCCTTCCGGTAGTGCCATATAGACCACACGAAAAGCGGGAAGACAGCTTCGCTAATCCTCTTGAAGAAGTCGTCAAAGTCGAAGATCATGTGATCGTTCAACGTTACCATCACACACACATTATGCAACGACGGAGCGTAACACTGCAAGTTTTCTATTGCATAGGCGTAAGTATGCAACACATAAGGGTTTGTATTCACCAGCCTCGACGTTGCCGTGGTTTGCTGCAGCAGGTAGTCGTAATCGGCATCAACGCAGGCAATCATGCTTTCGCCCACCTTGTCGGCGAAAAGATTCATCAACACGGCCTTTTTTCCGCGCTCCAGCGTGGTGTGCGAGGGGAGCATTACTTCGAAGTACCTTGTTTCGTCTTCATAACGACTCAAGACTGTGCGCCAGAAGAACACGTCGTCGTAGCTTTCCACATAGGCAACGATTCTTTTCCGCGCGTTCCTTGGCTTCATTCGGTTGGCAGCCTCGAAGTAAGCTGAGGTGAGATTGTCTCTGAGTCTCTTTGTCATAATCGGAAGTTTATGAATCCTTACCTTAATCCCTGACGTTGTAGCCGGCGCGTGTCAGTTCACTGTTATGTCGCTCACCTCGGTGACATGGTCAAGCCACCCGTTCATTATTACCGCCGGCGCATGGGTCGAGAGTATAATCTGCACGTTTGGGTTTAGCTGGAGTATTGTATCCACAAGCTTCTTCTGCCACTCTATGTGCAGACTCACTTCAGGCTCGTCCATAAACAGCACATACGGCTTGCGGTCTTCAACCAACACTGTGAGCAAAATAACGAGAATCTGCTTTTCTCCGCTCGACAACTGGTATGGATTCAACGTCTCTCCCATCTGCGACAGCCTTATCTCGTTGGCGTCGCGCATTATCGTCTTGCCCGTATCAGCGAAGAACTCGTCCACAAAATCCTGAAAACATTTCTTTGGCAACGATAAAGCCTGCGCTTTCGACGCTGCGTCGGGTTCGCCGCTCTGTAGCGCTGCGATTATGCGGTTGCCCACATTCACCTGATAGTCCAAGTATTTGCGTTGCAGATTATATATTTGCCAGTCGAGTTCAGTTGCGATGCTTAGCCCTATCTTGTTGAGAACTTCCTGATTGATTACCGGATTGTCGAAAGAGCGAATTATGTCGAAACGAATCCACTTTGCGTCTTGCGGCGAAACCTTAAGATGCACGCCCTTGAGCATGTGGCTCGGAAATTCGCCTCCCGCCGAAAGGCCTTTCACCACACGGTTAATGATTGTGCTCTTCCCTACTCCGTTCACGCCGCTCAGTATGTTGACACGACGGTCAAGGTTCCACAGAATGTGCTTGCGCCCTCCCCAAAGGGAATCTATCTCTATCTGTTCGATATAGTCTGCATATTTCTGCATAATCGTACTTTCTTTTCGTTTCTAAAGACGGCGAAAGCGGAAGTCACCCGAAGTTGGAAATTTTCGGATGACAGTTTGCATGGCCACCCTTTTACAAAGGCAAAGTTAAGATAAAATAATGAAGAAGCGGCATTTCGGAGCGTGAAGATTTTTTAAAACAGGATAATTGAGTAACTTTGCACTGCATTAAGCGATTTTAATCTACAATAAAACAAATGAACAACAACAGACCTCTTATCGCCCATCTGTGCATTTTCCTTGCGTGTGCCTTTTGGGGACTGATGGCGCCGCTTGGCAAAGACGCCATGACACACGGTGTAACGGGCATCGACATGGTTTCGTTCCGCGTTGCCGGCGGTGCAATTCTGTTTTGGCTAACGTCGTTCTTCACGGCACGCGAGCATGTTCCGACCAAAGACAAGCTTTTGTTCATCGGGGCAGGAATCTTCGGACTGGTAACGAACCAATGCTGCTACACCATCGGACTGAGCATAACGTCGCCCATAAACTCCAGCGTTGCAACAACGTCAATGCCTATTTTCGCCATGGTTCTTTCGGCGATAATCCTGAGAGAGCCTATAACATCGAAAAAAGCCATAGGTGTCTTTTTCGGATGTGCAGGTGCTGTAGCCCTCGTTCTTACAAGCGCTTCGGCAGACAACAGCAAGGTTGGCAACATATGGGGCGACCTTCTCTGCATGGCGGCGCAGCTTTCGTTTGCACTTTACCTTACGCTGTTCAGCAAACTCGTGAAAAAATATTCCGTCATAACGGTCAACAAATGGATGTTCACGTGGGCGTCTATAATAATCCTGCCTTTCACCTCAAGCCATGTGGCTGCAATAGACTTCCCTTCCGTGTCTATACAGACATGGCTCGAAACGGGCTTTGTGGTATTCTTCGGCACATATCTTGGCTATATCCTGATGATGATAGGCCAGAGCACGCTGCGCCCCACAGTGGTCAGCGTATACAATTACGTTCAGCCGGCAGTTAGCGTCACGGTAAGTGTGCTTACAGGCATTGGCGTGCTAACGCCCACACAGGGCGTTGCCATAATCTTCGTGTGCCTTGGCGTGTGGCTCGTGACCAAGAGCAAGTCCAGACGCGACATTGAGATGGAAGCAAAGAAACAGACTGAAGCCGACAACCAACAGTAACGACCTTTCGTTGCGATTTCATCGTAACGTCGTCTTGCGGCAAAGTGTGTTTGCTTGCAAGGCGAACATGACGCCGTTTCAAAAAGAGCACAGCGGGATGTTGCCCGCAAAAGAGAGTAGAAAAGAGAAAAACGAACCCGAAACAGATGTCCCGCAAATCCACAAAAGAGAACAGTCTGCTTGCCATGATACGCAACGGCCAGCCAATGACCGATGCAGACAAGCTTCGTCTCATAGTGCAATTAAGTATCCCTTCGATACTGTCGCAGTTGTCGTCAATCCTGATGTTCTACATCGACGCATCCATGGTAGGGTCACTTGGAGCAAAAGCCTCTGCCGCAATCGGGCTGGTAGAGTCTACGACATGGCTTTTCGGCGGTATATCTTCCGCCACCATAATGGGCTTCTCGGTGCAGGCAGCCCACTTTATAGGCGCAAACGACCTGGAAAAGACTCGCCGCGTGTTCCGACTCGGACTCATGACAATGATTGCCATGTCGGTTCTCCTTACAACTCTCTGCATAGCAATAGCCCATCCGCTTCCATACTGGCTTGGAGGCGGTGCCGACATAGCCCCGCTCTCAACGAAATACTTCTTGATATACTGCATTTCGCTGCCAATCTACATGATTGGAATGATGGCATCTGCAATGCTTAAAAGCTCCGGCAACATGAAAGTGCCAAGCATCATGAGTATAATGATGTGTGTTCTCGACGTGGTTTTCAATATGGTTGCAATATTCCCGTCGCGTCAAGTAAGTTTCTTGGGCGCGTCTCTCCACATGCCCGGCCTTGGAATGGGAGTGGCAGGAGCTGCGCTCGGCTCGGCATTGGCGTTCCTCGTTACGGGAACCATACTGATATGGATTGCAGTGAGCCGTGCACCGATGATTTCGCTAAGGGGCGAAACATGGAAATGGCGTCCCTGCGGAAGCTATCTGCGCAACGCCTTGCGCATAAGCACCCCAATGGCAATCCAATACATGCTGATGAGCGGAGCGCAGATAGTGAGTACCATGATTGTGGCACCGCTGGGAAATTTTGCAATAGCGGCCAATACATTCGCCATTACGGCAGAAAGCCTTTGCTACATGCCTGGATACGGTATTGGCGAAGCGGCAACCACACTGATAGGACAAAGCGTGGGAGCACAACGAAGCGACCTCACACGTCGTTTCGCCGTTATGACAATAGCGTTAGGAATGTTGATAATGGCAATGATGGGAGCCATTATGTATGTATTCGCACCTGAAATGATTGGAATAATGACGCCAGTAAACGAAATTCGCACTTTAGGCGTTGAAGCTCTGCGCATCGAAGCATTTGCCGAACCTATGTTTGCCGCAGCCATCGTAGGCAACTGCATTTGCATCGGCGCGGGAGACACTAAAGTCCCGTCTATAATGAACTTCGGAAGCATGTGGCTCGTGCGTCTTACCATGGCTGCTTTTCTCGCACCGCGCTACGGTCTTGCCGGAGTGTGGTTTGCAATGGCAATAGAACTCACCTTCAGAGGTTTCATTTTCCTGCTGAGAATTTACCGTGGCAAATGGATGAAGGCACGCGTCACCGCCAGCGAATGACGCAATGCAAGGCTACCCGCTCCGCAAAACAACGCCAGGGCATAGATACAGGAAGAGAGAAACATTATTGTTTAACGTTATACCATGATTGTTTAACGTTCCCTCATGGTTGCTTTTTCCTTATATCATGAATGTTTCACCTTTATATATATTAATGTATAAGGGTTACTGCAAAAAATTGGAGGACAGTTTCATTTGCGTATTAGCTTCGACATTATATTGTGTGCGCAAACAAGCAAACTTGACATAAATCAAGAAGAAATGCTTTTCACTGATTTTTCAATGCTTTTTTCTTGTGTGTGTACGCGAACAGTAATACTTTTGCATCGTCAAAAAGAAACAAACAGACACAGAACATCCTTCAAGGTAAAAAGATTGACAGCCCAACTCCAGACAGGCAAACGGCACTTAGGATAACAAACAGACAATAGGCAAGAAGGTAAAGATTGAGGATAACAAAACGAAGGATGAGTCTTGAAAAGGTAGAAAGAATAAAGGATAACATCAATAGGTTGGTTGATTTGCAATAGGGAAAGTTATAGAAGGTAAAAGTTTGAGATTGTTTTTACAGGATTGAAAGTATGTCGCGAGGCACACGAAAGATAAGATTAAGTGGTTTTAATAGATTTAGGTAAAGATTAGTTGTTTGATTTTGACGCCAACAAGTTGCGTCAGAAGTTGGTCACGCCCCTGTTTGCTGTAGATTCAGCAACAGGCAAGCGGTTGACCGGTACTTTTACAAAGAAAGTTTGGTAAGTTTTAAAAAGAACATACGGGAGACTGCAAAATTGCGGTCTCCCTTTCTTTTTGTATTTTTTTGAGATGCAACGAAGAGTATCCGGAGTTTTTTTCCTAAATTTGCAGATATGAAACTGCAAAGAATGGAAAACTGGCTAAAGACGCTGCTTCTCGTCATGGCATTCGCCCTCAGCGCCGCAGCTTCCGCAACGCCGTCGGCACAAGAAAGGCACGACAACCCGGCGGAGGAGCAACGGTGTGCGCTTGCCGAACGAAGCAACAAGCCACAAGCCATCCTAAGCAACGCCAATGAATTGGCGCGCATTTGCAGTTCAAGACCGGAACGCATCGTCACGTCGACGACAACTTTTGTACAGACGATGCGCACTCCGCTCAGAATCCAGCAACTGTTTAACCTGCAAAAAAGTTCCTTTTGTCATTACCGCGGCGTCGGACAGTCTGTGTCACGCCCGATAATGCCTGCCCCTTCGTCGGCATATTACGTGTTGACACTGCGGCACCTTCTTTGTTGACGCAAGTCCATTTAAAAGAGAACAACAACAATCTCCAGTATCGCCTCAAAACAGTACTGCGGCAGCCCGAACTGCCGTTGCAGACGTTTTGTATCGGAACGTGGCATGCTGGCATGCATTAACAAAACAAAGAAGGAAAAAACACAAAAGAACAATGGCATCAATAACGAATCTGGCAATGTCGAAAAGCCTTGCCAATGACAAGCGAATTTCCATAACGAAGTCTTTCTTCGGACTACTTACAAAAGCTTTCTATACAGGCACAAACAGTGCGCTAAGAGCCGACAAAATAGAATATACTCAGGAAACCGGAAGCAAAATGGAGCGTGCTCTGAATGCAGCACCCGAAAAACGCGCATCAATGTTAGCTTCTTTAGGAAAACAACCCTCAACCACACTTGGCAATTACCTGCTTGAAGTATGCAACTCTGCCGACGGAAATTTCGCAGCAATGCAGCTTTTCCAGTTTTCACACATGAACTACCAACCCGTAACAGGCATATGCTTCTTTGAAGGAAGCGATGCACAAGCGGCAATGGAGTGCATTTGATAAATAAGGAAATTCAGAAAAATTCAAAAACAAACGCCTTGGGGCAGCGACACAAGTTTGCCGCAGGCATATAGTAATTAACAAAACAAAATTATTTATTAACCAGTAATATCGACAAACAGGGGGAACACGTCAGCGGACGGTTCTCCCTTTTACGTTTTTCCACAAGAAAAAGAAAGAAAAAGCCTTGGCACTTACCAACACAAAGACGCAAGACGTCGCCATAACAGCTTACGAAACTGATCTATAATAACTGCCACAGAAAATACCGTCAGCAAGAACAACATTATGGCAAGCACAAATCCCCCCCCCGAATAATTTCCGTATATCCATACTACAGTTTCCTTATAGTAAGGACCAAAAAGACATGGATGAGTATGAAGCAGGAAAACGGAAAAGCATGAGCTTGCACACCAGTTAACGAAGCGGTTTCTGAACTCAATACGTCTGAAAGAAAGAAGCAGACATAGAGCAGACAAGATGACAAGTGGGTTGTTATACCATATCATTCTGTCTTGAACAACATAGGAATCCTTCCAAATAAAAATCATACATACGGCGGTCATAAACAAAGTGAGCAAGAAATAGGCCGAAAGAAACGTCAACGTCGATCGGTCTGCCCATCTTGGTGAAAACATGCGAATATAGCGCGCCAACAAATAAAGGAAGACAAAAGACAAAGGAGAGTATCCCGAACTGAAATACACTGCCGTTCCTGTTATCCATCCATAGTAAGTCTGAATTGCGAAAAAGGTCATAAGAACGTATTTCTGCACATTTCGCTCAGTATTTTCGGTATAAACGTTCATCATGGGCGCTAAAACATACATAACAATATAAGCCTTTACAAACCAGTTTAGCTCCAACTTGTGAAAGAGCCCTTTCAGTCCGCTATCAAAACTTTCCTGTCCTGCAAGCAACATAACAAGATAAACACCATAAAGGAAGAACATTGAAGTGAAAAACAAGTTGTAGAAGCCTTTCACGCTAGGGCGGATCGAGAACCAACCCGATATAAGGACAAACACATTGACGCAGACAATTGCGGCAATCTCGAAGAAATAGCGCGAAAACACTCCAAGAGGCGATTCCATTGCATCGCGCAGCGTGGGATGGCCAAGCGAAAAGAAATCGACATGCACCACAAGTACAAGAAAGATTGCCACAATCCTCAGCAATTCGAAGTTCGACAGACGCTCTTTCCTCAAATTCATGCCTTTATCCATTATGCGAAACAATTTTGTTCTTCTTTTTCCTTTTTCCTTTCAAAGTGGCAAAGGTATGCATAAATTGCGGAAGAAAGTTTTTTTTAACGGATTATTGACTATCTTTGCATAAGATAGGCTGCACATCGGCAATTGAAACGAGTTTTCATTGCACTCAGTTTGCACTATCTTTGCATAAGACAGGCTGCACATCGGCAGCGTGGAATCAATTTTTTGCAACATTCCATACCCCTAAACAATACTATCGACAAAAAGGAAACTATATGAACAGAAAGACCATCATGGCAGGCATCGTGCTTGCAGCCTTGTCAGGCAGCGTTTCAGCGCAGCAGAACAGTGGAGGCATCTCAGAGAAAATGCTCTCAGAAATAAAGAAGCAGAGCAACGGAGGAACTTCCGACAAAGCCCTCTTTAACGCCATCGCGGCAAACTCCATCGACGTTCTTGCCAAGAACCACAGCGTTAGCGAAGGAGAACTGGACACTTATTTCAGCAACGAAACAAAAGCGCAGAGCATAACAAACCAAAAATCAAGCGGACGATGCTGGATGTTCAGCGGACTGAACGTGTTGCGCAGCGACTTCGCAAAGCAATCCGACTCCCTCTCAGTGGAGCTGTCGCAAGACTACCTGTTCTTCTACGACCAGCTTGAAAAGGCAAACCTGTTCCTTCAAGGCGTGATAGACTGCGCCGACAAGCCCATGGACAACGAGCGCGTGCGCTTTTTCTTCCAGAACCCCACTAACGACGGCGGAACTTTCTGCGGCGTTGCCGACCTGACAGAGAAATACGGTGTCGTTCCGAAAAGCGTTATGCCAGAAACATACTCTGCTGAAAACACAAGCCGCATGGCGTCATTGCTCAAATCAAAGTTGCGCGAGTTCGGATTGAAGTTGCGCAAGATGGCAAGCGACAAGAAACAGAAGCAACAGTTGCAGAGCGAAAAGACAAAGATGCTCTCTACCATCTACCACATGCTTAAACTTACGCTCGGCGAACCTGTGACAGAATTCACTTACGCTTTCAAAGACAAGAACGGACGCTCACTTGCAGCAAAAAGATACACGCCAAAAGAATTTTTCAAGGCACTTACAGGCAAGGAGACGCTTAACGGGACTTTCATCATGGTGATGAACGATCCGCGCCGCGATTATTACAAAACATACGAAGTGGAATACGACCGCCATACATACGACGGCCACAACTGGAAATACCTTAATCTGCCGATGGACGAAATTGCAAAACTTGCAATTGCATCAATAAAAGACGGCAGAAAGATGTACAGTTCTTACGATGTCGGCAAGTTTCTCGACCGCAAGCGCGGCTATTGCGACATAAAAAGCTTTGACTACGGAACGCTTTTCAACACAACCTTCCCGATGAACAAGGCTGAACGCATTTCGACATTCGACAGCGGTTCTACCCACGCAATGACTCTTACTGCCGTTGACCTTGACTCTAACGGAAATCCAGTAAAGTGGAAGGTAGAAAACAGCTGGGGAGCAGATTGGGGACAGAAGGGTTGTCTTATAATGACCAATGAATGGTTCAACGAATACATGTTCCGTTTGGTTGTAGACAAGAAGTACGTTTCCGACAAGCTACTGAAAATGGCCGAGCAGAAGCCTGTAATGGTAATGCCGGAAGACCCGCTATTTGGTGTTGACGAATAAGAATCAAACATAAAAAACAGTGCTGTCCGCCTGACTTTTCCTTATGAAGGATGTCAAGCGGACAGCATTTTCGTTTTTCCGGCCTCAACATTCATTCTGTACGAAGGCAGAAAAAGCGCTGACGAATTTTTGTTGCAGCGAAGAAAGCGTTACGATACAGCGTTGTCTTCCTCCGTTTTGTCACCGGCGAGAGGCGCTTCCGTATCAGACTCCAGGAAAACGGAATTGTCCATCTCTGCCAAAGACTTCTTTTTCTTGTTCTCCTTGGCCCCAGCAGCAAGCAGTTTTCTAGCAGCCGTTATTATACTTGGTCCGCTCTCCGCTGTGGTAATCTTCAGTTTGTTTATCTTCTTGACCGTATCAAGCATGCCCGATTCCACGTCTTGGAACCTTAGGCCAAAGTCTTGCACGCGTTCCACCACAGTGTTGGCTGCATCCATCATGGCCTGTTGGTTCTTCAGTTGCCGAACCTGCGTCCACATCATCTCCAGGACGCGCAGATTCATATACATCGTCTGCGGTCCGAGGATCATGACCCCTTGGTCGTATGCCTCACGCCACAAGGTCGAGTCATTAAGCAACGCTAGATTCATTGCGCCCTCTATTGGGATATACATAATAGCAAAGTTAAGCCTGTTGTATCCTTCGGGAAGATATTTTGTATATTCCTTGCGGGCAAGTCGTTTCACCTGTGCCCTTACGCTGGCAATGTGGGCCTTGAGAAATTCTCCTTTCTCCGGTGTTCCGTCTTCTGCGTTCATGTAGCGTTCATAATCGGTGAGCGACATTTTCGAGTCAACTACGACATGACGGTTGTTAGGGAAGTGAAGAATGAAATCAGGTATAAGTCCTTTTCCGTCGTCGCCTCGTGCCTGCCGTCCGGCCTTGTCTCGCAATATTTCCTGCGTGTCGAACTGTTCGCCTTCCTTCAGTTCCAGATCCTCAAGCAACTGTTTCAGCTTCAGTTCGCCGAAGTTTCCCTGCATCTTCACCTCTCCGGTCAAAGCGCGTGTCAGCCTGTCGGCAGTCTCTCCAAGCGCCATGCTTTTCTGCATGTTCAGCTTTATCGTCTCATCGAGGCGCGTAAGAGCGTCCTTCTGCTGTTCCTTTGAGCGGTCGAACGCTTCCTGCATGTTTTTAAGGCTCTGCTGAAGCGGGTCGATAATCTTCGACACCTGTTCATTGTTGCGTTCCCCCAGTTCGTCTTGGCGGCGCTTCAGAATTTCTTCCGAGGTGGTTTGCATCTGTTCCTTAATGAGTTTCAGCTGACTTTCCACCTGCGTCTCGTTCATTTTCCGCAGTGCATCAATCTGCTTCTCGGCGGTGTCTTTTGCCTGAGCCAGTTGGCGCGCATGCGCTTCTTTCAGTTCGGCAATCTGACTGTCATAGGCTTTTGACAGCGTTTCAACTGTTTCGTCGGCACGTTGCTTCTCCGACTTCCGCAAGTCTGCGAGCTGACTCTCATAAGAGGCCTTCAAATCATCCGTCTGCTTACCGAACGTCTGCTTCAGTTCCGCTTCGCGGCTGACGTTACGCTTGCGCTCTTCTTCAAGATTCCGCAGAGAACGCTGCCTCTCCTCCTCCACAGCGTTTGCTCCGCGCGTGCGTTCGTCGGCAAGCTGCCGTTCGCTGTCCTGCTTTTGCTCCTGCAACTGTTTTTGGGCGCTTTCACGCAGTTGCGACAACTGCTCGCGAACATTCTGCAAGTTGGCTCTTTCCACATCGCGCTCAGTTGTCAGAGAACGTATCTGCTCTCCGAGTTGTGCCTCTTTCACCGGATCGCCTTTCGCTTCTACGCTACCGGAAAAATGTTTGCCAAGCAGAAACGCCACGACAAACGCTACGACACCTATTATTATATATGTCCCCATGATATCTTTCTCTGTGTGTCTTTAAGGTTACGAAGCTTTGTCGCCCGTATTTTTCGGTTCGTCGTTCATATTTATCGCTTCCAACAGTTTCACGGCATCCACGTATTGCGCTATTCCTTCAGCCACTTGCTTTGCGTCGCGCATTGCAAGGACAACTGTCGACGGCCTGTTCACCACATCACCGCCGGCGAAAACGCCTTTTCTTGTGGTCATTCCGTATGGCTTCTCACGTGTCAATACATATCCGCGCTCGTCCACATCAATTCCTGTCGTAGTTGAAACAATTCGGCTTGCCGGTGCGGAGCCGACAGCCATAATCACGAAGTCAGCCTTTTCCGTGCGTCGTTCTCCGCTCTTTGTCTCTATAACAACTTCGTCCAGCACTCCGTCTGTGTCGTGAATCTCCACGATGCTTGACTCCCAGTTGAATGTAACGCCTTCTTCCACCGCTTCGTCGTATTCAGATTTAAGCGCACTCATGTCGTTAACGGTGCGGTGGTAAACTATCTGCACGTCGCTTGCGCCCATGCGCACCGCTGTGCGCGCGGCGTCCATAGCTACGTTTCCGCAGCCGATAACAAAGACGCGGTTACCTTCATGCACAACCACTTCGCTACGGTCCAGGTTTCCTTCATTGTACAAGCTAACGCGGCGCAGGAACCAAATGGCCTGGCGCACGCCTTTCAGGTTGCATCCCGGTATGTTCAGTTTCTTTGGTTTGCCTGTTCCCGTGCCCATGAAAATCGCGTCAAAGCCCATGGCAAACAGTTGGTCTATGTTTATGTCCTTTCCCACGGTTACATTGCAGTGGAACACAACGCCGAGCTCTTCAATCTTCTTTATCTCGCGTCTGACAATCTCTTTGGGCAGACGGTATTCAGGAATGCCGAACATCAAGACACCGCCCGGTTCGGGTTCCATCTCAAAGATTTCCACGCTGAATCCTTGTCGCGCAAGATCACCTGCAATGGTGAGTCCGGCAGGACCGGAGCCAATAACTGCCACCTTTCCACGTGTCTTGGGTTGCAGTTTCTCGCGTATCAGTCCCATATCACCGTCGAAATCGGCAATGAAACGCTCCAGTTTTCCAACTCTTATGCCTTTGCCTTTTTTCGCCATAACGCAGTGGCCTTCGCATTGCTTTTCGTGCGGGCACACCCGGCCGCACACTGCCGGAAGGTTGCTCTTTCCGTTTATTATATTCATGGCGTTGCCCAGATTTCCCATTGACAGTTCGTGTATCCAGTCTGGTATGTCATGGCTTATCGGGCAACCTTTCTTACACTGCGGAATCTTGCAGTTCAGGCAGCGTTTTGCCTCATCTATGGCTTCGAGCATGGTGTAACCCTCGTTTACTTCCTGAAATAGTTTGCTTTCCTGTTCCATTTTTCGATTGTGTATCTTGTTGGTTCTTGTTTTGTTTTGCGTGAGCTGCTTTTGTGAACAAGCGCCCCGCCAATACGATTTCTTCTGCAAAGATACGCTTTTTAGGCGGGTTCTAAAAATTCCGTATGTTCGTTTTTCTTGCTTCGCATTTACGGCAAGACGGCGGTGCGGCTGCATTGCCGATTGAGCGGAAGCGAAACTGCGAGCCTGGCATATAAAACAAGGTGAAGACTCCCCACCCTTGCGGTTTGCCCTCACCTTGCAGTATTTTCCGTGCCCGCCTCAACAGGGCTGCGCCATGCGTTGCCTTAATATGTAACGAACTTGCAACCGTTTATCTTCACGTCGGCATTCGGGAATATAACCTTGTCGGTTTGCGTATAGAAGAACGTGGAATTGTCAATGGTAATGTTCTTCAGACAGTCGTAGCCAGGCAGTCCGTAAGCCTTTACTGCGGTCTTTGCCCCACGGCACACCACATTGCTTATGTGGATGTCGTTCCATTCGGGCACGTATTCAGCGTTCTTGGGTATTACAGCCTCGCCGCCATCGTCTTTCACGCTATATTTCTTGTCGGCATAAGTGCACTCAAAGATTATCGCCTCACCGTTGATATCGTTCATCATTATATCGCTGACATAGATGTTTTCCGTCTTTCCTCCTCTTCCTATGCCGCTTTTGAAGCGAAGTCCCGTATCGGTGCCGGAGAAAAGGTTGCGGCGAACCACGATGTTTTTCATGCCGTTGGAGAATTCTGAACCTATTACGAATCCGCCGTGTGCATGGAAGACCGTGTTGTCTTGAATAAGGATATTCTCGCAAGGACCGTCGGGAGCGGCTTTCTTTCCAGCTCCGCCTTTCATGCAAATACCGTCGTCGCCGGCGTCAATGGTGTTGTTCACAATCAGCACGTTGCGGCAGCAGCTTATGTCGAGCGCGTCGCCGTTTTGCGCATTCCACGGACAGCGAATCGTAACGCCGTCGACCACGACATTGTTGCAGCGTGTCGGGATGAGATGGAACTTAGGCGAGTTCTGTATCGTAACGCCGCTTACGAGAACCTTCTCGCAGTCGGTAAAGCGTATCATGTGGTTTCTCATGCTTTCCTGCGCTTCGGGCGTATCGGCAAGATTCTCGAAATGCGTCAGGTTGAATGGAAACCAAAGCTTTCCGCCCTCTGTTTCGGTTCCGCCCATGTCCTTGAAGCGGCTCCACTCCACGTCGCTAACCTTCGAACGCTTTACGGGGCGCCACACTGCGCCGTTGCCGTCAATCACGCCTTGGCCCGTTATGCTTACGTTTGAGCGCTTGCTTGCCGTTATGAGCGGTGTGCATTTGCTTTCACGAACGCCGTCTTTCGTCTTGACATACTGTGTTCTGTCAGGAGTAGCCATTATTACGGCATTTTTTTCGAGGTGAAGGTCTATGTTGCTCTTTAGGGAAATAAGTCCGGTAAGCCATACGCCTTGCGGAACAACAAGATGTCCGCCTCCTTTCTTGTCCAATGCCTTTATTGCTTTCTCAAAAGCTTCGGTATTCAAGGTCAGACCGTCGCCCACCGCACCGAAATCTTTCAGGTTTACACTGTATTCCGGAATGGAAGGCAAGGCAGGCTCTGCCATCTTTACGGGCAGGTTTTCGTAATACTTGGCGTAATCGCCGGCAAACGACGATGCAATTCCCAAAAGAATGGCTGCCGCCAGTGTCAATGTTTTCTTCATGCTGATTTGTATGTTCTGGTTTTATAGACAGTTTGTTTTCATCGGCAAAAATATAGCATAAAGAACATACTCGCAAATCATTTAGTTTATTTTAACCTCAGCATAAGGCAACACCATTTTCCCGCAGACACGATGGCGGCAGCCCCCCTGCCTTGACGCCTTTCAAGGCGAGGCAAAACCACTGTCAGCAGGAGCCGCATTGGAAAGCGTCCTTGTTCGCATTCAAAAGCAACTTGCATCTCGGTCAAAAGACCCTTCGTTGCTTTCCAGAACAACCGTCGTTTCAATCAAAAGCCAACTGATTATGAAACAGAAGCAAGCGCCAGGCTGAAACATGCAAAAAATTGCTTTGCCGTTTTGCCGCAAAAACAAAAATCAGTAGCTTTGTAGGGAAAACTATCACACTGGATTACGATGAAAGTAGACATAACAGAAAAGAAAGACGAGTTTATAGAGCTTCTGCGTTCAACGGGACGCGAAGGCATTGACGATTTGCTTGACGAACTGGAACGGCTTGGATTTTTTGCCGCCCCCGCTTCGGCCGGACATCATCTGAACACAGAAGGAGGACTGTTGCTCCACTCGCTGAACACGTGTCGCGCCGCCCTGGCAATATGGGAAAGCATGAAAGCGCTTGAACCATCGCTCGAAAGCGAAGTGAAGCGCGAAAGTATAATCATATCGGCGTTGCTTCACGACGTTTGCAAGAGCGACATATACAAACGCAGCGTGAAAAAGCGCAAGAACGCCCTTGGACAGTGGGAAGACAGCGAGGGTTACAAGGTTACTTACAAAAGCTTTCCGATGGGCCACGGCGAGAAGTCGCTCGTTGTCATCTTGCTTAGCGGACTGGAACTGTATGACGACGAGATGCTTGCCATTCGCTGGCACATGGGAGCATGGGGCGTTAACCAGCAAAGCTTTGAAGACGTGAGAAACTTCGACACGGCACAGAAACTGTATCCCCTTGTGGCAATAATACATGCAGCCGACTGCATGGCGGCAAACGTTATGGAACGCACCGGTGCCGAAATTGACGAGATGTAGGAAGGCAACTGTTACTGCTTTCATCATAACGCGGGAACAAGACAATCCGGCCTTGAATATGAAACGGCATAATGAGCCGGCAAACACATACAAACGGGAAAAGGAAAAACTCTTATATACAAATGGACGACAAACACGCAAGGCTGCTCGCCGCAATGGTGGAATATGACACCGGCGACGTGCCGCGCATACAACATTTCGTGAAGGTTCACGATTTTGCGGCAACTATCGCTGCACAGGAAGGCATAGACAAAGAAACGGCATTCATACTTGAAACGGCGGCTATCCTGCACGATATCGGCATACACCCAAGCGAGAAAAAATACGGCGACTGCAACGGTAAACACCAGGAAGAGCTGGGACCCGACGAGGCACGCCTGCTTATGGAACGCGTTGGCGGTTATACCGAAAGACAGATAGAGCGCGTATGCTTCCTGATAGCCCACCACCACACCTATACAAACGTGGAAGGCATCGACTGGCAGATTCTTCTTGAGGCTGACTTCCTGGTAAACTCTTTCGAGGACGCTCTTTCTGAAACTGCAATAAGGACGTTTGAAGAAAAAGTATTCAAGACGCAAGCCGGCCACAGGCTGCTAAGAACAATGTGGAACCTGAAATAGAAATTCCACCGCTGCTGAATCGTACTGCGACTGCAACAGCGGCGGAAATATTTTCAGCGGCAACGCAAAGCGACGCCTTTAAGAAGCGATGAGCGACAACGTATAAAGATAAACTACCGCAGCGGGCATTGCCATGAGCGAAGAGTCAAACCTGTCGAGCATCCCGCCGTGACCGGGAAGGATGTTGCCGCTGTCCTTTATGCCGAGAGTGCGTTTGAAAAGCGATTCAACAAGGTCTCCCCACGTACCGAACACTACAATCACTATGCCCAAGCCTACCCACTGAATGAGTGAAAGCTGCAACTCTGCACCAATCTGCGGAACATAACAATATATGGCAACTGCGACAGCTATGACCAGCACCGCCCCGCCAATAGAACCTTCCCATGATTTTCCGGGAGATATGCGCGGAAAGAGTTTGTGTCTGCCGAAAAGCGAACCGCTGCAATAAGCCCCAGTGTCGTTTGTCCAAAGGAAGATGAACACACACAACGGCACTATATAATTGTATACGGTCTGTCCGCCAACGCCGGCGTTGAAAGCCAAAACGTTGACCGTTGAGAACGGAAGGGCAATATACATCTGTCCGAGCATTGTGTGAGCCCAGTCTTCAATCGCATTGCCGCCACCGGCATACAGTTCGCTTATGAAAAGATACACAACGGTAAGCAGATAAGGAATAAACACCGCGCCGGTTGGCACAAGTCCGCTGCAGAACCCGCCAACGGCGAGGAAGAAATACACACCTGCCACAGTGCTGATAAATCTGTTTACCTGCACGTTTTCCTTTGCGTTCACCAGTCCTGTATACTCCCAGATGGTCAGTCCGGTTACAAGTGCAAACAGTATTTCCATCGCCAGCGGGCGCAGGAAACAAGTCACTACCGCTGCCACAAAAATGACTCCCGTAACAGTGCGTGCCACGAGATTGGCCATTTTGCTTTGCTTTTCTTCTGCCATAGTATTGTTTCGTCGTTTGTTTATGAATAAATCTTCCTTTAGTCTTCTTTAGACGCCTCTTCCGCCGGGGCATTTTCCGGTTTGGAAGCGGTTTCGCCGGGCTTGCTTTCTGCATCCGTGGAAGCATCGTTGCCTTCGAGTATCTCCTGCGAACGGCTTATCCACTGGCGCTTTCCGAAAATCTTCTCAACATCTTCTGCAAAAATGACCTCGCGTTCTATAAGCAGTTCTGCCAAACGGTTGTGGCCTTCCTTATGTTCCGTAAGAATGTCTTTTGCGCGCTGATACTGTTCGGCAATCATCCTCAGCACTTCATCGTCCATAATCTTTGCTGTCGTCTCAGAATACGGCTTCTGGAAATTGTACTGATTGTTGTTGTAATAGCTTATGTTCGGAAGTCGGTCGCTCATTCCTGCATAGGCAATCATGCCGTACATGCTTTTTGTCACGCGTTCCAGATCGTTTATTGCACCTGTGGAAATATGTCCGGTGAACAGTTCTTCTGCGGCTCGGCCACCAAGAAGCGAACAAATCTCGTCGAGCATTGCCTCTTTTGTGGTTATCTGGCGTTCCTCCGGCATGTACCACGCTGCACCAAGGGCGCGTCCGCGCGGAACGATAGAAACTTTGACCAACGGGTTTGCATGCTCAGTGAACCAAGAGATTGTGGCGTGTCCGGCTTCGTGAATGGCTATCGAGCGTTTCTCGCTTGCGGTCATTACCTTTGTTTTCTTCTCAAGACCGCCGATAATGCGGTCTACTGCATCAAGGAAGTCCTGTTTTTCAACTGTCTTCTTGCCGTTGCGTGCGGCTATGAGAGCGGCCTCGTTGCACACGTTGGCTATGTCTGCGCCCGAGAAGCCAGGCGTTTGGCGAGCCAACATCTCTACGTCGACGTTGCCGTCCTTTTTGATTGGGCGAAGATGAACCTCGAATATGGATTTTCTTTCGTTCAGGTCCGGCAAGTCAACGCTTATCTGTCTGTCGAATCTGCCTGCGCGAAGAAGGGCTTTGTCAAGCATATCGGCGCGGTTTGTGGCTGCAAGCACTATGACACCGCTGTTTGTTCCGAATCCGTCCATTTCGGTAAGAAGGGCATTGAGCGTGCTTTCACGCTCATCGTTGCTTCCCATCGACGGACTTTGGCTGCGTGCGCGTCCGACAGCATCAATTTCGTCAATGAAGATGATGCAAGGAGCTTTTTCCTTTGCCTGTCGGAAGAGGTCGCGAACACGGCTCGCCCCGACACCGACAAACATCTCAACAAAATCAGAACCGCTCATAGAGAAGAACGGCACGCCTGCCTCGCCGGCAACAGCCTTTGCCAAAAGCGTCTTTCCAGTTCCCGGAGGACCTATAAGCAAGGCGCCTGTAGGTATTTTACCGCCGAGTTCGGTGTATTTGCGAGGATTTTTCAGGAAGTCGACAATTTCCTGCACTTCCTGTTTTGCGCCCTCCTGACCTGCAACATCCTTGAACGTAATCGGCTTTTCGGTGTTTTCCTTGTCGTATACCTTTGCTTTGCTCTTGCCGACGCCGAGGATGCCGCCGCCACCGCCACCGCCCATACGGCGCATCAAGAAGAACCATATGGCGAAGAATATTATGATCGGGCCAAGTGTCTGGAGGATATATGTCAAGACGCCGCCCCGGTCGCTGTCGTAGGAAAGGTCGCCCTGGAATTTTCCTGCCGCACGGGCTGCATCGATGAAGCTTTCAAGCTTGTCTATTCCCCCGTACTGCACTTCTACAAACGGGTTTGTGCCCACTTGGTTTGTGCCTACGCCGAAAATCTGACGTATGTATTCTGGCTTAACATACATCTTAAGCTTGCCGTTGTCTTTGTTTACAACGATATTGCTGGCGTATCCATTCACCACGTAACTTTGGAACTTTGTATAAGTGGCCTGCTTGCCTGCACTGCCGCCAATATTGTTTCCGCCCATGACATAGGCTATGAGCAGACATACAATAGCTACGCCGTAAATCCAACCCATGTTGAACTTAGGCATTTTGTTGTTGTTCCTATTGGGATTAAAGTTGTTGTTAGGATTCATATCAGTAGTATTGATTGTGATTTTGGCTTATTGACGGATGCTCCGCCAGTGATGGAGCATCATTACTCAGCGTCAATGTTGGGCACAAGCGTAACGTCTGCATCTTCCCAAAGGCCTTCAAGATTATAGAACTCACGCACTTCCGGCAGGAAGATATGTACCATAACATCGGAATAGTCCATTGCAACCCACTGTGCATTGGTCAACCCGACAACTTTAACGGGCTTTTCGCCTGCATCGATGCGCGCTGTTTCCTCAACTGAATCGGCAATGGCGTCGATTTGTGTTGGCGAGCCTCCCTGACATATCACGAAATAATCGCAAATCGTACCGTCAATGCCGCGCAAGTCGGCTATAATAATGTCTGTACCTTTTTTCTCTTGAATGCCTTTAACGATTGATTCTACAAGCTTGTTGTTCTTTTCCATTAAAATTTTGTATGTTGTTTTGTTTATATCCGTTATCTCCTTTTGCTATACCTTATATAATATATGCAGTTTTCAACAGGATGCAAAGGTAAGCCGATTTATCCGAAAACCATTATCCCGCGGCGTTATTTTGTTTTTTTTAAAAAAAAGTTGCGACTTTTGTTTGCAGTTAAAAAAAAAGCAGTACCTTTGCAAACGCAATCAAGTTACAACGATATGCAAACAATGGGATATGGTGTAATGGTAACACTACAGATTCTGGTCCTGTCATTCTTGGTTCGAGTCCGAGTATCCCAACATCAAGACATTCTTTCCGTATGAAAGGGTGTCTTTTTGTTTATACACACTCCCGTTACCCTTCAACATTATTACGCGGCAAGGAAAAAGAAAACGCACCTTGCAAAGTTAAAGAAAGGAGTGCGCTCAAGCTGCATAAAAAAGACTGCCGGACAACCTTGGTTTGCCATATGTCAGCAGGTTGTCCGGCAGAGAGTTATTCCGTTTTCACAAGAGCGACGGTTTCAGAATCAACTGAAAGCGTGAAAAGAGCAAACTCTTATCCGTATATAATCTTTCCGTTCTCGTCGCGGTTCTCGTCTATGAACGATTTGTTGTACTGGGTCATTCCCCTGAGCGACATGCCCATGCTCGAGAAACCACCGTCGTGGAACAAAGTCTGCATGGTTACCTTTCTTGTAAGATCAGAGAACATTACCACACAGTAGTCTGCACATTCGTCTGCACTGGCGTTTCCAAGAGGAGACATACGGTCGGAGAAATCATACAGTCCGTCAAAGCCCTTTATTCCGCTTCCTGCCGTTGTAAACGTTGGCGACTGCGAAATGGTATTGATGCGCACTCCTTTCTCTCGTCCGTAAATGTAACCGAAGCTGCGTGCTATTGACTCAAGAAGAGATTTCGCGTCAGCCATATCGTTGTAGCCAAAGAACGTGCGGTGTGAGGCAATGTAAGTCAACGCAAGAACAGAAGCGTTTTCGTTAAGTGCGTCAAGCTTCTTTGCAGCTTGCAACATTTTATGGAACGATATTGCAGATATGTCGAGCGTTTTGTTGAGGAAATTGTAGTCAAGATCATCGTAAGTGCGTTTCTTTCTCATGTTCACGCTCATTGCACACGAATGCAGAACGAAATCTATCTTACCGCCAAGTGCCTCCTGCGACTTCTCGAAAAGGTTTGTAAGGTCTTCCACTGAAGTGGCGTCGGCAGGTATTATCGTTGCGTCTGTCTTCTTGGCCAGTTCATCAATGGTGCCCATACGGCAAGCAACCGCAGTGTTGGTCAATACAATGCAAGCGCCTTCTTCTACGGCACGCTCTGCAACTTTCCAGGCGATAGAAGCCTCATTCAATGCGCCGAATATTATACCGCGCTTTCCTTTCAATAAATTAAAAGACATTTTCCTATTGTTTTTGTTATTATTCCGTTATCCTTCCGAACGGGCCAAAGCAAGCATGCAGATAAAAAGCCCACCGGAAAAAACGTTGCAAAGGTAAGACTTTTTTGCACACCTACAATGTCCCATGTGCAAAAAAGCAGTATTCCGTTTCATTTTAATGTAAAATGCCGCATATATCTGCACAAACAGAAAGGATTGTGCAAACATATGCGGCACGAAATAGTTGGTTTTGCCTGTCAGAACACTTTATTCAACTATTCCTACAAGGCCTTTTTTATTCACCATGAATGTTCTTGTACATATGTTGCTGTATTCTTGAAGCAACGTAGGCACACCTTCTTTCTTTACTCCAATGGCGCTCATCAAAGATTCTTTCGTGAAATACATTTTGGAAGAACCTGTTGATTTAAATGTTGCAGAGAAATAGATGCCCATTGTATATTTATCTGCTGTCATAGCTGACTGGTTACAATTCCAAGTGGTAGTTACCTTGAATTTAAACGGAAGGGAGCTTACAGGAATCTGCAACTTGCAGAATTTGCCAACATACTGGTGCGGCAAACGAGCGCTTTCACTTTCCAGTTCTTTGTCAACTGCAAAATCAGCAGAAGTCAGTGTTCGGGATACTGTTTGCCCGCTTTCTGATTTAATTTCACAGGGAACAGAAACGATACCCAGCATGTCGTCAGTAGTGCCGAGATACACAGTAACGACTCCTGTTTCCGGTGTTTTGCCTCCCTCATCCTCTTTGTCGTCGTCGCCACACGAAGCGAGACTAACTGTGCCTGCAACAATAGCCAAAGTTGCAAACAACGCAGAAATAAATCTTTTCATATTTTTGTGTTTTAAATTTCCGCCGGATATTAGCCTCCGGCATAACTATTTTATGTATGAATTTTACTGCCTCAAAGGTATGCATTTATTCTGATATGCCAAAATAATTGTTATCTTTGCAAACAAGAAAACTGTATTTGCCGATAGATACCCGTTGTATGAACGTCATAAAAAACGATAGGACCATTATATTATAAGGTATACCGGCATGAAACACCTTAACAAATATGAGAAAAACACGTTTGCAACTTTTTGTTGCCCTATTCTGTTTTCTGCCCTTAATTATTTCTTGCGGTAAAAGAACACATCGTTTCGTTATTGGCGTTTCGCAGTGCAGCGAAGATACATGGCGAGAAAAACTCAACAACGAGTTGCGGATTTCAGCATTTTCGTACAACAATGTTGACTTGCGCATTTCGTCGGCATACGATGACATCGAATTGCAGACACAACAGATAAACCAATTTGTTGACATGGGCGTTGATTTGCTTGTCGTTGCACCTGGACAGGTAAAAGTTTCAGCTGCGATTGAACGCGCTTACAACAAAGGAATCCCGGTGATTGTCTTCGACAGACGCACACGTTCCAACAAATACACTGCATATATAGGGGCTGACAATGTGGAAATGGGGCGAAACATGGCGCGTTACTTGTCGACGCAGATAAAAGGACGCGGCCGCATTCTGGAAATATGCGGTTTGTCGACATCTTCTCCAGCCATAGACCGTGCAAAAGGTTTTCACTCAGAAGTGGCGAAACACAAGAACATGCAAATAGTGAAAAGCATAGAATGCGACTGGACAGAGCAACAGGCATACAGAATGACTGACTCGCTGTTGTCTTCAGCGCCTGCCGACTTCGACTATGTGTTTGCACACAACGACCGCATGGCTATGGGAGCGCGCAAAGCAGCGAAAAAACATGGAGTTGACCTTAAAAAGGTGAAATTTCTAGGCATCGACGCCATGCCGCAGGCCGGTGGAGGAATGCAACTGGTAAGGGACGGAGAACTGTTGGCTTCATACATTTATCCAACACGAGGCGACGAAGTAATGAAACTGGCGGTCGACATACTCGAAAAAAAGAAGTTCAAAAGGGAGAACCTTCTCTCGTCGGCTCTCGTCACGCGCGACAATGCCAGCGTTCTGCTCATGCAGAACGACGAGACACAGCGACAGGCCGAAAGACTCTTCTCGCTGCGCAACAGAGTGGAAACCACGACAAACGCCTTCGACACACAGCGCAACTATCTCTTCTTGTTGCTCTTCCTGGTATGTCTGCTTATCGGCGTATGCACATTTGCCGTGAAAGCTTACCTTGCAAAGACAAAAATCAACAAAAGGCTGAAGCACAGCATTGCACAGCAAAAAGAAATGACGGCAAACATGGAGAGAATGACACAGACGCAGCTTCGTTTCTTCACGAACATATCGCACGAACTGCGCACGCCGCTCACACTTATATCCGGTCCGGCAGACCAACTTACCGAAAGGACAACGATAAAAGGACAAGACAAAGCTCTTGTTGACATGATACGACGCAATGCAAAAATCCTAACGCAGCTCGTTGGAGAAATTCTTGAGTTCAGACGCATTCAAAACGAAAAGGCCAAACTGAACCTTAACCGCTTCGATATCGGTGAAGAACTGCGGACATGGGAAAGCGACTTCGTTGCCGTCGCAGAAAGGAAAAACCTAAAACTGGAATACAAGGCAGAAAGAAGCGATACCGTCATTGCCGACAAAGAGAAACTGTCGCACATCTATTTTAACCTGATGACCAACGCTCTGAAATACACGCCGCAGGGAGGAAAAATAACCACACGGCTGGAGTTTACTGACGAAACGTTCAGAATTATAGTTGCCGACACCGGACGCGGTATGTCGGAAGAAGACTGCAAGCACATCTTCGAACGTTTCTACCAAGCCAAAGGCTCTGTAGGCGGAACAGGCATCGGGCTTGCCATCGTAAAGGCGTATACCGACTTGCACAACGGCACGGCTACGGTGGAAAGCGTACCAGGGAAAGGAGCAACATTCACGATAGAGATACCATTAAGACAAGCGGGATACGACATGAATGCAGACAATGAAGATTGTTCCTACACCGCAGACAACTCTCTTTCTGACGATTATTCGGAACAAGACATAAAGTCGCAACAAAATACGGAAGCGCTGACTGCCGCAGAAGACTACGACGACACAAGGCCGCTTGTGCTTGTTGTTGACGACAATGCCAGCATGAGAACATACCTGAAGGCCATCCTACAGCCGCAATTCAACGTAATCGAAGCACAAAACGGGGCCGAAGGACTTGAAGAGGCACGAAGAAAGGTTCCGCAAATAGTGGTTTCCGACATCATGATGCCGGTAATGGACGGACTGGAACTAAGCCGGCGCATGAAAGAAGACGTTTCAACGAGCCACATTCCCATCATACTTCTCACCGCACGTGTGCTTGAAGAGCAACGCGCCGAAGGCTACTCAACAGGAGCTGACTCATATATAACAAAGCCTTTCTCTGCCGCCACACTTACTGCCCGCATAGACAATCTACTGAAAAGCAGGCGACAACTGAAAAGAATCTTTTCCGGAACATCAAAAGAGCAGGCTGATGAAGAAGAAAGACTTGGCACACACGACAAGACTTTCGTTACACAGCTGCGCAAAATAATTAAAAGCCACATCCCTGACGCTGACTATTCAGTGGAAGACCTCGGAGCGGAAATTGGTTTAAGCCGTGTTCAGCTATACAGGAAAGTGAAAGCCCTTACAGGATATTCCGTAGTCGACCTGCTGCGCAAGGCGCGCTTGGCTAAAGCGAAGCAACTATTGGAAACAACAGACAAGACTGTTCAGGAAGTGGCTTATGAAGTCGGATTTACCACTCCGTCGTATTTCGCAAAACGCTTCAAGGAGGAATTCGGAGTGAAGCCAGGAGAAATCGGACAATAAAAGGTATTAAATTTAATACATGGCACCAGCGAATGCGCCAAAGAGACTTAACGAATCGTTCATTACATGCAACAAATGATGCAAAGAACGATTCGTTTCCGTTTATGAACCATGCGTTGCCGCTATAAACCAGCATGTTGCATAACTTTGCGGCAAAAATCAAACAACTACAACCAAAACCTAAAAGTTATGAACGAATTACCTAAGTCTATCATGGCGGTGATGCTGGCAATGGCAACGGCCACTGGTTCGGCACAAGAAGAAAAAGCGACAAATTCGAAAGAAGAAGGGAACCGCAACGTAATGCTGAATGCAGCAAGCGCAAACGGACCGCGCGAAATACAGATTGGTCTTCCGTCTGCCGACGTTAATGTTTTGGAAAACGGTCTGCCCGTCACCTATGCAACAAATCCCCACTCGGTAAACACAACATGGCGCGGAGACGCGAGCCTCAGCCATCAAGGATTGCTGAAGATAGCAGAAACGGCAATCACAACGGGTAACATCGGATATGCAGTAAACTCCCTTACACAACTCGGGCAGAAAGGTTTTAACGGAACGCTCAACTACAAGAGCAACCATTTCGGGCTGCAGGAATTCTCTCTGAACTTGAACGGAGACATGGGACACGACTGGTTCTACAGTTTCAACATGTATCAAGACTTCGACCCGGGAACTTTCAAAATCAAATCAACGCCCTATCAGGACAGAACACAAATCTACAAGGCGCTAATAACAAAGCGTTACAACGGGAACCGCGGTGAATTGACTGCAATGTACAAATACAGCAATAGCCACAACGTTTACAACTATGCCACTCAAAGTGCGCCGTTCATCTATGTAGGCGACGGCAGTGTAAAGGAATACGGTAAATTCAAACTTGGCACAACTTCCTACCTGCCTACTGACAACACCATGACGTACAGAAACATGCGCACAGGCGAACTGGAAGAAAAAACACTCTACGACGCTTCGCTTAACAAATCAAGCGAAATAGAGCTCATGAACAAATACAAATGGGACAACGGAATGGAAATGAAAACCGTTGTACGATACGACCATAGCCGCGGCGCAATGGTTTACCAGACACCTATGGCGCTCATCGACTTGAAGAGTCAGGATAACCAAGGGCTTTACAATTACATGTACAGAGACCTTGACGGAAAGGTAAATTCCTATGACGGACAATACGTGCAGACACGTATGTCTTGTCTGAATGCAGGAACAGTCGATGAGCTCCTATTCACAAATGAGCTACAGAAGAAACTTGGAAATTCAACCTTGCGAGTAGGTCTAAACGAGTGGTTCTACCACATAGACTACTGCTCAAACACTACGATGTACGACCAAAGCGTACCGTCTGACGGTAGCTATGCACTGCGTCTGTGGGATGCCAACAAACGTACGAGCTACTTCTACGACTTCAACAAGAATGCTTCCGAATATTACAAAGGCCATGAAAACAAACTCGCACTCTATGCCACGCACGACTGGGATATCACGCCGAAGCTTAACCTTTACTACGGTTTGCGTCTTGAATGGCAAAGCCTCAACGGAGAAAATGCGGCAGTGAAGAATGAACAAGGAGAATTTGTGGGACGCTTTGCAGACTACTACCTTGGAGCTACCGCAGCCGACGGAACACGCATAACTCCGAACAAGATGAAGTATGACTGGTTCAACTACGACTTCTCTCTGGCTGCAACATACAAGCTCACGAAAAACTTCGGCGTTACCGGCGATTTCACATACATTGTGCAGCATCCTAAATTCGAGGCTTTCGCTCCTGCAACAATGCCTAATACAGACAAGATTTCCGTTCCGCTCGGACGAATCGGCATTTACTACAACAACTCTTGGCTCAGTCTGACATCGCTGTTCTCTTACATTTCGAAGACAAACAACAACTCTACGCTGAACTTGCAACACGGAAGCGAAATAAAGGCAGCTCCACTTACCTACGACATACAGACATGGGGATGGACAACCGATGCCGTGATGCATCCTTTCAAAGGATTTGATTTCCATTTCCTCTTCACTTACCAAAAACCTACCTACAAAAAATACGAAACTTCCATAACATTCAACGACGGCTATGTGGGAAACATCAATGCCACAGGCAACATCGTTGCTGAGATACCTGAAATACTCTTGGAACTCGACCCGAGCTACATGATTACAAAAGACATAAAAATCTGGACAAGTTTCCGCTACTTCTCAAAGACCTATGCAAACATCAACGAGGCTTACTATTTCAACGGCCACTGGGAAACTTTCGGCGGTGTCAACTGGCAGGTAAACAAGCGTCTCTCGTTGGGATGCACAGTTGTGAACTTCCTCAACCAGACAGGCGCGAAAGGCAGCATTGCCGGTGCGGAGCTTATTACAAAAGACGAAGCGAAAGGAATCAAGAACCAACTGATGACCGGCAGCTATCTGCGCCCGTTCACAGTGGAATTCACCGCGTCACTGAAATTCTAGGCAAGCCACATCTCATACAACCCTGCCGGACACAGTGCAGCTTTTCCGGCAGGATTTTCCAAGAACACATACAATCTGATAACATAACTTAAACCATATCAATTATGAAAACCAATATAATGAAGGCTCTGTGCCTTGTTACATCAATGACAGCAAGCGCCGCTATGGCACAAAAGATGAACATTGTCCACAAAGGTGACACTACAGTAATCTGCATCGACAAGCCGACAAAATATCTTCTGCTTCCTATTCAGGAAGACAAAGAAGAAGCTAAAGTCGTTCTCAGCACAGGTTCGGCAGCAGACACATGGATGGACGTAAGGCTTGCACAGAACGGAGCAGACTATTATGTTCCGTTCGCACTCGGAAACGGCAACACAGCAACAGTAAAAATCCTTGGTCTGAAGAAGAACTCGCTGGCAACAAATCTGATGAAGCTTAGCGACACTTTCGACACGACTAACACCGACTACTATCGACCCACATACCATTTCACACCGCTCTACGGATGGATGAACGATCCTAACGGTATGGTCTACAAAGACGGTGAATACCACCTTTACTTCCAATACAACCCGTATGGTTCAAAGTGGGGCAACATGCACTGGGGCCATGCCGTGAGCCGAGACTTGGTGCATTGGGAGCATCTCGCCCCTGCCATAGCGCGCGACACACTTGGACACATCTTCTCAGGAAGTTCCGTTATTGACAAGAACAACACTGCCGGATACGGAAAGAACTCCATCGTGGCACTATACACGTCGGCAAGCGACAAAAACGGACAGATACAATGCATGGCTTACAGTACAGACAACGGACGTTCATTCACGAAATATGAAGGAAATCCCGTACTTACGCCTTTCGACGGACTGAAAGACTTCCGCGATCCAAAGGTTTTCTGGTATGAAAAAGGGAAATGCTGGTATATGATAGTTTCGGCAGACAAGGAAACACGCTTCTACAAATCCAAGAACCTAAAGAAATGGACTTACGTCAGCTCTTTCGGTGAAGGTTTCGGACAGCAGCCCTGCCAATATGAGTGCCCTGATTTCTTCCAACTCCCCGTTGACGGCGACAAGAAAAACATGAAATGGGTAATGACAATGAACATCAATCCGGGTTGCATCTTCGGCGGTAGCGCAACGGAATACTTCATTGGCGACTTCGACGGAAAGAATTTCACTTGCCCCGACCCGCACGACGTGAAATGGCTTGACTATGGAAAAGACCATTACGCAACGGTTACTTTCTCGAACACAGGCGACAGAGTTCTTGCCCTTACATGGATGAGCAACTGGCAATATGCCAATCTTACCCCGTTCAAGCAGAACCGTGGTGCCAATGCACTGCCACGCGAACTGAAACTATTCTCTATCGGAGAAAAATATTACCTGTCGGAAAACGTTGCGCCTGAGGTCTTGTCATTAAGAAAAGTAACCCACGACCTGGGAAGCGAGACTGTTGACGGTACAAAAGAATTTAAAGGCGCTGCCACAGGAATGGACGGTGCGTTCGAGATTGAGGCTGACATTACGCCAGACGCCAACGGTATTGCCGGCATCGAAATTTCAAACAACAAGCGCGAGCGTGCAACTATTTATTTCGACATGAAGAAAGGACGCATTGTGATGGACCGTACGGAAAGCGGCCTCACTGACTTCGGAAAGAAAGCCGTGCCACACGACATTGAACTGGCGTGGGACAAGCAACGCGAACAACAGGCCAAACAACCGGCACGCGTGGTGAACTCAATCAACTACAAGAACGATTTTGCTCTTGCCACATGGGCTCCGCTGTCTCTTTGCCAAAGCGAAAAATATCATGTAGACATATTCGTGGACCGTTCATCGGTAGAAATATTTGTAAACGACGGCCGCATAGCAATGACAAACCTGGTGTTCCCAATCGAAGCATACGAGAATCTGAAATTCTATACAAAGGGCGGCAAAGCTGAATTCAACAACATTAAGGTTCACAAACTTGCTCTGTAAACATTAAAAGCAACTAAGATGAAAACCAATAAACTCGCAATTATACCCGTGATGCTCTGCTTCTTTGCAATGGGTTTCGTTGACATGGTGGGCATAGCATCCAACTACGTGAAAGAAGATCTGCATCTTAACGATGCAACAGCAAACATGTTTCCATCGCTGGTATTCTTCTGGTTTCTCATTTTCAGCGTGCCAACAGGCATGCTTATGAACAGGATTGGAAGAAAGAACACTGTGTTGCTGTCACTAATCGTAACCGTGGTATCTCTGCTTCTTCCGCTCTTCGGCGAGAGTTTCATGCTTATGCTGATAGCATTCTCGCTGCTTGGCATAGGAAACACACTGATGCAGACTTCTCTGAATCCATTGGTGTCGATGGTAATCAGCGGCAATCTTGCTTCAACACTCACGTTCGGACAATTCGTAAAAGCCATAGCTTCATTTCTAGCACCGTACATAGCCATGTGGGGAGCAATGGCAACAATACCAAGTTTCGGCTACGGCTGGCGCATACTGTTCCCTATTTACATGGTTATCGGAGTGGCGGCAGCCATCCTTCTAAGCGCAACAAGGATACCGGAAGAAACACATTCGGGAAAGGCATCAAGCGTGAAAGAAAGCGTCAGCCTGCTGGCAAAACCTATTGTACTGCTGTCGTTCATCGGAATAATGTGTCATGTGGGAATAGACGTAGGTACAAACACTACAGCTCCGAAGCTTCTTATCGAGCGTTTGGGCTGGACTCTTAACGAGGCAGCCTTCGCCACATCCCTCTATTTCATATTCCGCACGTTGGGATGCCTCACCGGTTCATTCTTCCTGCGCATTATGAAAGCCCGCACTTTCTTCATAATAAGTGTCGTAATGATGGCACTCAGCATGGCGGGAATGTTTGCGGGAACGAGCAAGCTTGTTATCTTTGCAGCGATTGCCCTTGTGGGATACGGCAATTCAAACATCTTTTCCATCGTGTTTTCGCAGGCACTGATATCAGAACCTCTTCACAAGAACGAAGTCAGCGGCCTTATGGTTATGGGATTGTTCGGCGGAACGGTTTTTCCGTTGCTCATGGGCTTCTGCAGCGACGCCATCGGGCAGACTGGGGCAGTTGCGGTAATGGCAGTAGGAGTGCTTTATCTGTTCACTTATATTCCTAAAGTAAAACAATAATAGCGGCAACATTAAATTATTCAATAAAAGGAGCAGCGGCAAACGCCCATATAAGCAACACGGCACAACGTTGCTCCCTATTATATATAATAAGGTAAAAGAACGATTATGAAAGACAGATATGTAGTAGGACTGGGCGAAGCACTGTGGGACGTGCTTCCAGAAGGCAAGAAATTGGGCGGTGCCCCTTCCAATTTCGCTTATCATGCAGCACAGATGGGAGTGAAAGCCATTGCCGTAAGTGCGCTGGGCGAAGACAAACTGGGCGAAGAAACAGTAGCCCAACTGAAAGAAAAGAAACTAAACTACCTTATGCCACGTGTGCCCTACCCCACAGGAACGGTGCAGGTGGAACTTGACAACGACGGCATTCCAACCTACGACATAAAGGAAAACGTGGCGTGGGACAACATCCCTTTCAACGAAGACGTGAAAGAAGTGGCGCAGAATACGCTTGCCGTTTGTTGGGGCTCGCTGGCGCAACGCAACGTCGTTAGCCGCGAGACTATATACAAATTCCTTGACAGCACCCCTACCCCATGCCTGAAAGTTTTTGACATAAATCTCAGACAGAACTTCTATACAAAGGAAATCATACGGGAATCCATGAAGCGATGCAACGTCTTGAAGATAAACGACGAGGAACTTGTGCTCATTGGGCGCATGTTCGGCTACGCTGGGCTTGACATGGAGAACAAATGCTGGCTCATTCTCGGCAAATACAATCTCGATATGCTTGTGCTAACATGTGGAGTTAACGGAAGTTACGTGTTCACTCCTGGCGCAATGTCATATCAAGAGACTCCGCGTGTTGAGGTGGCAGATACCGTGGGCGCCGGCGACTCTTTCACGGCAGCCTTCTGTGCAGCCGTGCTTCAGGGTAAGCCCATTGCCGAAGCCCACAAACTGGCGGTGGATGTAAGCGCGTATGTCTGCACCCAGAACGGAGCGATGCCTGAAATCCCAGCCGAACTGAAGGAGAGAATCTGACACATTGCAGCACATGACAAGCTGCAAGCAACCGCATGTCAACATACAAAAATCCTCAACCGTGATTCAGGCGGTTGAGGATTTTTTGATTGAAGATATAAAACGGCCTTCCTTTATTTCAGTTTGCGCTTTATTCCTTTGTCACCCACCACGAATATGTCGTTGCCGTCAATAAGGACAGCGCGCCCACGCTTGTGGTTATAGTTTTCAAGGTTGTCCACGTTTACCGCTATCACACGTCCCTTATAGAAGCGCTTTATATCCTTGAAAATAGTATGACCCACAAATATGCGGTCAATATCATAGCGTTGCAGAACCATATCAAGGGAATCACTGCTCAAAGGCGACCATTTGCGGGTCTTCAGTACCAGTCCTCTATACCATATCGGCCCGCGGTTACCATAAAGGAACTTGCACAATTCGGAATGTGCCTTACGCTCCTTGCTCTTCATGAAAAGCACGCTGCTGATTGTATCATTCACCTCAGCGACAGGGATGTTGCGTTCATAGAATTCACCACTAATGCCCGCATGCACGAACATGAAGCGTCCTATCTGCTGAATGGCATTGCGTGTGGAGAGCCAGCGCCCAAGTTCTGTATCATTTCCAAAAAGACTGCGATATTCTATCCCTAACTTTTCGGCAAGCATCTTGTATTTTGGCTTTGCATAACGCATGTCACCTGCCAGTTCCATCGGTTCATGGTTTCCCAAAATCATCGTAACGCGCCCGCCCTGCGCTTCGGCTTCGGCCTCAAGTTTATATAGAAGCCAAAAGATTTGAGGCACGTCATAACCCCGGTCGAACACATCGCCTATCACAACGAGCTGGTTGCTGCCGAAACACCAGTTGAGATTCTTGTCAATCACACAGTTGCCTTGAAGCAGACTCACCACAAGGTTTAGTCTACCGTGGGGGTCACTCATCACAAACGTCTTTTTTGCCTGTTGCTGTTTCCACGGTTGACGGCTTACGGGATGCAGTTTCACGTTGAAGGGATAGTTTCCTTCATGGTCGGAAACGTGAAGAGTGAAATTCTCCGGTAGTTCGGCGTAAGTGGTATCCTTTACCGTTGCGTCCGTGCCGACACTGACAACACGTACTGCCCCCCCCGGTTGGTAAATTACGTAAGGGCCGTCGCACGACAGTTGCCGGTCGTTGTCAGCAGACTGTTGCTTTGCCGAAACGGTGACGCTGAACATTGTCAGCATCACCATAAGGAATATGGCCAAATAACCTTTTGTCCTTTTCATCATACCATATTATTAGTCGCCGTAACCAGGGTTGTTCGCAATGTGACTGACGTCGCGTTCCGCCTGTGGTATAGGCAGCACAATTTTGTAATTGTCAAGCGTTATAGTCTTGTATTCGTCTGAACAGAGATGCTTTGTCTTGCTCAAAACGGAATTTTTCTCGTCCTTGCGTTCTACGCTCAAGCCATTGCGCAACAGATCATAGAAGCGGTGTCCCTCGCCGACAAGTTCCTTGCGTCGTTCTGCAAGCACCCTTTCGAGTGTTACAGTTGTTCCCTCCACCGTATTGGCGGGATTTGCGCGCTTCACTATGGCTTCAAGATATTTCACTGCCTTTGCATTGTCGCCAGTCTTAACGGCGGCTTCGGCAGCATTCAGGTAAGTTTCTGAAAGTCGCAGCAACGGAATGTTGGCGTCTTCTATGTTTTCGCCCGCCTGTGGCTGATATTTGTTGACGTATCCACGTGCTATGACCGAAGATGAAGTGTAAGCCGGCTTCTGAGCCACGTTGATAATCTTCAGACGAACGTCGTTCGGATCTTCGCTAAGGAAATTATAGAAAGAACATGTGACGCACGCATCCGAATATCCGCTTGGAGAGTTTAGATATCCAAGGCTTTCTTTTCCAGGAGAATCTGTTGTAAGATTGATAATCTCGAAGAGCACTTCGCCCGGCTTGCTCGCTGTGGCATCGTTTGACCATGCTGTGGGATATTCTTCGTTTGACCAAAGTGCATATCCTTTCTTTTGCGCTCCCTCTATGGCTGCCTCCGCAGTTTCCAGAGCCTTGGCATTATCGCCGTGATAGAGGTATACGCGGCTGAGTAGCGTTAATGCTGCCCATTTGTTTATTCTGCCTTTATTGAAGTCTTCGCCAAGAAGTTCCACGCTGGCCTTAAGATCGCTGATTATCTGGTCGTAACATTCTGCCACAGTGCTGCGCTGCGGTTTTGCGTCTTTCTCTGAAACGGTTGTAACTATGCATGCACCGAGCGATGCGCCATTGTCTTTCGTGTATGGATAACCGAAGAGTCTGGTCAGTTCAAACAGCGACATGCCCCTTATTGCCAGTGCCTGTCCCTTATAGTCGGCAAGTTCCGCCTTTTCGTCAGCGGTGGTTGCAAAAATTGCGTCTATGTTTGCAAGAATAACGTTGCAGTTCTGTATAAAGGTGTAAGGGTACGACCAGTATGTTGCCTGCGACGAGCTTTTCGTAAACCCGTAGAGATAAGCCGATGCTACGCGCTTTGTCGAGCTAACGGCCTGCATGTCGTCGCCGGTCACGTCGCCGTAATAAACAAGACGGCCGGAGTAAGCGTATGCACTCTGCATGTCGCTGTATATGCCGTTTAGGGTAAACTTCACGTCGGATGCCGTTTCAACCTTCGACACAACACTTGTGGAAGGTTCAAGGTCAAGCCAGTCGTTGCCGCAAGACGCCAGCGTCAGTGCCAGTGTTCCTGCCGTTATATATTTTAAGATATTTGTTTTCATGACTTTTCTGTTTTTTGTTCGTTCCTGTTAGAAGTTCACGTTCAATCCGAACGTAATGGTCTTGAGTGGAGGTGTGCCCTGTATTGAGCTTCCGTTGATTACGCCTTCCGGGTCGTAATAGTCCCATGCGGCAGAAGTCCACAGGTTGTTTGCGGCCATGTATATGCGCGCACTGCTCAGTCCGGCACACTTTATCCATTCCTTTGGCAGCGTGAAGCCGAAGGTAAGGGTCTTCAGGCGCAGGTAGTTGGTGCTGTGCAGACGTCGGCTCGACGTTATCTTGTGCATTGCCACGTTTGAACTCTTCTCGTAGAAGCACTCGTATTCTGTCACGTCGCCAGGGTTCTTCCAACTGTTTGCATAGTATGTCGGAATGTTTGCCTGCATGTCATATCCGCCATGTTCCGTTTTCTGTGCCCAAGAGTCATATGAATATCCGCCGGCTTGGAAGTTGAACAGGAAGCCAAGGTCGAACCATTTGTAGCGCAAGTTGTTGTAAAGTCCTCCCGTTATAACTGGTTCTGCATGCTTGTCAAGCATTATGGAATGAGCCTTTGTTGCGTCTTCGGTGATTTCCTTGCTGTATGTTCCGTCTTCAAGCTCATCGTTTGTATAGAACTGCGGATTTCCGTTTTCAGGATTTATTCCGGCAAATTCTATCATATAGAATGTGCGGAACGAATGGCCTATCTTGCGAATCTGTGTTCCCGATATTATTTCGGTTTGTCCGCCTTCAAGCTTCACCACCTTGTTTTGGTTGTGAGACAGATTGAACGTGGTGCGCCATTCAAAATTCTTGTTTCGTATGTTCGTCGAGTTTATCTCAAGTTCAACTCCCTGGTTGCGCAGCTGACCGACGTTCATAAGATAGCTGCTGAAGCCAGTTGTCATGGATACGGGACTGTCCATGAGCAGATTCTTTGTGTTGCGCAGATAGTATTCGAGAGTAACGTTGACGCGGTCGAAAAGTCCGAAGTCCAGACCCACGTTGAAGTTATAGTTTGTTTCCCACTTAAGGTTCTTGTTCTCAAGTTGCGAGATACTGATGGTGGGTTCTTCGTTGTATCCGTCTGAAAGACTGCTCAATGCCATGTAGCCATAGTAGTCTGAAGGCAATGTTCCGTTTACACCGTAGCTTGCCCGCAGTTTCAAGTCGGAGAGCCACTTCTTGGTCGGCTCCATAAACTTCTCTTCTATGATGCGCCATGCCGCAGAAACAGACCAGAAGTTACCCCAGCGGTTGCTGCTGTGAAGGCGCGAACTGCCGTCAATACGGTAGCTTGCACCGAAGAAGTACTTGTTGTCATAATCGTAGTTCATGCGTCCGATGTATGAAACAAGGCGCGTGCGGTTGTTGCTTCCTGCAACAGCTTCCGTTTTCTTGCCGTTTGTCAGCTCGTTCTTGTCTGTAGTGGCAAAGTTTGAAGCCTCTCCGGAAAGATAGTCGCGGTACTGGTCGTCAATTTCATAGCCCAACAGACCGTCGAAATGGTGCACTTCCGCAAAAGTCTTCTTGTAAGTGAGTTGGTTTGCCCAAACCATCTTGCGGCGTTCATACATCTCTTTCGTCATGTCACCGTTCTTGTCTTCTCCGTTGCTCGTGCGCGGGTCATACCAGTTCTTGCCCTTTGTAACGATATAGTCGTAGCTGAACGTTGACTTGAGCTTAAGGTCCTTCAGAAACTCATACTGTGCATACACCGTATTGAAGGCGCGCGTAACGTATTCCCTTGAGAAATCATATTCGTTTGCAAGCGCCGGGTTGCGGTCACCGATGCGTATGAGCGAGCGGTTCCAAGATCCGTCTTCGTTGTAGACAGGGTCTGACGGTGTGACGGCACTTCTTGAAGAATAAAAAGGCGACGTGTAAGTGAAACCTTCGTCATAGACATCCTGCGTAACGCTAGAGAAAAGCAGGTTGGCTCCAAGCGAGAAACGGTTTGTTGCCTGATAGTCCACGTTCAGACGACCTGTCAGTCGCTCCAGTCCGGAGCGGTTTGTTATACCTTCTTGCTTTAGATAGGCAATAGATGAATAATACTTGAACTTGTCTGTTCCGCCAGAGATGGAAGCCTCATACTGCTGATGGGAGCCTTTTTTGAAAAGGATGTCGTTCCAGTCGACGAAGCCGCACCATGGCACGGGTGCATAGTCGTCGATGTTTTCGTCGGCATACGCTGTGGCTTCGGCCTCCGTTTTTCCGTTGCGTATCTGTCCTGTGTAAAGTCCGTTGTATATATAGTCTCGGCGTTGCTGCCCGCTCATAACGGGACGGAAGTCCATAGCGAAGTCGGAGTAGCCCCAATCCGCCTGCAACGACACTTTGGGCTTGCCTTGCTGCCCTTGCTTCGTGGTTATTATAATCACGCCGTTGGCTGCGCGCGAACCGTAGAGAGAAGCTGCGGCAGCGTCCTTTATCACTGTTATGCTGGCAATGTCGTTGGTATTAAGGGTCGACATGATGTCGAGTCCGGAATCAGAATCCAGCGAACTGATGTTTCCGCTCTGCATCGGAACGCCGTCGATAACATAAAGCGGCGTGTTTCCGGCATTGATTGAGCCCATACCTCGGATGTTTATCGATGCGGCCGCACCTGGCTGACCTGAAGACGAAGTGAACTGCACACCGGTAGCATTTCCCTGAAGCATGTCCTGGAACGAAACTGACGGCACGTTGGCAATTTTGTCGGCCTTTACGTTTGCTGCCGAACCGGCATATGCCGATTTCTTGAACGTTCCGTAACCAGTCACAACTACTTCTTCTATGTCTTGAGCGTCTTCCGCAAGCGCAATTGACTGCGGTTGCTTGTTGGTGACGCGAATTTCCTTTGGCTGATAGCCCACGTATGAAACGACGAGCGTTGCGGGCAACTTGTCAACAGGCAAGACAAAACGGCCGTCTATGTCGGTTACGCATCCCTTGGCCGTACCTTTTATCACAATGCTCGCTCCAACAATTGTCTCGCCCGTATGAGCATCTGTTATTACTCCAGTAATGGTCTCTTTCTGTTCGACGGAAGCCACCGCTGCAAAAGTGGTCTGTGGCAAAACCATGCCTCCAGCACACAGCAACAGTATCCTGTAGGCAACGGAAGTGGCAACTGTGCGCGTCTTCCATGCAGAATGTACATGTCGCATGTTCATAAATAAAAATGTTTGTAGGTTATTCCTTTTTTTAACTTTCTTCCTATTATCCAACCGTAAGTCGTTCCCTTTTTTCCTTATTTCTTATTTGTTGTATTATTATACCGCTTAAACAAATAGCATTTCCCGCTATGTAGCAAATCAAATAAATTAACAATCCGCTTGCAAATTTAATATTTTATTTCTAAATTTTACTGTATTGTGAAAAATTTATACAAAAAGCCGTTCAAAAACAACAGAAATTAAATATTGAAACATTCAAGACAGAACACAGGCTGCCGTTACTTTGCTTTCAAAAGACCTTTGAACAGTTTCACATCAACGTTATGACAAAATCGAAAGGAAGTTGCTTCTGAACACGCCCCCAATGCGAAACGATTCTGTTGGCTATACATCACGAATGTCTTGTACTAAAAACAATTTCATTTCGTCAAGTTTACGCAAATAAATTTGTATATACGCACAAAAACACTACCTTTGCGACAGATTTAAATGCAAGAATATGGAAAACGAAGAATACTGCTACAAATACCCGCACCCTAGCGTAACAACAGACTGCGTAATTTTCGGGTTCGACGGAAACAAGCTCAAGGTTCTGCTTATAGAGCGCGGAATAGAGCCATACAAGGGGAAATGGGCTTTGCCCGGCGGATTCATAAAAATGGATGAATCGGCAGAAGAAGGAGCTTTGCGCGAACTTCAAGAGGAAACAGGCCTGACAGGAGCATACATACGCCAGTTCCACGCATTCACCGCACCGGACAGAGATCCGCGAGAGCGCGTCATCACAATAGCATACTACGCACTTGTAAGACTACAGGACGTGAAAGGCGGCGACGATGCAGCTAAGGCGCAATGGTTCTCGCTCGACGAAGTGCCGGCGCTGGCTTTCGACCACGACCAAATATTGCGAATGGCAGAGCTCGCACTGCGCAAACAGATTCACTTCGAACCTGTGGGATTCGAGCTACTGCCGGAAAAGTTCACGATGAAAGCGCTGCAACAACTATACGAGGCCATTCTGAACGTTAAATTCGACCGCCGGAATTTCTACAACAAGATGTTGCACCTTGGCATACTGAACCAACAGAACGAAAGGCTGAAACAACCACCAAAGAAAGAAGCATTCCTGTATACATTTAATAAGAATATGTATGAGGAAATGAAACATAAGGGATTCAGACTGGAATTCTAGTCAAAAACACAGCCAAGCAAATATGCCAACGGGAACGTCAGACTGACAACATGTCATACATTGGCACATAAAATCCCCTTTGGCACAGACTTTGCCCAAAAGATACAGGATAAACAAAATCCATAACAACATAACAAGAAAAAAAAAGAAAAAAAATAAATACAATTATGGGAAAGATTATCGGAATCGACTTGGGAACAACAAACTCATGCGTTGCAGTGTTTGAAGGAAACGAACCAGTAGTTATCGCAAATAGCGAAGGTAAACGCACAACACCTTCTGTTGTGGGCTTCGTAAAAGACGGGGAGCGCAAAATCGGCGACCCTGCAAAACGTCAGGCAATCACCAACCCTAAAAATACAATCTACAGTATCAAGCGCTTCATGGGAGAGACATACGCACAGTGTGAAAAAGAGACACAGCGCGTTCCTTACAGCGTTGTAGACGAAGGTGGTTTTCCGCGCGTTGACATCGAAGGAAGAAAATATACTCCGCAGGAGATTTCGGCAATGGTTCTGCAGAAGATGAAGAAGACTGCCGAAGACTATCTCGGACAAGAAGTGACAGACGCAGTAATTACCGTGCCTGCATATTTCTCCGACTCACAGCGTCAGGCAACAAAAGAGGCCGGACAGATTGCCGGTCTGAACGTTCGCCGTATCGTAAACGAACCTACTGCAGCAGCATTGGCATACGGTGTAGACAAGGCAAACAAGGACATGAAGATTGCAGTCTTCGACCTTGGCGGCGGTACATTCGATATCTCAATTCTGGAATTCGGCGGCGGAGTATTTGAAGTGCTCTCAACCAACGGTGATACTCACCTGGGTGGCGACGACTTCGACCAGGTAATCATTGACTGGCTCGTTAACGGATTCAAGTCAGAAGAAGGAATCGACTTGACAAAAGACCCCATGGCAATGCAACGCCTGAAGGAAGCTGCCGAAAAAGCAAAGATAGAACTTTCAAGCACATCTTCAACAGAAATCAATCTGCCGTATATCACCGCAGAAGGTGGCGTGCCAAAGCATCTCGTTAAAACGCTTACACGTTCACAGTTCGAACAGTTGGCGCACAACCTCATACAGGCTTGCCTCGTTCCGTGCCAAAACGCAATGAGAGACGCAAAGCTTCAGACATCAGACATCGACGAAGTTATACTCGTTGGCGGTTCAAGCCGTATACCAGCAGTTCAGACTCTCGTGAAGAACTACTTCGGAAAAGAACCTTCAAAGGGTGTAAACCCTGACGAAGTGGTTGCCGTAGGAGCATCAATACAGGGAGCTATCCTCAACAAGGAAGGCGGCGTCGGCGACATAGTACTGCTCGACGTTACCCCACTGACACTCGGTATTGAAACCATGGGCGGTGTAATGACAAAGCTTATCGATGCAAACACGACAATACCCTGCAAGAAGAGCGAAGTTTTCTCTACCGCAGCAGACAACCAGACGGAAGTTACCATTCATGTGCTTCAAGGCGAACGCCCAATGGCATCACAAAACAAATCAATCGGCCGCTTCAACCTTGCCGGCATAGCTCCGGCTCGCCGTGGAGTTCCACAGATTGAAGTAACATTCGACATCGACGCTAACGGTATTCTCAACGTTTCTGCAAAAGACAAGGCTACAGGCAAGGAACAGAGCATTCGTATCGAAGCATCTTCAGGCCTGAGTGAAGAGGAAATCAACCGCATGAAGGCTGAAGCAGAGCAAAACGCAGCAGCAGACAAAGCTGAACGTGAGAAAATCGACAAGATGAATCAGGCTGACTCAATGATCTTCACCACAGAGAACTTCCTGAAAGACAACGCAGACAAGATTCCTGCCGACAAGAAGCCAGGTATCGAGCAAGCGCTCCAACAATTGAAAGATGCACATAAGAGCGGAGATGTTGCAGCAATTGACGCAGCAATAAACAACCTCAACACTGTTATGCAAGCAGCTTCACAACAAATGTACCAAGGTGCACAGCCTGGTCCTGACGCATCACAAGGTTTCAACGGTGCAAACGCAGACAACAATCAGCAAAAAGCAAGTAGCTCAGACGACGTACAAGACGCCGATTTTGAGGAGGTCAAGTAAGGACTGATAGACATCAATAACAA